>NZ_WOXS01000002.1:1256000-1570000 GCF_009852415.1 Streptomyces sp. Tu 3180 | reverse complement strand
AATAGTACCTGAAACCGTGTGCCTACAAGCCGTGGGAGCGTCGGACATCAGCTTGCTGGTGTCTCGTGACTGCGTGCCTTTTGAAGAATGAGCCTGCGAGTTTGCGGTGTGTTGCGAGGTTAACCCGGGTGGGGTAGCCGTAGCGAAAGCGAGTCCGAACAGGGCGCTTCAGTAGCACGCTCAAGACCCGAAGCGGAGTGATCTAGCCATGGGCAGGTTGAAGCGGAGGTAAGACTTCGTGGAGGACCGAACCCACCAGGGTTGAAAACCTGGGGGATGACCTGTGGTTAGGGGTGAAAGGCCAATCAAACTCCGTGATAGCTGGTTCTCCCCGAAATGCATTTAGGTGCAGCGTCGTGTGTTTCTTGCCGGAGGTAGAGCACTGGATAGGCGATGGGCCCTACCGGGTTACTGACCTTAGCCAAACTCCGAATGCCGGTAAGTGAGAGCGCGGCAGTGAGACTGTGGGGGATAAGCTCCATGGTCGAGAGGGAAACAGCCCAGAGCATCGACTAAGGCCCCTAAGCGTACGCTAAGTGGGAAAGGATGTGGAGTCGCACAGACAACCAGGAGGTTGGCTTAGAAGCAGCCACCCTTGAAAGAGTGCGTAATAGCTCACTGGTCTAGTGATTCCGCGCCGACAATGTAGCGGGGCTCAAGCGTACCGCCGAAGTCGTGTCATTGCAGCAATAAGCCCCAACGGGTGCTGTGATGGGTAGGGGAGCGTCGTCTGCCGGGTGAAGCAGCCGCGGAAGCGAGTTGTGGACGGTTGACGAGTGAGAATGCAGGCATGAGTAGCGATTCACACGTGAGAAACGTGTGCGCCGATTGACTAAGGGTTCCTGGGTCAAGCTGATCTGCCCAGGGTAAGTCGGGACCTAAGGCGAGGCCGACAGGCGTAGTCGATGGATAACCGGTTGATATTCCGGTACCCGCTGTGAAGCGTCAAACACCGAGCATCGTGATGCTAAGGCCGTGAAGCCGCCCCGGATCCTTCGGGTGAAGGGGAGTGGTGGAGCCGCCGGCCCAAGCGGTTAGTAGGTGAGTGATGGGGTGACGCAGGAAGGTAGTCCAGCCCGGGCGGTGGTTGTCCCGGGGTAAGGGTGTAGCCCGAGTGGTAGGCAAATCCGCCACTCATGAGGGTGAGACCTGATGCCGAGCCGATTGTGGTGAAGTGGATGATCCTATGCTGTCGAGAAAAGCCTCTAGCGAGTTTCATGGCGGCCCGTACCCTAAACCGACTCAGGTGGTCAGGTAGAGAATACCGAGGCGTTCGGGTGAACTATGGTTAAGGAACTCGGCAAAATGCCCCCGTAACTTCGGGAGAAGGGGGGCCACATCCGGTGACGGCACTTGCTGCCGGAGCTGGGGGTGGCCGCAGAGACCAGCGAGAAGCGACTGTTTACTAAAAACACAGGTCCGTGCGAAGCCGTAAGGCGATGTATACGGACTGACGCCTGCCCGGTGCTGGAACGTTAAGGGGACCGGTTAGCTCACCTTCGGGTGGGCGAAGCTGAGAACTTAAGCGCCAGTAAACGGCGGTGGTAACTATAACCATCCTAAGGTAGCGAAATTCCTTGTCGGGTAAGTTCCGACCTGCACGAATGGCGTAACGACTTCTCGACTGTCTCAACCATAGGCCCGGTGAAATTGCACTACGAGTAAAGATGCTCGTTTCGCGCAGCAGGACGGAAAGACCCCGGGACCTTTACTACAGTTTGATATTGGTGTTCGGTTCGGCTTGTGTAGGATAGCTGGGAGACTGTGAAGCTCGGACGCCAGTTCGGGTGGAGTCGTCGTTGAAATACCAGTCTGGTCGTGCTGGATGTCTAACCTGGGTCCGTGATCCGGATCAGGGACAGTGTCTGATGGGTAGTTTAACTGGGGCGGTTGCCTCCTAAAGGGTAACGGAGGCGCCCAAAGGTTCCCTCAGCCTGGTTGGCAATCAGGTGTTGAGTGTAAGTGCACAAGGGAGCTTGACTGTGAGACCGACGGGTCGAGCAGGGACGAAAGTCGGGACTAGTGATCCGGCGGTGGCTTGTGGAAGCGCCGTCGCTCAACGGATAAAAGGTACCCCGGGGATAACAGGCTGATCTTCCCCAAGAGTCCATATCGACGGGATGGTTTGGCACCTCGATGTCGGCTCGTCGCATCCTGGGGCTGGAGTCGGTCCCAAGGGTTGGGCTGTTCGCCCATTAAAGCGGTACGCGAGCTGGGTTTAGAACGTCGTGAGACAGTTCGGTCCCTATCCGCTGTGCGCGCAGGAGTCTTGAGAAGGGCTGTCCCTAGTACGAGAGGACCGGGACGGACGAACCTCTGGTGTGCCAGTTGTTCTGCCAAGGGCATGGCTGGTTGGCTACGTTCGGGAGGGATAACCGCTGAAAGCATCTAAGCGGGAAGCCTGCTTCGAGATGAGGACTCCCACCCACTTGATGGGGTAAGGCTCCCAGTAGACGACTGGGTTGATAGGCCGGATATGGAAGCACGGTAACGTGTGGAGTTGACCGGTACTAATAGGCCGAGGGCTTGTCCTCAGTTGCTCGCGTCCACTGTGTTGGTTCTGAAACCACGAACAACCCGAAGCCGGTTGTTGATTGTTTCATAGTGTTTCGGTGGTCATAGCGTAGGGGAAACGCCCGGTTACATTCCGAACCCGGAAGCTAAGCCTTACAGCGCCGATGGTACTGCAGGGGGGACCCTGTGGGAGAGTAGGACGCCGCCGAACTCCTTTTAGAGCTCCGGCTCTTGGGCATGCAGCCCGAGAGCCGGAGCTTTTTTGCGTTGAGGTAAGGTCGGGGGGCATCATCGGCACGTTTCTCACAGGAGGCTCCCGGGTGGAGGTCCAGGAGACGCGGGTCCAGACGGACCGCGTCCTCACCATCCCGAACATGCTCAGCATGGCGCGGCTCGTTGGCGTACCCCTCTTCCTGTGGCTGATCCTCAGGCCCGAGTTCGGTGGCCCGAAGAGTGACGGCTGGGCGCTCCTGGTGCTGGCTCTCAGCGGCGTCAGCGACTACCTGGACGGCAAGCTCGCGCGCCGGTGGAACCAGATCAGCAGCCTCGGCCGGCTTCTCGATCCCGCGGCCGACCGGCTCTACATTCTCTCGACCCTGGTCGGTCTCACCTGGCGCGAGATTCTGCCGCTCTGGCTCACCGCCGTGCTGTTGGCGCGTGAGCTCGTTCTGCTGGTGATGGTGGGCATCCTCCGGCGGCACGGCTATCCGCCGCCGCAGGTGAACTTCCTGGGGAAGGCGGCCACCTTCAACTTGATGTATGCCTTCCCGTTGCTCCTGCTCAGTGACGGAACCGGCTGGATCTCGTCACTCGCTGCTATTTTCGGATGGGCGTTCGCCGGATGGGGTACAACCCTCTATTGGTGGGCAGGAGTCCTCTACGTGGTCCAAGTCCGCCGTCTGGTTCGGGCGGACGCCATGGCCGATTGAACTCGTGACGGGCACGCGCAAGGTGGCGCGATGGCCCCCAGGGAAAAAGTGCGAGACACTCCTGACGGGTGAAGTCGGTCAGACCGTCGTCTCTTCGAGGAGGACGCTTCCGACATGAAGGCCGTCGTGATGGCCGGAGGCGAAGGCACCCGCCTTCGTCCCATGACCTCAAGCATGCCCAAGCCGCTCCTGCCGGTGGCCAACCGGCCGATCATGGAGCACGTTCTGCGGCTGCTCAAAAGGCATGGGCTCAACGAAACCGTTGTGACCGTCCAGTTCCTGGCGTCACTGGTCAAGAACTACTTCGGTGACGGTGAAGAGCTCGGAATGGAGCTCACCTATGCCAACGAGGAGAAGCCACTCGGTACCGCCGGAAGCGTCAAGAACGCCGAGGAGGCACTGAAGGACGACGCTTTTCTCGTCATCTCCGGTGACGCGCTGACCGACTTCGACCTCACCGAGCTGATCAATTTCCACAAGGAAAAGGGCGCCCTGGTCACCGTCTGCCTGACCCGGGTGCCCAATCCGCTGGAATTCGGCATCACCATCGTGGACGAGGAGGGCAAGGTCGAGCGCTTCCTCGAGAAGCCGACCTGGGGCCAGGTCTTCTCCGACACGGTGAACACCGGTATCTACGTCATGGAGCCCGAGGTCTTCGACTACGTCGAGGCCGATGTGCCCGTCGACTGGTCCGGTGACGTCTTCCCGCAGCTGATGAAGGAGGGCAAGCCCGTTTACGGCTATGTCGCCGAGGGCTACTGGGAGGACGTCGGCACGCACGAGAGCTATGTGAAGGCGCAGGCGGACGTCCTCGAGGGCAAGGTCGACGTCGACATCGACGGCTTCGAGATCTCCCCGGGTGTGTGGGTGGCCGAGGGCGCCGAGGTGCACCCCGACGCCGTACTGCGGGGGCCGCTGTACATCGGTGACTACGCCAAGGTCGAGGCCGGCGCCGAGATCCGCGAGCACACCGTCGTGGGGTCGAACGTCGTCGTGAAGAGCGGTGCCTTCCTGCACAAGGCCGTCGTCCACGACAACGTGTACGTCGGGCCGCACAGCAATCTGCGCGGTTGTGTCGTCGGCAAGAACACCGACATCATGCGCGCGGCGCGGATCGAGGACGGCGCCGTCATCGGTGACGAGTGCCTGATCGGTGAGGAATCGATCGTCCAGGGCAATGTGCGGGTCTACCCGTTCAAGACCATCGAGGCCGGTGCTTTCGTCAACACCTCGGTGATCTGGGAGTCGCGGGGGCAGGCGCATCTCTTCGGCGCCCGTGGCGTGTCCGGGATCCTGAACGTCGAGATCACCCCCGAACTCGCCGTGCGCCTGGCCGGCGCGTACGCGACGACGCTCAAGAAGGGCGCGACCGTCACCACGGCCCGCGACCACTCCCGCGGTGCCCGGGCGCTGAAGCGGGCGGTCATCTCCGCGCTGCAGGCCAGCGCCATCGACGTACGGGACCTGGAGAACGTGCCGCTGCCCGTGGCCAGGCAGCAGACCGCGCGGGGCAGCGCCGGCGGCATCATGATCCGGACCACGCCCGGGGTGCCGGACTCGGTCGACATCATGTTCTTCGACGGTCAGGGCGCCGACCTGTCGCAGGGCAGCCAGCGCAAGCTGGACCGGGTGTTCGCGCGGCAGGAGTACCGGCGTGCGTTCCCCGGCGAGATCGGTGACCTGCACTTCCCGGCGAGCGTCTTCGACTCGTACACCGGGTCGCTGCTGCGCGACGTCGACATCACCGGGATCGCGGAGTCCGGGCTGAAGGTGGTCGTGGACGCGTCCAACGGCAGCGCCGGCCTGGTGCTGCCGAGCCTGCTCGGCAAGCTGGGCGTCGACTCGCTGACCATCAACCCCGGTCTCGACGAGTCCAGGCCGACCGAGACGGCCGACATGCGGCGCTCGGGACTGGTGCGGCTCGGGGAGATCGTGGCGTCCTCCGGCGCCGCGTTCGGCGTGCGCTTCGACCCCGTCGGTGAGCGGCTGTCCCTGGTCGACGAGAAGGGGCGGATCATCGAGGACGACCGGGCGCTGCTCGTGATGCTCGACCTCGTCGCGGCCGAGCGGCGCAGCGGCCGGGTCGCGCTGCCGGTGACCACCACCCGGATCGCCGAGCAGGTGGCGGCGTACCACGGCACCCAGGTGGAGTGGACGACGACCTCGCCCGACGACCTCACGCGGGTGGGCGGCGAGGAAGGGACGATCTTCGGCGGTGACGGCAGGGGCGGTTTCATCGTTCCGGAGTTCAGCAGCGTCTACGACGGCACCGCCGCCTTCGTGCGGCTCATCGGGCTGGTGGCGCGGACGCAGCTCACGCTCAGCCAGATCGACGCGCGCATCCCGCGGGCGCACGTGCTCAAGCGGGACCTGGCGACCCCGTGGGCCGTCAAGGGGCTGGTGATGCGGCGGGTGGTCGAGGCGGCCGGAGACCGGTTCGTGGACACCACCGACGGCGTGCGCGTGGTAGAGGCGGACGGCCGCTGGGTGATGGTGCTGCCCGACCCGGCCGAGGCGGTCACCCACCTGTGGGCCGAAGGGCCCGACGACGCCTCCGCGCAGGCCCTGCTCGACGAGTGGTCGGCGGTCGTGGACAGCGCGGGACGGTAGAGCGGCCGGTACGCCGGCGCGCCGGGCAGGTGTCCCCGACGGGGCCTGTCCGGCGCGCCGGTAGGGTTGTTCGAAAGCAGTGGCCGCGGCGTGCGACGATGTGCGGCATGCCGCAGCAACCCCCCGTTCGGAGCACACCCCAGCGGCCCCCGCGTCCGGACGCGTCCATGTCGTTGATCACCAACGTCATGGACCACAGCCTCGACGACGGTTACGCCGAGGCCGCCGCGCGGAAGAAAGCCGACGGCGACGGCGGCATGCCGAAGACCCTCAGGGCGAGGCTGGGCCTCGCCGCCGGCCTGGTGCTCGCCGCCCTGATCGTGACCGTCGGGGCCGCGCAGGCCCGGGTCGCGGCCCCCGTCGTCGCCAAGGAGCGCGAGGAGCTGATCGACCGCATCGATCGGGAGACCGAGGCGGCCGACGAACTCGAGGACAGCGTCGACGAACTGCGCGAGGACGTCGGCGCGCGGCAGCGCGAGGCGCTCCGCGACAGTGGCGGAAGCGACCGGTCGGAGCTGGTGGGCATGCTGGCGGGGGCCGTCGCGGTGCACGGCCCCGGTGTGCGGCTCGTGGTGAACGACGCCGAGGACGCGACCGCGGGCGGCGACGGCGACCCTCGGTCGACCTCCGGGTTCTCGGACACCGGACGGGTCCGTGACCGCGATCTGCAGCGGGTGGTCAACGGCCTGTGGGAATCCGGCGCCGAGGCCGTCTCCATCAACGGGCAGCGGTTGACCGCCCTGTCGGCGATCAGGGCCGCCGGAGACGCGATACTGGTCGACAACAGGCCGCTGGTGCCGCCGTACACGGTGCTCGCGGTGGGGGACGGCCCGCAGTTGCGCGACCGGTTCCAGAACAGCGCGGACGGGCTGTATCTGCACGTCCTGCAGGAGAACTACGGCATCCGGACGGACCTCTCCGCGCAGGACGACCTCCGGTTGCCCGCCGCACCGAGTGTGATCGTACGTACCGCACAGCCGATAACCGGGAAGGGCACATCGTGATCGCCGTACTGGGCCTCGTCGTGGGAGTCGTGGCCGGATTGTTGGTCCGGCCCGAGGTTCCGGCGGTCGTCGAGCCTTATCTGCCGATCGCCGTCGTCGCGGCGCTCGACGCCGTGTTCGGCGGGCTGCGGGCCATGCTCGACGGCATCTTCGACGACAAGGTGTTCGTGGTGTCGTTCCTGTCGAACGTGGTCGTCGCCGCGCTGATCGTGTTCCTCGGCGACAAGCTCGGCGTGGGGGCCCAGCTGTCCACGGGTGTCGTGGTCGTCCTCGGCATCCGCATCTTCTCCAACGCCGCGGCGATCCGCCGGCACGTGTTCCGGGCGTGAGGCCGATGAGTGAGCACCGGAACGACGAGCCGACGCCCGCGCAGGCGCCCCCGCCCGGGCCCGCGCAGACCCCCCGGCCCAGGACCGCTCCCGGGACCGCGCCCGCGAGCGGCCTGCGCAAGGAGCTGCCGGCGGAGGTGCCCGCGAGCGCGCCCGCGTCCGCGCAGGTGCCGAGGACCGAGCCGGAACCCCGGCTCACCGGACGGCAGCGGCTGGTGATGGGACTGTGGCCGCCGCGGGTGACCCGGGCCCAACTCATCGTGGCCCTGCTGCTGTTCGGCCTGGGTTTCGGCCTGGCCGTCCAGGTGGCCTCGAACAGCGACGGCGACAGCGCGCTGCGCGGGGCGCGGCAGGAAGATCTTGTGCGCATCCTCGATGAACTCGACGACCGCACACAGCGTCTTGAGGACGAGAAGCAGGGACTCGAGAAGCAGCGCGAGGAGCTGGAGAACAGCTCCGACCAGGCCGAGGAGGCCCGCAGGCAGACGGTCGAGAAGGAACGGCAACTCGGCGTCCTGGCGGGCACGGTGGCCGCGCAGGGGCCCGGCATCACGATGACCATCGAGGACACGAAGGGGACGGTCGAGGCGGACATGCTGCTCGACGCCATCCAGGAGCTGCGCGCGGCCGGTGCCGAGGCGATCCAGGTGAACGGTGTGCGGGTCGTGGCGGGCACCTATCTGACGGATTCCGGCAACGGGGTCGGCGTGGACGGGAACAAGATCACCGCGCCCTATCGTTTCAAGGTCATCGGCAAGCCGCAGGACCTCGAGCCGGCGCTCAACATCCCGGGAGGTGTGGTGCAGACCCTCGAAAAGGAACAGGCCACCGTTACCGTGGAGCGTTCCACCAAGATCGTCGTGGATGCCTTGCGGGCCGCGGAGCGGCCTGACTACGCTCGGTCGTCCTCCCGGTGAACCGGGGGTGCATGGGGGACATCCGGCGAGGGCATGAGGTTGCGGGGGGTCGGCGCACCGAATGGGTGGTGCGTGGTGGAAACTGTCTGGCGGAGGCGGACGTTGTGAGGATGTCCGGGTCCGCCAATGTGTTCAGTCAGGGTTCGTCCTGCCCCACGGGCGGGTCTGTTTCGGTCAAGGGGAATCGCCCGTGAAGTTGTTTGCGAAGTTGTTCGGCAAGAGCACGCGAGAGGGCAGCGACAACGCGACCGCTCGCCATCGCGCACAGCCTGACGCGGAAGGTCAGCGTCCGCTGTTCCGGGACCAGGTCACCGGTCCGGGCGCGCCGTCGGTTGACCCCGCGCAGTCGGGCGGCATAGGTTTCGGGCAACCGTCGACCTCAGGTACGGGTGGAGGGTTTTCCGACCCGTACGCATCCCATGCCCCCGGTGGGCAGCCGCGGCAGGAGGATCCGTCCATGTCGGCCCTGGTGTGTACGAGGTGCGGTAACCGCAACGCGGAGAACAGCCGCTTCTGCTCCAACTGCGGCGCGCCGCTGAGGCCGGGAGTCACCCCGGAGCGCCCCTCCGAGACGACGTCCACGATCTCGATCTCCGGTCTCGAGGCCTACGACGCCGAGGCCACCGGTCAGACGGCGATGCCGACGCTCTCCCCGGAGGCGCAGGCGGCCGTCGACGCGCTGCCGATGGGCTCCGCGCTCCTGGTCGTGCGCCGCGGTCCGAACTCGGGCAGCCGCTTCCTCCTGGACGGTGACCTGACCACGGCCGGACGCCATCCGCAGAGCGACATCTTCCTGGACGACGTGACGGTCTCCCGGCGGCACGTGGAGTTCCGCCGCAGCCCGGACGGCTCGTTCACGGTGGCCGACGTCGGCAGCCTGAACGGCACGTACGTCAACCGCGAGCGGATCGACCAGGTCGCCCTGTCCAACGGCGACGAGGTGCAGATCGGCAAGTACAGGCTGGTCTTCTACGCGAGCCAGCGGGGCTACTGACCTCCCCGGATTCCGTCCGGGGATCACCAGGGAAGGTCCATGGTTCACACACCGAGCGGCGGTGCCGGAGACGGTGCCGCCGCCACGGACACCGGACTGATGAGCATCGGCACGGTGCTGAACGCACTGCGCGAGGAGTTCCCCGAGGTCACCATCTCCAAGATCCGCTTCCTGGAGTCGGAGGGGCTCATCGAGCCGCAGCGGACCCCCTCGGGGTACCGCAAGTTCAGCGCCGGGGACGTCGAGCGCCTCGGCCACGTCCTGAGGATGCAGCGGGACCACTATCTGCCGCTCAAGGTGATCCGTGAGCACCTGGAGGCCATGGAGCGCGGCGAGGCCGCCCCGCTGCCGGTGGTGGGCCGGCCGCGTGACGGGGAGGCCGGCCACGAGCCGGTCTCCGAGGCGCCCGCGGCGGCCCGCATCGGGCGTGCCCAGCTGCTCGCGGCCGCCGGCATCGGCGAGCGGGAGCTCGCGGAGTGGGAGTCGTACGGACTGCTCACCCCGGTGGAGGAAGGGGTGTACGACTCCGAGGCGGTCACCGTCGCCGAGCTGATCACCGAGTTGGGGCGGTTCGGGATCGAGCCCCGTCACCTGAGGGCCATGAAGGCCGCCGCCGACCGGGAGGCCGGTCTGGTGGACCAGCTCGTCGCCCCGCTGAGACGCCACCGGAACCCGCAGACCAGGGCCCACGCGGAGGCCCGTACCAAGGAGCTGGCGGGGCTCACGGTGAGGCTGCACGCGGCGCTGGTGCAGACGGCGCTCGGGGTGCGGCTGCCCTGAGCCGGGCGGGCCCGGAGGGCCGGATCGGCCACCCGTTCCCTGCCCGACTACCCAAACGTCCCGAGCACGGCCTAGGGTTGCTGTGTGAACGAGCTCGATGTCGTAGGTGTCCGGGTCGAAATGCCCTCCAACCAACCGATCGTGCTGTTGCGTGAAGTGGGCGGCGACCGCTACCTCCCCATCTGGATCGGACCGGGGGAGGCGACGGCCATCGCCTTCGCTCAGCAGGGCATGGCCCCCGCACGGCCGCTGACCCACGACCTGTTCAAGGACGTGCTGGAGGCCGTCGGCCAGGAGCTCACGGAAGTGCGCATCACGGACCTGCGCGAGGGGGTCTTCTACGCGGAGCTGGTCTTCGCCAGCGGGGTCGAGGTGAGCGCCAGGCCGTCCGACGCCATAGCGCTGGCGCTGCGCACGGGGACGCCGATCTACGGCAGCGACACGGTGCTCGACGACGCGGGGATCGCCATTCCGGACGAGCAGGAGGACGAGGTGGAGAAGTTCCGCGAGTTCCTCGACCAGATCTCGCCGGAGGACTTCGGCACCAGCAACCAGTGAGGGGCCGTGGCCGTCCGGGTCCCGGCACCCGCCCGGGGCGGCGGGCCGAGGAGCACCGCACGGCCCGTACGGAAGGCATTCGGCTAGCCTTTCCCCGCGGAGGGGTGCGGGAAACCACTCTTAGGGTGATTATCACTCGGCGTGCCGAGTGTGGCGATCGTTGACGCACCCTTGGTGACTGCCTACCGTCGAGGAGGCAGGTCAAGGACGGAGGTCGGCGTGAGAAGCAGCGGCGACGGTACGGCTGGGAATGCCCCCGGACACGGTCTCGGGGCGGACGGGCCGTTCTCTCCCCCGGGCTCCCGGCTCCGCCCGAGCGGGGGATTCCCGCAGCACGGCGGCGCGACCGAACACGCTCCGCGGCGGCCGACGGCCGTGCCGAGCAGCGGAGGGGCGACATCCATGGCGTCCGAGCAGATCGGCTACCGGGGCCCCACGGCCTGCGCGGCCGCCGGCATCACCTACCGGCAGCTCGACTACTGGGCCCGGACGGGGCTGGTCGAGCCCAGCGTGCGGCCCGCCCACGGATCCGGCACGCAGCGGCTGTACAGCTTCCGCGACGTCGTCGTCCTGAAGATCGTCAAGCGGTTCCTCGACACCGGTGTGTCCCTGCAGAACATCCGCACCGCCGTCCGGCACCTGCGCGAGCGGGGCTTCAGCGACCTGGAGCGCATGACGCTGATGAGCGACGGGGCCACGGTCTACGAGTGCACCTCGCCCGACGAGGTCCACGCCCTGCTCCAGGGCGGCCAGGGCGTCTTCGGCATCGCGGTGGGCGTGGTGTGGCGGGACGTCGAGAGCGCGCTGTCCCAGCTGCACGGGGAACGCATCGACACCGGAGAGACGCTGATCGGCCACAATCCGGCGGACGAGCTGGCGCGGCGGCGCAACCGGGCCGTCTGAGGACCCTCCTCGCCAGTGGTGCGGGACTTGTCAGTGGTGTAGGGCAGCATCGGAGCTGTGAGATCCGCGCCCACGATCCTGCACCTCGACATGGACGCCTTCTTCGCCTCGGTGGAGCAGGCGTCCAAGCCGAGCCTGCGCGGGAAGGCCGTCATCGTGGGCGGGCTCGGGCCGCGCGGTGTGGTCGCCACCGCCTCGTACGAGGCCCGCGTCTTCGGCGTCCACTCGGCGATGCCCATGGCGCAGGCCCGGCGGCTCGCGCCCAACGCCGCCTACCTGGTGCCCCGCTTCGCTTTCTACCGGTCGATCAGCGAACAGGTGATGGGGCTGCTGCGGGAGCTGTCTCCGCTGGTCGAGCCGCTCAGTCTGGACGAGGCCTTCGTGGACCTGGAGGCCGGCGGCGCGGCCCGGGACGGGACGTCGGCGCGACTGGCCGGGGCGAGGCTGCGCGCGGACATCCGGGCGGTCACGGGGCTCACCGGGTCGGTGGGGCTCGCGGCCTCCAAGATGCTCGCGAAGATCGCCTCGGAGCAGGCGAAGCCGGACGGGCTGGTGCTGATCGAGCCGGGCACCGAGCGGGCGCTGCTGGGACCGATGCCGGTGCGGACGCTGCCGGGCGTGGGACCGGCCACCGGCGACCACCTCAGGCGGGCCGGGATCCACACGGTCGACGAGCTCGCCGAGGCGGGGGAGGACGAGCTCGTACGGCTGCTGGGCAAGGCCCACGGGCACGCGCTGTACGCCATGGCGCTGGCGCGGGACGAGCGGCCCGTGGTGGCCGAGCGGGAGGCGAAGTCGGTGTCGGTCGAGGACACGTACGACGTGGACATCCACGACCGGGTGCGGGTGGGGACGGAGGTGCGGCGGCTCGCCGACCGGTGCGTGCGCAGACTGCGGGGGGCGGGGCTGTCGGGGCGGACCATCGTGCTGAAGGTGCGGCGGTACGACTTCTCCACCCTCACCCGGTCCGAGACGCTGCGCGGGCCGACGGACGATCCGGCGGTGGTGCGGGAGGCGGCGGCGCGGCTGCTGGAGTCGGTCGACACCACGGGCGGGGTGCGGTTGCTGGGCGTGGGGGTCAGCGGACTGGCCGACTACACGCAGGAGGACCTGTTCGCGCAGGCGGCGGGCGTGCCCGAGGACGCCCTCGGGGAGGAGCCCGAGGCCGTGCCCGTGGAGGAGCGCCAGAGTCCCACCGAGCGGCGGTGGCCGGCGGGGCACGACGTGCGGCACGCCGTCCACGGCCACGGGTGGGTGCAGGGCAGTGGGCTGGGGCGGGTCACGGTGCGCTTCGAGACGCCCGGTTCGGAGCCGGGACGGGTGATGACCTTCCGGATCGAAGACCCGGATCTGGAACCGGCGGAACCGCTGCCGCTGGTGACCCGGAAGCCGGGGGAGAGCGGGCGGACGGAGGCCGGCGGGGTGGGTTCGGCGAGTCCGTGAGCGGGTTCCGGCGGCGGCGGTGCCGACGGCACCGGAAGCGGGCCCGGGGCGCGCTGTGAGCTGCCGCGGCGAGCGCGGTCTGCGGTGGGCGCGGTCTGTGGTGCGGCTGCGTGCGGCCATCCGGGTGAGACGGGGGACGGGCGCGCCTCCGGGGCCCGGCTGCGGCTGCGGTCACGGGGCCGGGGCCGGGTGCGGTCCGTGAGCGGGGCGCCGGCGGATCGGGTGGGGCGGACGGGACGCCCGGGCCGGGAGGCGGCCGCCGTCGCGGGGCCCGGCGGGGCGCGGCGGCCCGCGAGGCGCCACGAACCCTGCGGTACGTCCCCGAGGCACCACGGCCCTGCGGTCCGTCCCGGAGCGGGCGCGGTACGTCCAGGGGGCGGCGGGTCGGTGAGGGGTCGGGCGGGGCCTCTTCCCGGGGGTTACGGCGTGCCGCCGGGAGCCTGCCCGGGGTGAGGGCCGGGGAGCGGCCCGGGGACGCGGGTGTTCAGGCCGATTCGTCCTTGCCCGCGAGCTGGCCGAAGTCGCGGTCCGGGAACGGAGGCGGGGCGGCCACGTCCAGGCCGTAGTGGTGGTAGAGCTGGAGTTCCTGCTCCGGGGAGAGGTGGCGGCCGACACCGAAGTCCGGGGCGTCCTTGATCAGGGCGCGTTCGAAGGGGACGTGGAGGGCGCCGTCGATCAGTTCGCTGGGCTCCAGGGGGACGAAGGCGTCCCTGCTGAACAGGCCGGTGCGTATCGCCGCCCACTCCGGTACACCGGTGGCGTCGTCGAGATAGATCTCGTCGATCGTGCCGATCCGGGTTCCGTTGCGGTCGAACGCCTTGCGGCCGATCAGGTGGCGCGGATCGATGTCGGTCTGCACAGGCCCTCCACTGGTCGCAACTCATCCGTAAGCACTACAAAAGGGCACAATCGGCGGAGCGGCCACTCGAAGGTCCGTGCGTGGCCCTCGCTGGTACGCTGGCAAGCGGCTGCTGACCCCGTGCGGGAGAGTCCTCCAGGCACCATCGGAGGCGCCGAAGGAGCAAATCCTCCCCGGAATCTCTCAGGCCCACGTACCGCACGGACGAGGTCACTCTGGAAAGCAGGGCGGGTGTCGACGGCTTCCGCTCTCACCGACGGTGAAAGCCGGGTGCCTTCGGGTGATCCGGTGAAGCTCTCAGGTTGAGATGACAGAGGGGGAGGCCGTCCGGGCACCCGCGCCGTGGTGCCCCTCGAAGGTCGTCAGACCAGGAGGCCTCCGCAATGACCGCCCACCGCACCCCGCTCTCCGCGCTCGAACAGGGAACGCCCTTCGAGCAGCGTCACATCGGCCCCGACCACGAGGCCCGGGCCAAGATGCTCGCGCAGGTCGGCTACGGCTCGCTCGACGAGCTGACGGCCGCCGCGGTCCCGGATGTGATCAAGAACGCCGACGCGCTGGACCTGCCGGGTGCGCGGAGCGAGGCCGAGGTGCTGGCCGAGCTGCGTTCGCTGGCCGACCGCAACCAGGTGCTCGGCTCCATGATCGGGCTCGGGTACCACGGGACGTTCACCCCGCCCGTCATCCTGCGCAACGTGATGGAGAACCCCGCCTGGTACACGGCCTACACGCCGTACCAGCCGGAGATCTCCCAGGGGCGGCTCGAGGCGCTGCTGAACTTCCAGACCATGGTCGCGGACCTCACCGGCCTGCCGACCTCCGGCGCCTCCCTGCTCGACGAGGGCACCGCCGCCGCCGAGGCGATGGCGCTGATGCGGCGCATGGGCAAGAACAAGAAGGGCCTGTTCCTGGTCGACGCGGACGCGCTGCCGCAGACCATCGCCGTGATCGAGACCCGCGCCGAGCCGACCGGCGTCGAGGTCGTCGTCGCCGACCTCAGCGAGGGCATCCCCGCCGAGGTCGCCGAGCGCGAGATCAACGGTGTGCTGATCCAGTACCCGGGCGCCTCCGGTGCCGTGCGCGACATCAAGCCGGTGATCGACCGGGCGCACGAGCTCGGCGCGCTCGTCACCGTCGCCGCCGACCTGCTCGCCCTGACCCTGCTGAAGTCCCCCGGCGAGCTCGGCGCGGACATCGCGGTCGGCACCACGCAGCGCTTCGGCGTGCCGATGGGCTTCGGCGGGCCGCACGCCGGATACATGGCCGTCCAGGAGAAGATGGCGCGCAGCCTGCCCGGGCGGCTCGTCGGCGTCTCCGTCGACGCGGACGGGAACAAGGCCTACCGGCTGGCGCTGCAGACCCGTGAGCAGCACATCCGCCGGGAGAAGGCCACCAGCAACATCTGCACCGCCCAGGTGCTGCTCGCCGTCATGGCCGGGATGTACGCCGTCTACCACGGCCCGGAGGGCCTGCGGACCATCGCGCGGCGCACCCACCGGTACGCGACGATCCTCGCCGAGGGGCTGCGGGCCGGCGGTGCCGAGATCGTGCACGGTTCCTACTTCGACACGCTGACCGTGCGGACCGCGGGGCGGGCCGCCGAGGTCGTCGCCGCCGCGCGTGACAACGGCGTCAACCTGCGGCTCGTCGACGCCGACCACGTCTCGATCGCCTGCGACGAGACCACCACCCGGGCGCAGCTCGGCGCCGTGTGGAGCGCCTTCGGCGTCGAGGGCGACGCCGAGGCGCTGGACGCCACCGCGCGGGACACCCTCCCCGAGGCGCTCCTGCGCACCGACGAGTACCTCACCCACCCCGTCTTCCAGCAGCACCGCTCCGAGACCGCGATGCTGCGCTACCTGCGCCGTCTCGCCGACCGCGACTACGCGCTGGACCGCGGCATGATCCCGCTGGGCTCCTGCACCATGAAGCTCAACGCGACCACCGAGATGGAGCCGGTCACCTGGCCCGAGTTCGGGCAGCTGCACCCCTTCGCGCCCGTCGAGCAGGCGCGGGGCTACCTCACGCTCATCCACGAGCTGGAGGAGCGGCTCGCCGAGGTCACCGGCTACGACAAGGTCTCCCTCCAGCCCAACGCCGGCTCCCAGGGCGAGCTGGCCGGCCTGCTCGCCGTGCGCGGCTACCACCGGGCCAACGGCGACGACCAGCGCACCGTCTGCCTCATCCCGTCCTCCGCGCACGGCACCAACGCGGCCAGCGCCGTGATGGCCGGCATGAAGGTCGTCGTCGTCAGGACCGCCGAGGACGGCGAGATCGACGTCGAGGACCTGCGGGCCAAGATCGAGCAGTACCGCGACGAGCTGGCGGTGCTGATGATCACGTACCCCTCGACGCACGGCGTGTTCGAGGAGCACGTCGCCGACATCTGCGCGCAGGTGCACGAGGCCGGCGGCCAGGTGTACGTCGACGGCGCCAACCTCAACGCGCTGGTGGGCCTCGCCAAGCCGGGCCACTTCGGCGGTGACGTCTCGCACCTGAACCTGCACAAGACCTTCTGCATCCCGCACGGCGGCGGCGGTCCCGGCGTCGGCCCGGTCGGCGTGCGGGCGCACCTCGCCCCGTACCTGCCCAACCACCCGCTCCAGGCCGAGGCCGGTCCCGAGACCGGCGTCGGGCCGATCTCGGCGGCGCCGTGGGGCTCGGCGGGCATCCTGCCGATCTCCTGGGCGTACGTCCGGCTCATGGGCGGCGAGGGGCTCAAGCGGGCCACGCAGGTGGCGGTGCTCAGCGCCAACTACATCGCCAAGCGCCTCGAGCCGCACTACCCGGTGCTCTACACCGGCCCCGGCGGGCTGGTCGCGCACGAGTGCATCATCGACCTGCGCCCGCTGACCAAGGCGACCGGCGTCAGCGTCGACGACGTGGCCAAGCGGCTGATCGACTACGGCTTCCACGCGCCGACGATGTCGTTCCCGGTGGCCGGCACGCTGATGATCGAGCCGACCGAGTCCGAGGACCTGACCGAGCTCGACCGGTTCTGCGAGGCGATGATCGCGATCCGCGCGGAGATCGAGAAGGTCGGCTCCGGCGAGTGGCCCGCGGACGACAACCCGCTGCGCAACGCCCCGCACACCGCCGCCGCGCTCGGCGGGGAGTGGGAGCACGCGTACGGCCGCGAGGAGGCCGTGTTCCCGGCCGGGGTGAACGCCGCCGACAAGTACTGGCCGCCGGTGCGCCGCATCGACCAGGCCTTCGGCGACCGGAACCTGGTGTGCTCCTGCCCGCCGCTGGACGCGTACGAGGACTGACCCACCGGGAGCGACAGGACGACAGGGGCCCCGCCCCGGCCGTGCGGCCGGGCGGGGCCCCTCGCCGTGCGCGCCGGCCGTTCGCGTGCGGGCGGCCGTGGCCTACGCCGGGTAGGCGTGGGTCTGCGCGGCCTTGACCGTCGCCCAGACCGGGGCGCCCGGACGCAGGTCCAGCTCGGCCGCGGCGACCGTGGTGAGATCGGCGGCCAGGGGGAGTTCGCCGGTGAGCTCCACGCGGACCTGGTCGCCGTGGGGCTCCAGGCCGGCGACCTCGCAGCGCCAGAGGTTGCGGGCGCTGGAGCCGGTCGGGCGGTCGCGGTAGAGGGTCACGGCGCCGGGCGGGAACGCCACGAAGGCGGGGCCGGTGAGGTCCTCGGTGGTGCTCACCGCCGGGCCCGCGTCGAGCCGGACCGTGTGGCCGTCGGCCTGTCCGCGGTACAGGTTGAGGCCGACCAGCCGGGCGACGTACTCGGTGCGCGGGTGGCGGGCGATGTCGGAGGGCGCGCCCTCCTGCACGATCCGGCCCCGCTCCACGACGACCAGACGGTCGGCCAGCACCATGGCGTCCAGCGGATCGTGCGTGACCAGGACGGCGACGGCCTCGAAGGCGGCCAGGTGGCGGCGGAGCCGGGCACGCACCTCCAGCCGGGTGCGGGCGTCCAGGGCGGCGAGGGGTTCGTCCAGGAGCAGCAGCCGGGGACGGGTGGCCAGGGCACGGGCGAGGGCCACGCGCTGGGCCTGGCCGCCGGACAGGTGCCGGGGCCTGGCACCGGCGTGCTCGGCCAGGCCCATGCGCTCCAGCCACTCGGCGGCCAGGGCCCGGGCCTCCGCCTTGCCGGTGCCCCGGCAGCGCGGTCCGAAGGCCACGTTGTCGAGGGCGGTCAGGTGCGGGAAGAGCAGGTAGTCCTGGAAGACGACGCCGACCGGGCGCGACTCGGGCGGCGTGCGGCGCAGCTCGGCGCCGTCCAGCCGCAGGTGGCCCGCCGTGAGCGGGGTGAGGCCGGCCAGCGCGCGCAGGGCGGTGGTCTTGCCGGCGCCGTTCGGGCCCAGCAGGGCGACGACGTCGCCGGGCGCGGCGGTGAGCGCGATGTCCAGGCGGAAGGAGCCGCGGTCGACGACGAGCCGCGCGTCGAGGCCCTCGGCGGCCGGTCCGGGCACGGGACCGGCGGGGCCGGGCGCTCGTCCGGAACGCTTCGGGGTGGTCTCGGGCACGGGTCAGGCCGTCCTCATCCAGCGGTCCCGCAGCCCGGCGAGCACGGCGACGGACACCGCCAGCAGCACCAGGCTGAGGGCGATCGCGGCGGCCGGGTCGTTCTGCAGGGCGAGGTACACCGCGAGCGGCATGGTCTGGGTGCGGCCGGGGAAGTTGCCGGCGAAGGTGATCGTCGCGCCGAACTCACCGAGGGCCCTGGCCCAGGCGAGGACGGCGCCGGCCGCGATGCCCGGGGCGATCAGCGGCAGGGTGACCCGGCGGAACGCGGTGAAGCGGGAGGCGCCCAGGGTGGCGGCCGCCTCCTCGTAGCGCGGGTCGGCGGCCCGCAGCGTGCCCTCGACGCTGATGACGAGGAACGGCATCGCCACGAACGTCTCGGCGAGCACGACACCCGTGGTGGTGAACGGCAGGGTGACGCCGAACCACGCGTCCAGCCACCGGCCGACGACGCCGTTGCGGCCCAGGGCGAGCAGCAGGGCGACGCCGCCCACCACCGGGGGGAGGACCAGCGGAAGCGTCACCAGGGCGCGGACCAGACCGCGGCCGGGGAAGTCCGCACGGGCCAGCAGCCAGGCCAGCGGGACGCCGACGACCAGGCTCAGCGCGGTCGCCGCCGTGGCGCAGACCAGTGACAGGCGCAGCGCCTGCCACACCTCGGGGCTGGTCAACTGCTCGGGGAGGCTGCGCCAGGGAGCCCGCAGGAGGAGGGCGAGGAGGGGGACCAGGAGGAAGGCGAGGCCCAGGAGGGCGGGCGCGAGGAGGGGGAGGGGGACGCCGCGGCCGGGGGTGCGGGGGGCCCTCGGGGCCCGTGTCCCGCTCCGGCCGCCGCCGGGGGACGGCGCGGGCGCGGGCGTGCCCGGGTCCGGCGGGGCGCCGTGCTGACCGGTCACGGCTCGAGGAACCCGGCTTCGGCCAGGACCTTGCGGCCCTCCGGTGACTTCACCAGGGCGACGAACGCCTTCGCCGCCGCCGGGTTCGGGGCGCTCTCGAGGCGGGCGATCGGATAGTCGTTGACGGCCTCGGCCGACTCCGGGAACTCCACGCCCTCCACCTTGTCACCCGCGGCCCTCACGTCCGTGCGGTACACGACGGCGGCGTCGGCCTCCCTCAGCTCGACCTTCGTCAGGGCGCTCTTGACGTCCTGCTCGTAGGAAACCGGCGTCAGTCCGACGCCGGCGGCCGTGAGGGCCGTTCGCGCGGCCGAACCGCAGGGCACCGTCCGGTCGCACAGCACGACCTTCAGACCGGGCGCGGTCAGATCCTCCAGGGAGTCGATCCCGTGCGGGTTGCCCGGCAGGGTGGCGATCTCCAGACGGTTGCGGACGAACGTGCTCGGGCTGCCCGCCGTGCGCCCCTCGTCCGTGACGAGCTTCATCGTCCTGGCGCTGGCCGCCGCGAAGACGTCGGCCGGGGCACCGCCGACGATGCCGGCGGCCAGGGTGTCGCTGCCGCCGAAGCTGAAGGTGACCTCCGTCCCCGGGTGCTCCTTCTCGAACCGTTCGCCGAGCGTCGTGAAGCTCTCCTCGAGCGAGGCGGCCGCGAAGACGGTGACCGTCCCGGAGGGACCGTCCCCGGTGGCCCCCGAGGCGCTCGAGCCGGACGCGGAGCAGCCGCCCAGCGCCAGGAGGGCGGCGGCCGCGGCACCGGCGGTCCACGGGGAACGCCGGGGACGGTGCGTGGAACGGGGCATCTCGGTGGCACTCCCTCTGCGGGGCGGGGGAGGAGCGGACACGGTCTCTCCGGTACGCCGATGATACTGGCGCATCTGCCAGAGGGAAGTCTCCTGTCGCATCGCATGAGCCAGGAAAAGAGGCGAGCAGGCGGGCATGTGCGTTCGCACAGGAGGCTTTCGCCCCGTCAGACGCGGTCGATGTGGACGTTGGTCGACTTCACGCGTGCGGTGGCCTCCACGCCGACCTCCAGCCCCAGTTCCTCGACCGCCTCCCGGGTGAGCAGGGAGACGAGGCGGTGCGGGCCGGCCTGGATCTCGACCTGGGCGGCGACGTCGCCGAGCTTGATCGCGGTGACGATGCCGGGGAAGGCGTTGCGGGCCGAGGTGTACGGGGTGTCCTCCTCGGCGGCGCCCGCCCTGGCGAGCTCCACCGAGAACGCGGCCAGGTCCCGTCCGTCGATGAGCCGTCGTCCGCTGTCGTCGCGGTGGGTGGGGATCCGGCCCGCGTCCGCCCAGCGGCGGGCGGTGTCCGGGCTCACGCCGAGCAGTCGTGCTGCCCGGCCGATCGTGTAGGACTGCATGCCGGTCACGATAGGGCGGCGGGAGCGGGGCCGGGGGCCCGGGTGCGGGCGCGGCGGCGGCCCGCCCGGGCGGCCCGCCGCGCGGGGGTGCCGCGTTCGGCGGCCGTCTTCGAGGCGCGGCGACGGCACGTGCTTCCGGATGCCTTCCGGAATTCCCCGGCCGGCGGACGCACGGCGTCCGTCCCGTCGGGGGGAGGCGGCGGGCCGCGCCCCCCTTGTTCTGTCAGCCCCGCTTCGCCGGCACCGCGGTGCTCGCCCGTACGACCAGGTCGGTGCCCAGTTCCACGCGGGGCGGGTCCGGCCGTTCGCCGCGGGTGAGGCGGAGCACCGTGCGGACGGCGAGCTTGCCCATGTCCGCCAGGGGCTGGCGGACCGTGGTCAGCGGCGGAGCCGACCAGCGGACCTCCGGGAGGTCGTCGAAGCCGACCACGCTCATGTCCTCCGGCACCCTCAGGCCGCGCCGCCGCAGCGCCTCGATCGCGCCCAGTGCCATCTGGTCGCTGCCCGCGAACACCGCGGTCGGCGGCTCGGGCAGGTCCAGCAGGGTGTTGCAGCCGGCGAACCCGGACTCCGGGCGGAAGTCGCCGGGGACGATCAGGGACGCGTCGACCGTGACGCCGGAGCCCTCCAGCGCCGCCCGGTAGCCGTCGAGCCGGGCCCGGGAGCACAGCAGGCGCGGCGGCCCGGCGATCAGGCCGATCCGGCGGTGCCCGAGGGCCGGCAGGTGCTCGGTCGCGGCCAGGCCGCCCGACCAGTTGGCGGCGCCGACGGTGGGCACGTCCAGGGCGGGGGAGCCCGCCGGGTCCACGACCACGAGCGGCACCCCGAGGATCCGCAGCTCCTCGTGCAGCACCGGTCCCAGGGCCGAGGCCACGAGGATGACGCCGTCGGACGCGCGCGCCCGCAGATTGCGCATCCACTCCCGGGCGTCACCGGAGCGCCCGTGGACCGCCGACACCACCGTGCCCGCCCCGGCCCCGTGGGCGGCCTCCTCGACCCCGCGGACGATCTCCACCGCCCAGGGGCTGTCGAGGTCGTGGAAGACCAGGTCGAGCAGGGCCGCCCGGGAGGGCGAGGCCGTGGGGCGCTTGCGGTAGCCGTGGCGGCGCAGCAGGTCCTCGACCCGGGCCCCGGGTCCGCGGGGAGACGTCGGAGCGGCCGTTGACCACGCGGGAGACGGTCGGCACCGAGACACCGGCCCGCCGGGCGATCTCCGTGATCGTGACTCTGCCCCCGGCGCCCTCGGCGTCGGTCCCATGCGCTGCCACTTGCCCACCTCCGTGACGGGGACCCGCGGAACTTCCAGGAGTCTTCCGGAAAGCGGACGCCCGGGGAAGGCGCCGCCGGTGAACTCCGCGCGCAGGGGGCCGGTGCGGCCGGCCGTCACCCCGGCCGTGCGCCGGGCTACGGTGAGTGACGCACCCCGGACACGCGTCGGGACCGGTCCACAGGAGCTCCTGCGGTCCGGCCCCTCGTGTCCCCGGGGCGGGCCCCGCCGCGCCCGGCCGTGCTCAGGCGGTGGTCAGGCGGGCGCCCCGGGGGCGCTGCGGGGCGATGATCCTGCCGTCGGGCAGGAGCTCACCGGTGTCCTCGAAGAGCACGACACCGTTGCACAGCAGGCTCCATCCCTGCTCCGGGTGGTGCGCCACGAGACGGGCGGACTCCCGGTCGGCGGAATCGGCTGAGGGGCACGGTGGCTGGTGCTGGCACATGGGTGGGATCTCTCGCTCTGTGGTGACCTGTGGGATGGCTGTCGTGTCAGTTCCGCGGCGTGAAGCTTCGTTCATGGCCGCCCCCCGTTGTGATAGGTCGGTCGGAAACCAGTGTTGCCCCGCGGGCGACGATCCGCAGGGATTTCGCGGCACCGCTCCTCACAGGTTGATGACGCGTCACCCGCGCGGACGGTTCAGCTCAACTGCACGGTCACTTCGGGTGGTTCGACGTGGCCGGATGGGGCTAGTCAGGCGGCGCGGGGAGTCCTCCGGCCGGCGGGGGCCCTTCGGCGCCCGCACGAGAACGATCGGCGTGCGTGGCAGGGGCGGCGCGGGAGGAGCCGGGAAAGGGGCGGGGACCTGCGCGTCCCCCGCCGTCCGGGAGCACGGGCGGCGGGGGACGCGGAGCCGGATCGCGCGGGGCGTCAGGCGGGGGAGCCGAGCAGCCGGGTGGGAGCCGCCCGGAGGGTCAGCACCGGGAGCAGTTCGGCGACCCGGTGCGGGCGGTGGGCCGCGATCCCGGGCGGTGCGGGGGCGAGCGGGACGAGCAGGTCGGTGGCGGCCGGATGCCCGGTGGCCGGGTCCGCGGCGGGGTCGCCGTGCAGCCAGAGCGCCAGCATGTAGAGGCCGGGGAGCGACAGCAGCCGGGGCTGGTACGGCTGGGACACCGCCTCGGCCTGGCGCAGCGCGAGCTCGGTGGAGGCGACGTAGGGGCCCTCGAAGAAGCGGGAGAAGGCCCAGCCGTCGGGGGTGAGCACGGTGTCCGCGGCGGCCACGGCGCGATCACCGCAGCGGATCAGGAAACGCCACCCGGCCAGTCGCGTCGCGGACACGCCCTCGGCGGTGATCCGGTCCAGGACGTGCACGGGCAGGGGCAGCTCGGGCGAGGCGGGTCCCCGCGCGCCGAGCAGGGAGGGGGTTCGGGCTTCGCTGACCGCGGTCGGGGAGGAGAGCGCGGTCAGGACGGAACGCAGTGCGGGCGCGGGAGCCGGAGGGACATGCAGCGGCATGGTGGGTCGCCTCTCATTCGAAGGCACAGTGGCGCGAGGGCGGGGCGGGGCGGACGGCGCTGTCAGCTCGCGAAGGCCAGAGAGGCAGGGGCCGGGGGTCCGAGCGCGAGAGGTGGGGGTGAGGCCTGCCGCCACATCACCTCGTCGACTGGATCGCTCGACCGTGGGCGCCAACCTTCTGCCTTGTGCACGAAGTTTATACGACGCGTGTTCGGGCTGTGTTTCGGCTAGCTGTTTTCGACCGGTGAAACAAGGGTACTTTTCGCCGGTGAAATGCGAAAATCATCCCGATTCCAGGTGGGGTGTGCGGCGATGACCTCGGAAAACGACCGCGGAGCGGTCGGCTCATTGCCATCGGCGTTTTTCACGAGTTCGTCGTGGCCCCGTAACGCCCGCCGCGTTCCATGCCTCGTGAATGTGCCACTGGTCACCTCCCACCAGCGTAGCGGCCGATGGGTCCGTCCGGGGCGTTATCGATCGCATCGGCGGGGCATCCTCCCTTGTGCACCAGAACCCCGGCGGCCGTTCTTCGGTCCGCCCATCCGAGGAGGGACCCTTCGATGGGGGAGAAGGTCGTGGCGGGTCAGTTCGACCTGTCCGATCGCCAGCGCTACCGCGACAAGCTCCGCAAGTGTCTGACGGGCTTGGAGCGACTCCTGGCGGAGAAGCGGTTCGACCGCCCCAAGAACCTCATGGGGCTGGAGATCGAATTGAATCTCGCGGGCGCCGACGGCATGCCGAAAATGTTGAACGCGCAAGTCCTCGAACGCATCGCGAGCCGGGATTTCCAAACAGAACTCGCCATGTTCAACCTGGAAGTCAACATCGCCCCCCACCGTCTGGGCGGGCGGGTATTCGACCGGCTCGACGAGGAACTGCGGACCTCGCTCGGCTACGCCGACCGAAAAGCCGGCGAGGTCGACGCGGGCATCGTGATGATCGGCATCCTGCCGACACTGGACCGGGACGACCTGGTCTCCTCGAACCTCTCCGCCGTCGACCGCTACACCCTGCTCAACGACCAGATCGTGGCCGCGCGCGGTGAGGACTTCAAGCTCGACATCGACGGGGTGGAGCACCTCAGCTGCACCTCGAAGTCCATCGCGCCCGAGGCCGCCTGCACCTCCGTGCAGCTGCACCTCCAGGTCACCCCGGACCGCTTCGCCGACGTGTGGAACGCGGCGCAGGCCGTCGCCGCCGCCCAGATCGCCGTGGGCGCCAACTCCCCCTTCCTCTTCGGCCGTGAACTGTGGCGCGAGTCGAGGCCGCCGCTGTTCCAGCAGTCCACCGACACCCGTCCGCCCGAGCTCCAAGCCCAGGGGGTGCGGCCGCGCACCTGGTTCGGGGAGCGGTGGATCACCTCGGCCTTCGACCTCTTCGAGGAGAACCTGCGCTACTTCCCGGCCCTGCTGCCGATCTGCGACGACGAGGACCCCCTCCGGGTGCTGGAGGAGGGCGGCGTCCCCACCCTCGCCGAACTCGTCCTGCACAACGGCACCATCTACCGGTGGAACCGCCCGGTCTACGGCATCGCCGACGGTGTCCCGCACCTGCGGGTGGAGAACCGCGTGCTGCCCGCGGGACCCACCGTCACCGACGTCATCGCCAACGCGGCCTTCTACTACGGCGTGGTCCGCGCCCTCGCCGAGGACAGCCGGCCGGTGTGGAGCCGGCTGCCCTTCGAGGCGGCCGCCGCCAACTTCGACGCCGCCTGCAAGGACGGCATCGACGCCCGCCTCACCTGGCCCCGGCGCGGCCGCTACGGCGGTACGGCCGAGGTGGACGCGGTCACCCTCGTCCGCGACGAGCTGCTGCCGCTCGCCGAGGCCGGACTGGACGCGTGGGGCATCGAGCCCGCCGACCGCGACCTGTACCTCGGGGTGATCGAGGAGCGGTGCCGGCGCCGGGTGAACGGCGCGACCTGGCAGTCCGCGACCTTCCACCGGGCCCTGGACCTGGGACTCGGCCGTGAGGCCGCGCTGGCCGCCACCACCCGCCGCTACCGCGAGCTGACGCAGCAGGGCGATCCGGTGCACACCTGGCCGGTGGGCCTGCCGGAACCGGTACCGGCGGTCTGACCGCTCCCCGCGGACCGCCGGCCGGGCGCACAGCGGCTGCCCCCATACTGATCGGACCGATCGGTGATGTGGAGGCAGGTGTGCAGGCGGAGGCGGGCCCGGTGGCCGATTCGTATCCTGAGCGCGGACTCTCGCGGACGACGCTCCGCAACGAGACGCTGCTCGTGCTCGCGCTCTCGCTCGGCGCGAGCGGCGTGTCCGCGCTGATCAGTTTCCTCGGCTCGGTCACCGAACCGGGCGGTCTGAAGGACCAGGCGGCCACGCTCAACGCCTCGGCCGCCCCGGGCCGCCCCTGGCTGGACCTGGCCTGGCAGCTCTTCGGGATCACCACGGCGCTCGTGCCGGTGGCGCTCGTCGCGCACTTCCTGCTGCGCGAGGGAGCGGGGCTGCGCACCCTCGGCTTCGACCGCACCCGGCCCTGGTCCGACCTCGGCCGCGGAGCGGCGGTCGCGGCGGTCATCGGCAGCAGCGGCATCGCGTTCTACCTGGCCATGCGCGGGCTCGGCTTCAACCTCACGGTGGTGCCGGAGGCGCTGCCCGAGGTGTGGTGGAAGTACCCGGTGCTGATCCTCTCGGCGATGCAGAACTCGATCCTCGAGGAGGTCGTCGTCGTCGGCTACCTGCTGCGCCGGCTGGACCAGCTGGGCTGGTCCCCGGGCGCCGCGCTGGCGGCCAGTTCGGTGCTGCGCGGCTCGTACCACCTCTACCAGGGCATCGGCGGGTTCATCGGCAACATGGTCATGGGCGTGGTGTTCGTGTACCTCTACCGGCGCTGGGGCCGGGTGGGGCCGCTGGTGGTCGCCCACACGCTGCTCGACATCGGGGCGTTCGTGGGGTACGCGCTGCTGGCCGGCAGGGTGGACTGGCTCCCGACGGCGTGAGCCGCCCGGGAACGGGGGCGTGCGGCACGGCCGCGCGCCCCCGTCGTCGTGCCGGGCTCAGACCAGCAGATCGCCCTCGATGACCGTCACGGCCCGTCCGCTCAGCAGGGTGCGCTCGCCGCGCAGCTCCGTGCGCACGCGCCCGGAGCGCGGTGAGGCCTGGAGGCCGGTGAGGGCGGGACGGCCGAGGCGTTCGGACCAGTAGGGGGCCAGAGCGGTGTGCGCGCTGCCGGTGACCGGGTCCTCGTCGATGCCGACGTTCGGGAAGAAGCAGCGGGAGACGAAGTCGTAGCCCAGGGCGGGGTTCTCGGCGCGGGCGGTGGCGATGACGCCGCGCTCGGAGTAGGCGGTCAGGGCCTTGAGGTCGGGCCGCAGGGCGTGCACGGTCCGTTCGTCGGCGAGCTCGACGAGCAGGTCCCCGACGTTCGGGCCGGTGTCGAAGGCCGTGCGCGGCCGGGCGCCCAGCGCCTCGGCGACGCCCTCGGGAACGTCGACCGCGGTGAGCGGGGCGGTGGGGAAGTCCAGCGTGACGGTGCCGTCCTCGCCGGGGGTGGCGACGAGGACGCCGCTGCGGGTGGCGAACCGCACCGGCCCCTCGTGCGCACCGGTGGTGTGCAGGACGTGCGCGGTGGCCAGGGTCGCGTGGCCGCACATCGCGACCTCGGTGGCGGGGGTGAACCAGCGCAGCGCCCAGTCGGCCTCGCCGCCCTCGGGGAGGGGATGGGCGAAGGCCGTCTCGGCGTGGTTGACCTCCAGGGCGACGTTCTGCAGCCAGGGGTCGTCCGGGAAGGCGTCCAGGAGCAGGACCCCGGCGGGGTTGCCGGCGAAGGGCCGGTCGGTGAAGGCGTCGACGATTCGAATCCGCATGGCCCGACCGTAAGGGCTCGGGGGAAGCGGCGACCAAGGCCAATGCGCGGGGACTGGACCGGTCGGTGCCGGCCGCCGGGACCGTCGGCGCGGGGTGTCACCCGGGGGCGGCGGCCGGCCGGGATCGGTGGGGCGCCGTTCACCGGACTCCAGGCGTGACGGGTACCCCGTCGGCACGCCCTCGCCGACGAGGTTCGCCCGGCTCATGCCCCGCTCCAGCCGGAGCCTTCTCAGCCGACGGCCGAAGTGCGGCTGCTCGGGCGTCTCCCAGCCCCCACGCCCAGGAAGAAGGACGGTACGTCCGTGGTGACCACGAGTGCGTCCGGCGCTTCGCCCCGCAAGGAGAGGGGAGCCGTGCGCCCGGCTCCCTCCGCCCACCGGCACCTCACCGGGAACGGCACACCGGCCGGCGCGGCACCCCGGGGTGCCTGCACGGCCCACGCCTCCCCCCGGGGACCCGGTCGTCACGGCCGAGGAACCCGAATTCGCCCGGAAATTCGGCCTGAGCGCGGCCGGGATACGCGGGCGCCGTCTCCTCGGCCCCCTCCACGCGCAGGCGCCGAACCGTCCGCGGGAACAGTTCACCGCCCTTTCCGAGGGCCGTCGCCGTCGTTTCACGGAAAGGGTGACGGGGCGCGACGGCACCGGCCGGACCTTTTCCGCGGAAGTGGCCGGCACCGCCGTCGGGGGCCCGTCGGGAGAATTCGCCGGCCCGGTCGTCGTTCTCCGCCCCGCAGCCGGTGTCCACCGGCCGGAAAAGGGCGGCGGGGCGGGGGAATCCACGGGGCCGGTGCTCAGCGCCCTCGACGCACAGGTCCCGCAGGGAGCGGCCGGCGGCGAGTCCACGGTGCAGCCGGCCTCCCGTCTCCCGCTGAGCCGTCAGGGGATCGAGTACCGCGTCGGACGGATGCTGCGGAGGTCCGACGCGCCCCACCGTCCCGCGCTGGTGGCCCGCGCCCACGCGCTCGGCGTGTTCGCCGCGGGCCGGTGGCTGCCCCGCGTCCCTCCGGAGCGGGCCCAGCGCCCCGGGCGGAGTCCGCCGGCGCGTGCCCGGGAGCCGGCCGCCGCGGGAGGCCGGCGTCCGCCTCACGCGGCCGAGGGCTGCCACGCCTCCTGGAACCGGCGGCGGGCGCGGAACAGCCGGGAGCGCACGGTCCCCACGGGCAGGGACAGCACCTCGGCCATCTCCTCCTCGTTGAGCCCGTAGGCGCGCAGGGTGAGGACCTGCCGGTGCGCCTGCGACAGCCGCTCCAGCACATCGCTGATGTGCACCGCGTCCAGCGGGTTCGTCTCCTGTCTCGACTCCAGGTGCGAGCAGGTCCGTTCCTCGCCGTACCGCTTCGCCGCGCGGACGGCCTCACGGACCGTCACCGAGCGCACCCAGCCGTAGAAGGCGGCCGGTTCGCGCAGGGTGCCCAGGCCGCGGTAGATGGCGAGCAGCGCCTCCTGGGTGGCGTCGGCGCCGTCGTCGTGGGTGATGGACCGGCAGATGCGCGCGACATAGGGCGTGATGCCGGTCAGCAGATGGTTCATCGCGTGCTCGTCGCCCGCCTGGGCTCGGGGCAGCAGCGTCAGGGGAGAGGGGGGTGCGCTGACGGTGGTCATGCGGGAGGAACTCCTCACGGCGGCCGGGCGTGTGCGTGAGCCGGGGGCGGGGCGGCCTTCAGGCGGGGTCCGCGGGGGCGTGCCCGGGCCGGGCGGTGTCCGCGAAGGCGAGGAGGCCCTGGAGGACGTCGTCGCGGAACGCCGCGGTGAAGGACGGGCTGAAACAGGCCGTGTAGTGCGGGAACTCGATGGAGAGCCGGCCCTCGAAGGAGACCACGCACGCCATGAGGGGGCTGCGCCCCGCCTGCGGGAAGTACTGCTCGCGGGCGGGCACGAGGCGGACGTCGACCGCCTGCAGCCCGCTCGGCAGCCGGGGGCCGGGGACGACACCCATGTTGGTGGCGATCACCGTCGCCAGCTGCAGCGTGGGGTTCCGGGGGATCTCCGGGGTGATCCGCATCTCGTGGAACTGGTCGCCGCGGGCGATGAAGTCGCCCAGGCGGGCGTGGACGGTGCGCGCCAGTTCCAGCGGATCCGGGGACCCGGACACCTCCAGGGTCTGCAGGTGGGTGGTGACCGCGGGCACCATGACCGACGCGGGCAGCGGCGGGGACAGCCGCGACCGCAGGTCGACGGGGGACAGGCAGCCGAGGGTCCGGGGGCCGTCACCGTCCAGGCGCCGCCTGGCCGCCGTCAGCAGCGACGCCGCGATCAGGGAGTGCACGGAGACGCCCGACTGCCGCGCCGCCCGGCGCAGACGTGCGGTGCGCTCCGTGTCCAGGGTCAGCCGGCACACCTCGATGTGCCCGCCGCCGGAGCCGTCCCCGCCCGGGCCGGGCCCGGTGGCGGACGCGGGCCGCACGTCGTACGGCACGAGCTCGACCGGGTGCCGCCGCACCTCCTCGAGGCGGCCGTCCAGGTACTTGGCCGTGTCGGCCTCGTCGGCGGGAGGCAGCAACGCGCTCACGGGCTGCGGCCAGTGCGGCTCCGCGGACACGGCGGCCGCCGCGGCCGCGGTCCCCTCCCCCTCGACCAGCGCCCGGTAGCGGTCCCACAGCGCGTTGTGCAGGGCGATGCTGCTGTGGCCGTCGGTGACGGTGTGGTCCACCAGCAGCACGAACAGGTGGCGGTCGCCGTCCGGTGCGCTGACCAGGACGGCGCGGGTCAGCGGCCCCCCGACCGGCAGGGGCGTGTTCAGCTCGGCGGCGTAGGCCTCGTCCTCGTCACCGGTGCGCGTGACCAGCCGGGGCCGCTCGTCCTCCCCGAGGAGGCGCAGCGCGTGACCCGTACCGTCCGGCACGATGCGCGAGCGCAGCGTCGGGTTCTCCTCGGTCACCGCGTCGAACGCGGCCGACAGCGCCTCGACGTCGACGCGCCCGCGCAGGGAGCAGGAGAGGACGGCCCTGCTTCTCTGGCCCACGTAGAGTGTCTCGACCGGACACAGCGCACGGTGCATGCCGTCAGCCCTCTTTCGATCGTCCATTTCGTGTCTCCGCGGCCACGCGTCGGCCCCCGGCGTCGGCCGGACGGGGAATTCGGGGCCCCTCCGAGAGTGCACCGCGCGGCACGGACGGATCCACCCGAGAGGGCGGCGGAAAGGGAAGTCGCATGATTTCCCTAAAGGTTGGTTCCGGTCGCGCACTCCCTCCGGTTCGATTCTCCAGGGGAAAACCTGAATTGACGCCCGTGTGCCCGGACCGGCCTTGACCCTTTCGATCCCGGTACCGCACCGTGATGTGCCGTAGAACCGGCGGTGGGGCGACACGGATTCCCACCCCCTCGGCGTGCGGTCTCCCCTTTCCACCCCGTGGGCCGGCCCTGTGCGTACGACGACGCGAGGGCGGCGCGGGGCGACGGCCGCACCCGTCCGATCCGGCCCGGGCCTTCACCGGCCGGGACACCACGGCTGCCACGTGAGGGTTGCGCTATGCCACTCCAGGACGACGAACCTCGACCGCTGTCCGGAGCCCAGGAAGGGCTCTGGTACGCCCAACGGCTCGCGCCGGACAGCGCCGCGTACAACACCGCAGAAGCGGTCGAGATCCACGGCCCCCTCGACAGCGGCCTCTTCGAGACCGCCCTGCGGCGCACCGTCGCCGAGGCCGACACCTTCGCCCTGCGCTTCGTCGACACCGACGACGGCCCCCGGTGCCGCACCGCGCCGGATCCGGACGACTGGACCCTGCACCGGATCGACGTCCGTGACGCGGAGGACCCCGAGGCCGCCGCCTGGGCGTGGATCCGCGCGGACCTCACGACCCCGGTGGACACGGAGAAGGGGCCGCTGTTCTCGCACGCCCTGCTGACCCTGGCGCACGACCGCTCCATCTGGCTGCTGAGGGCCCATCACATCCTGCTCGACGGCTACAGCTACAAGCTCCTCGGGCGGCGCCTCGCCGAGACGTACACCGCGCTGGCCGCCGGGCGCGAACCGGCCCCCGCCGTCTTCGCGCCGGTGAGCCGGCTGCAGGCCGAGGAGGCGGCCTACCGGAACTCCGAGCGGTACACCCGCGACCGCGCCCACTGGGCCGGCCGCCTGGCCGGACTGCCCGAGCCCGCCCGCCTCACCTCCCGCACCGCCGCCCCCACCGCCCCCTTCCTGCGCCGCACCGCCGAACTGGAGCCCGCCGAGACCGACGCCCTCGACGCGGCCGCCGCGCGCCTGGACGTCTCGCGCACCGACCTGCTGACCGCCGCCACCGTCGCGTACCTGCACCGGATGACCGCCGCCGAGGACCTGGTGCTCGGCCTGGCCACGATGAGCCGGCTCGGCAGTGCCGCGCTGCGCACCCCCGGCACCGCCTCCGACGTCCTCCCGCTGCGCGTGGCCGCCGCCCCGGACACACCCGTCGCGGAGCTGGTGCGCGCCGTCGCGGACGAACTGCGGGCCGTGCGCCGGCACCAGCAGTACCGGGGCGAGTTCCTGCGCCGCGACCTGGGCCTGCTGGGCACCGGACGCCGGCTGTACGGACCGGTGCTGAACATCGTCCCGTTCGACGAGTCACCGGTCTTCGACGGACACCCCGCGACCTGGCACCACCTGTCCGGCGGAGCAGTCGACGACCTGCAGATATCGGTACGGCCCGGGGCCCGGCCCGGCGGCCTGTGGCTGGCCTTCGACGCCAACCCCGCCCTGTACGAGGAGGACGAACTCGCCCTGCACCGCGAGCGGTTCCTGACCGTGCTGCGCCGACTGGCCGAGGCGGCGCCGACGACGCCGCTGCGGGACCTGGACGTGCTGCTGCCGGGCGAGCACCCCCGCGACACGCCCGTGCGCACCCACCCGGTCGAGCACACCCTCACGGAGCTGTTCGAGCGGCAGGCCGCGGCCGTACCCGGGCGGACCGCCGTCACCTGCGGCGACGAACACCTCACGTACGCCGAGCTCAACGCCGAGGCCAACCGCCTGGCCCGGCTGCTGACCGAACACGGCGCGGGGCCGGGCCGGGTGGTGGCCCTGGCCCTGGAGCGCGGCGTGCGGCTGCTGCCCGCCCTGCTGGCCGTGCTCAAGACGGGCGCCGCCTACCTCCCCCTGGACCCCGGCCACCCGGCGGAGCGGCTGCGGCTGGTCGTCGAGGACGCGGCACCCGTCGCGCTCGTCACCGAGCAGGCCCACGCCGGCCCGGCCGCCGGGAACGCGTGCCCCGTCGTCGTGCTGGACGACCCGGAGACGGCCGCCGGTCTCGCCCGCCGGTCCGCGGCCGACCTGACCGACGCCGACCGGCACGGGCCGACGGGCCCGTCCGACACCGCCTACATCATCCACACCTCGGGTTCCACCGGCCGCCCCAAGGGCGTCCCGGTGCCGCACTCCAACGTCGTCCGGCTCTTCGCCGCCGCCGCGGAGCACTTCGACTTCGGCGCCGACGACGTCTGGACGCTGTTCCACTCCTACGCCTTCGACTTCTCGGTCTGGGAGATCTGGGGCGCCCTGCTGCACGGCGGCCGGGCCGTCGTCGTCCCGTACGCCGTCAGCCGCTCGCCCCGGGACTTCCTGGAGCTGCTGCACCGGGAGGGCGTCACCGTCCTCAACCAGACGCCCTCCGCCTTCGAGCAGCTGATCGACGCCGACCTCGAACGGGACGGCGGGACGGGCGCGTTGCGCTACGTGGTGTTCGGCGGCGAGGCCCTGCGCCCGGAGCGCCTGCGCCCCTGGGCGGACCGGCACGGCCTGGACCGCCCGGCGCTGGTGAACATGTACGGCATCACCGAGACCACCGTGCACGTCACCCACCACCGCCTCACCCGCGCCGACCTGGACGACCCGCGCCGCACCGGCGTCATCGGCCGCCCGCTCGCCGATCTGCGCGTGCACCTGCTCGACGCCGGCGGACGCCCGGTGCCGCCCGGCGCGACCGGCGAGATGTACGTCTCCGGCGCGGGCGTGGCCGCCGGATACCTGAACCGGCCCGAACTGACCGCCGAACGCTTCCTGGACGACCCCCACGGCCCGCCCGGCACCCGGATGTACCGCTCGGGCGACCTGGCCCGGCGCCGCGCGGACGGCACGCTCGACTACCTCGGCCGGGCCGACGCACAGGTGCAGATCCGCGGCTTCCGCGTCGAACCGGGCGAGATCGAGGCCGCCCTCGCCACCCACCCGGGCGTCGCCCGGGCCGCCGTGGTGGTCCGCCGCGCCGACAACGGCGCCCAGCAGCTCGTCGCCTACACCGTCCCCGCCGGCGGCGAACCGCCGAGTCCCGCCGACCTGCGTGCCCACGCCGCGGCCCGGCTGCCCGAGCACATGGTCCCGGCCGCCTGCGTGCCCGTCGAGACCCTGCCGCTGACCGCCAACGGCAAGCTGGACACCGCGGCCCTGCCCGCCCCGGACTTCGCCGCCGCCGCGTCCGGCGCCCGCCCCGCCACACCCCGACAGGTCCTGGTGTGCGGCCTGTTCGAGGACGTCCTGCGGCTGCCGCGCGACACCGTCGGCACCGACGTGAACTTCTTCGACCTCGGCGGCGACTCCCTGCTCGCCACCCGCCTGCTGGCCCGCCTGCGGCACGAGACCGGCGCCGAGATCCCCATCACGGCCCTGTTCGAGACGCCGACACCGGCCGCCCTCGCCGAACGGCTCACCGAACGGACCGGCACCGCCCTCCCGCGCCCCGCCCTGGGCGACGCCGTACGCCCGGAGCGCGTGCCGCTGTCCTTCGCCCAGGAACGCATGTGGTTCCTCCACCGGCTCGACGACGGAGCGGCGACCTACCACATCCCCCTCCTCGTCCCGGCGCCCGCCGGCCTCGACACCGAGGCGCTGCGCGCGGCCCTCGGCGACCTGGCCGACCGCCACGAGACCCTGCGGACGGTGTTCGCCGAGCACGACGGCGTGCCGTACCAGCGCGTCCTGCCGCCCGGCGGCCTGCGCCCGCGGCTGCGCCTGGTGGACTGCCCCGCCGCGGAGACCGCCGCCCACGTCACCGCCGCGCTGCGGCACCGCTTCGACCTGACCGCGGAAAGCCCCCTCGCCGCCTGGCTGCTGGGCACCGGAACCGACCGCACCCTGCTGCTCGTCCTGCACCACGGCGCGGCCGACGGCTGGTCGCTGCGCCCCTTCGCCGACGACCTGAGCACCGCCTACGCGGCCCGCCGCGCCGGCCGGGCGCCCGAGTGGGCCCCGCTGCCCGTGCAGTACGCCGACTACGCCCTGTGGCAGCGCGCCCTGCTGGCCCCCGAGCCGGACGGCCCGGGACGGCTGGAGCGGCTGACCGCCCACTGGCGCACGGCGCTCGCCGGCCTGCCCGAGGAGTGCACCCTGCCCGGCGACCGGCCGCGTCCCGCCGCGCCGCGCGGCGGCGGCGCGCACGTCGAGGCCGACGTCGACGCCGCCCTGCACCGCGACCTGCTGGGCCTGGCCGACCGCGCGGGCGCCAGCCTGTTCATGGTGCTGCACGCCGCGGTCAGCGCCCTGCTCACCCGCTGCGGCGCCGGCGAGGACATCGTCCTCGGCACCCCGGTCGCGGGCCGTACCGAACCCGCCCTGGACCACCTGATCGGCCTGATCACCAACACCCTGGTCCTGCGGGCCGACACCTCCGGCGACCCCGCCTTCCGGGACCTCCTCGCCCGGCTGCGCAAGGACGACCTGGCCGCCCTGGACCACCAGGACCTGCCCTTCGACCGCCTGGTGGACGACCTCAACCCGCCCCGCACGCCCGGCCGGCACCCGCTGTTCCAGGTGATGCTGGCCCTGCAGAACAACGAACCCGCCGAACTCCTGCTGGACGGAAGGCGGAACCGGCTGCGGCCGACCGCCACCGGCACCGCGAAGTTCGACCTCTTCGTCGACGTCCTGGAACGGCGCACCCCCGAGGGCGCGCCCGACGGCCTCACGGTCCACGTCGAGTACGCCACGGACCTGTACGACGCCGGCACCGCCGAGGCGTTCACCCGCGCCCTGCACGACGTCCTGCGCACGGTGTGCGCCGATCCCGGCGTCCGCCTCGGGGAACTGCCGGCGCTCCCGGAGCGCACCCCGGTCCCGCCCGCGCCCGGCACCGCGGAGCTGGAGGGCGCGGCGCTGTCCGTGCCCGGCATCCGCGACGCCCGCGCCCTCCCGGGCACCGACGGCCGTCCGCCGCGCCTGTACGTGGTGCCGGGACGCGCGGACGCCGCCGAACGCGTCGAGGAGGTCCTGCACCGCGCCGGCCACGGCACGGTCCGCGTCACGGCGGTCAGCACGCTGCCCCTCGACGGCGACGGCGCCGTCGACACCGAGGCGCTGCGCGCCCTGCCCGCCGCCGACCGCACCGCGGCCGGGACCTGGCGGGAGCACCTGGCCCGCGTCCCCGGCGTCACCGCCGCCGAGGTGACGGCGGAGGACGTCCCCGAGGAACTCGGCCGCCGCCACACCGGCCTGCCCGACCGCACCGAACCGCCCGCCGCGACCGCCGCCACCGGTCCCGCGTCCACCGTCCCGGCGCTCAGCGAGGGCCCCGCCCTCCGCGAACCGTCCGTGTCCGGCTGGGCGCAGGCCCTGCGGCGCGCCGCCGAGCGGGACCGGGGCGACATCGTCCACGTCCACGCCGACGGCAGCGAGCACCGGCGCAGCTACGCCTCCCTGATCCCGGAGGCCTCCCGGGTGCTCGCCGGACTGCGCCGGGCCGGGCTGCGCCCCGGTGACCAGGTCATCCTCCAGTGCGACGCGAGCGAGGACTTCCTCGCCGTGCTCTGGGGCTGCATCCTCGGCGGCTTCGTCGCCGTCCCGCTGACCGTCCCCGCCTCCTACGCCACGCCCTCCGCGGCGCTGACCAAGCTGGAGGGCATCTGGCGGATGCTCGGCAGGCCCTGGATCGTGTGCTCGGCCGACCGCGAGGCCGGGCTGCGCGACCTCGCAACCCGGCAGGAGTGGCCCGGGCTGCGGCTGACCACGGCCGACGCGCTGCGCGAGGCGCCCGAGGACCACGACTGGCACCCCGCCCGGCCCGACGACCTCATCCTGATGCTGATGACGTCCGGCAGCACGGGCCTGCCCAAGGCGGTGCGCCTCACCCACCGCAACGTGCTGACCCGCTCCGCCGCCACCGAGCAGATGAACGGGCTCGGCGCGGCGGACGTCTCCCTGAACTGGATCCCGCTCGACCACGTCACCGGCGTGGTGATGTTCCACCTGCGCGACGTGTACCTGGGCTGCCGTCAGATCCACGCGCCCACCTCCTGGATCCTCCAGGACCCGCTGCGCTGGATGGACCTCGCCGACCGGCACCGGGTCACCGTCACCTGGGCGCCCAACTTCGCCTTCGGGCTGCTCGCCGAACAGGCCCACCGCTTCGCGGACCGCACCTGGGACCTGTCGCCGATGCGGCTGGTGATGAACGCGGGCGAGGTCGTCGTGGCCGCCGCGGCCCGCCGGTTCCTGCACGCGCTCAGGCCCTTCGGCCTGCCGCAGGACGTGATGCACCCCGGCTGGGGCATGTCCGAGACCTGCTCGGTGGTCACCGACGCCGTGCTGCCGGCCGAACCCGCCGACGGGGAGGGTACGTTCGTCAGCTGCGGCCTGCCCTACCCCGGGTTCGCCATGCGGATCGTCGACGACGCCGGCACGGTGCTCGCCGAGGGCGACGCCGGACGGCTCCAGGTCCGCGGCACCTCCGTGACCGGCGGCTACCACGACAACCCGGAGGCCAACGCCGAGGCGTTCACCGGGGACGGCTGGTTCGACACCGGCGACCTGGCGTTCCTGCGCGACGGCGAGCTGTACATCACCGGCCGCGCCAAGGACGTCATCATCGTCAACGGCGTCAACCACTACAGCCACGAGATCGAGGCCTGTGTCGAGGAACTGCCGCACGTGGTGCGCAGTTTCACCGCCGCGGTCGCGGTGCGCTCCGACCCGTCGGCGCCCACCGACGAACTGGCCCTCTTCTTCCAGCTCGCCCCCGAGGCCCGCGAGACCTCCGGAGGGGACACGGCCGCCGCCCTGCGCGAGATCGCCGGCAAGGTGACCCGGGAGATCGGCGTCAGCCCCGCCTTCCTGATCCCGGTGGAGGCGGACGCCGTCCCCAAGACCGAGATCGGCAAGATCCAGCGCACCAGGCTGCGCAAGAGCTTCGAGGCGGGCGCCTTCGACGAGGAGGTCCGCCGGGCCCAGCTGCTGCTGGGCACCGCCGCCACCGTGCCCGACTGGTTCCTGCGGCCGGTGTGGCGGCGCGCCCGCGCGCACCGGCCCGCCGCGGTCCCGCCCGGCCGGCACACCCTCGTCCTGGCGGGCGCCGACCCGCGCGTCCACCGGCTCGCCGGGCGGGTCGCCGACGCGCTGCGCTCCGGCGGCGGACTGTGCACCGTGGTCACCGACGGCACGGCGTACACCCGGCTCGACGCCGCCCACTACCGGATGCGGCCCGCCGAGGAGGCCGACCACACCGCGCTGCTGGAGCAGTTGGAGCGCGACCTGCGGCCGGTCGACGCCGTCCTCCACCTCGACGGGCTGAGCACCGCCGGGACGCCCGGGGCGGCACCGGCCGGCGACACCGGCCCGGCACGCCTGCTCGCGCTCGTCCGGGCCCTCGCCGCCCGGCCCGGCCGGCCGCGCCCCGTCGACCTGCTGCACGTGACGGCCGGCGCCCGGGCCGTCCGCCCCGGCGACCGCCCCTCCCCGGCGCACGCCATGGCGGGCGCCCTGCTCAAGTCGCTGGGCGAGGAACTCGGCTGGCTGCGCGGCACGCACCTCGACCTGGCCGCGGACACCGACGAGGACCCGCTGCCCGTCCTGCTGGCCGAGACGGCGACGGCACCGTCCGACACCGAGGTGGCCCACCGCGACGGACACCGCCACGTGCGCCGCCTGGCGCCCCTGCCGGACACGCCGCCCCGCGCACAGGCGTCCGCGCGGAGCGGGTTCACCCTCGTCAGCGGAGGACTGGGCGGTGTCGGCAGCGAGGTCGCGGCCCATCTGCTGCGCACGCCCGGCACCCGGCTGCTGATCCTGGGACGCACACCGCTTTCCGGGCGGGACGAGCCGGGACCCGCGCAGGCCCGCCGCGAGGCCCTGAGGCGGCTGCGCGAGCTGGGCGAGGTCCGCTACGCGTGCGCCGACGTCACCGACCTGGCGCAGGTGCGGGCCGCGGTGGACGCCGCCACCGAGGCGTGGGGAGTGCCCCTGGCGGCGGTGCTGCACCTGGCCGGGACCCTCGTCGAACGCCCCGTCGGCGACCTGGACCCCGCCACCTGGCGCCGGGCGCTGGAGGCGAAGGCGGACGGCGCGTGGACGCTGCACCGGCTCACCGAGGACCACCCGGTCGGCTCCTTCGTCACCTTCTCCTCCGTGAACGGCTGGTTCGGCGGCGCCATGAACGCCGCCTACGCCGCCGCCAACGCCTACCTGGACGCCCTCGCGCTGCACCGCCGCAGCCTCGGCCTGCCCGCACAGAGCCTGGCCTGGAGCATGTGGCGCGAGCACGGCATGAGCCGCGGCTACGGCCTCACCGCGCTCACCGAGGCCCGCGGCTACCGGCCGCTCGACGCGGCCGCCGCGCTGCGCTCCTTCGACCTGGCCCGCACCCTGGACGAGCCGCACCTGCTGATCGGCGCCGACCGCACCGCCCCCTGGGTGCGCAGCCACGTCGCCGCCCCCGCCCGCCCGGTGCGGCGCCTCGCCGCACGCGTCGGCCTGGCGGACGGCACCGACCTGGGCGCCCTGTACCGCGCGGCGGCCGACGCCGCCCGCGCGGCGGGCCTGCCCGACGACTGGGTGCTGCGCTCGGCCGGGGCCACCGGACGGCACGGCCAGGCGGACCCGGACGAGGAGGCGCGGCGGCTGGAGAGCCGCCTCGCCGAGGTGTGGTGCGGCGTACTGGGCCGCGACCGGGTGGGCCGGGACGAGAACTTCTTCGACCTGGGCGGCAACTCGCTGCTGCTCGTCACCGCGCAGAGCGCCGTCAACAGCGCCTTCGGCGCCGACCTGTCGGTCGTCGACCTGTTCGCCCACCCCACCGTGCGGGACCTCGCCCGCCACCTGGCCGCCCGGACCGGCCCCGGCACCACGAGCGGTCCGGAACCAGCACCGGACGCACCCGTCGCACGGCGGTCCGACGATCCCGCGCCACCGCGGTCCGCCGGGTCCGCACCGAGCGGCCTGGACCGCGCCAAGGAACGAGCACAGCGGCAACGCGCGGCCCGCGCCCGCCGCACCGCACGGCACGAAAGGGGCCGAGGCCATGCATGACACCACCGAGCCGCAGGACGAGCAGGCACCCGCCGTCGCCGTGATCGGCATGGCGGGCCGCTTCCCCGGCGCCGACGACCTGGACGCCTTCTGGGACAACCTGGCGGCCGGCCGGGAGGCGATGCGGCCGATCACCGACGAGGAGTTCCTCGCCGCGGGCGGGGACCCGCGCGACCTCGACGACCCCTCGCTGGTCCGCGTGGCCGCGGTCGTGGAGGGGGCGGACCGCTTCGACGCGGACTTCTTCGGGTACAGCCCCGCCGAGGCCGCCGTCGTGGACCCGCAGCAGCGGCTGCTGCTGGAGACCGCGTACCACGCCCTGGAGGACGCCGGCTGCCTGGGCGGCGACCGCACGGCCGGGACGTTCGGCGTGTACGCGGGCAGCGGCGACAGCCGCTACTACCCCGCCCACGTGTACCCGCGCCACGCCGGGCGGCCCGGCTCGGTCGAGCTCGTCCACGCGGCCACCGCCAACTCCCTCGGCACGCTCGCCACCCGCGTCTCCTACGAACTGGGCCTCACCGGCCCCAGCGTGTCCCTGCAGACCGCCTGCTCCACCGCCCTCGTCGCCGTGCACACCGCCTGCCAGGACCTGCTCGACCACCGGTGCGACACCGCGCTCGCCGCCGCGGTCTCCCTCAACCCCTCGGCGATGCTGGGCTACCGGCACGTGCCCGACGGGCCCTTCTCGCCCGACGGCCACTGCCGGGCCTTCTCGGCGGACGCCGCCGGCACCTCCTCCGGGGACGGCGTGGGAGCCGTGGTGCTCAAGCGCCTGGAGGACGCCCTCGCGGACGGCGACCGCGTCCGCGCCGTCATCCGCGGCAGCGCCGTCAACAACGACGGGCGCCGCAAGGTCGGTTTCAGCGCGCCCAGCGCCGCCGGGCAGACCGAGGTCGTCCTCGCGGCGCAGGCCCAGGCGGAGGTCGACGCCGGCACCATCGGACTGATCGAGGCGCACGGCACCGCCACCAAGCTCGGCGACCCCATCGAGGTGTCCGCGCTCACCGAGGCGTTCCGGCAGAGCACGGAGCGGACCGGCTTCTGCGCCCTCGGCTCGGTGAAGACCAACATCGGCCACCTGGGGGCGGCCGCCGGCATCGCGGGGCTCATCAAGGCCGTCCTGGCCCTGGAGCACCGGCAGATCCCGCCGAGCCTGCACTTCGACCGGCCCAACCCGCTCATCGACTTCGCCTCCGGTCCGTTCCGGGTGCCCACCGCCCTGGAGGACTGGCCCGAGGGCGACCACCCGCGCCGGGCCGCCGTCAGCGCCTTCGGCATCGGGGGCACCAACGCCCACGTCGTCCTGGAGGAGGCACCGCCCGCCGCCCCCGCCGCGCCCCGCCCGGCCCGGGAGGACCGGCGCCTGGTGCTGCCGCTGTCCGCGCGCACGGCCGGCGCGCTGCGCGGCCAGGCCGAGGCCCTCGCCCGCCACCTGGAGCGGCGGCCGGAACTGCGCCTGGACGACGTCGCGCACACCCTGCGCACGGACCGGCCCGCGCTGCGCCACCGCCTCACCGTGACCGCGGCCTCCCGCGAGGAGGCGCTGGACGCCCTGCGCGTCGCCGCCCCCGCCACACCGCCGACCGGGGACGAGCCCGCCCGGGTGGCGTTCCTGCTGCCGGGCGGCGGCACCCAGTACGCCGGCATGGGCGCCGGGCTCTACCGGGACCACGCGGTCTACCGGGACACCGTCGACGAGTGCGCCCGCATCCTGCGGCCCGCGCTCGGCACCGACCTGCGCACGGCGCTCTTCGAGCAGCAGCAGCCCGGCGACACGGCCGCGTTCCTCGGACTGGTGGTGACCGAGTACGCCCTGGCCCGCACGCTGATGGAGGCGGGCGTGCGCCCGGACGCGCTCATCGGCCATTCGCTCGGCGAGTACACGGCGGCCTGCCTGGCCGGCGTCATCGACCTGGAGGACATGCTGCCCCTGGTCACCGAACGCATCCGGCTGATCGCCTCCGCCGGCGGCGCCACCGTCGGCGTGGCCGCCCCCGCACAGGACGTGACGCCGCTGCTCGACGAGGAGCTGTCGCTGGCCGCGGTCAACGGCCCCGGCGCCTGCACCGTCGCCGGACACCTCGACGCGGTCGAGCGCCTGGAGGCCGAACTCACCCGCCGCGGCGTCCCGTTCCGCCGGCTGCGCATCCCCGTCGCCGCGCACTCCCACGTCCTGGACCCGGTCCTCGGGACCTTCGAGGGCCATCTGCGCACGGTGACGCTGCGCCCGCCGCGCATCCCGTACGTCACCAACGTCACCGGCAGCTGGGTCACCGACGCGCAGGCCACCTCCGTACGGCACTGGATCGACCACACCCGCAGGACCGTGCGGTTCGCCGACGGCATCGCCGCCCTGTGGGAGCGGCTGCGCCCCGTCCTCGTGGAGATCGGACCGGGGGACACGCTCACCAAGCTGGCCGCCGCCCGGCTCGCCGACGAGGCGCCGGTGACGGTGACCACCATGCGGCACGCCAAGGCCGAGGCGTCCGACGGCTTCGTCCTCGCCGAGGCCCTGGGCCGGCTGTGGAGCGCGGGCGTGGACACCGCCCTCCCGCCGGTGCCGGGCACCCCGCGGCGGGTCCCGCTGCCGGGGTACGCCTTCGAGCGGCAGCGCCACTGGATCGACGCACCCGGCGCCCGCACGGACCCCGCCGCGCCGGACGCCCCGGCCGCGGCGGACCGGGGCAGCGCCCTGGCCCCGCGGCCCCGGCTGACCACGCGGCTCGTGCCGCCGCGCACCGACCGCGAACAGGCGGTGGCCCGGCTGTGGGAGGAGACCCTGGGCATCGGCGGCATCGGTGTCCACGACAACTTCTTCGACCTCGGCGGCGACTCGATGCGCGCCGTGCTGCTGGCCGGCCGGCTGCGCCAGGCCGGCGTCCTCGACGTACCGGCCGCGAAGCTGCTGGCCGCGCCCACGGTGGCCGGGGTCCTCGAAGCGGCCGAGGAGGAGACCGCACGGACACCGGGCGCCGCCGCGCTGGGCCCGCTGCTGCCGCTGCGCGCCGAGGGCACCGCCACGCCCCTGTTCTGCGTCCATCCCGGGGCGGGCGTGTCCTGGCGCTACACGGGACTGCTGCCCCACCTGGGCGGCGACCAGCCCGTCTACGGCATCCAGGCCGCCGGTCTGGACGGCACCCGGCCGCCCGCGCCGGACGCCGGCGCCATGGTCACCGCGTACCTGGACCTGGTGCGGCAGGTGCAGCCGCACGGGCCGTACCGGCTGCTGGGCTGGTCGTACGGCGGATTCGTGGCGCACGCCATGGCCTGCGCGCTCCAGGAGCGCGGCGAGCGGGTCGAACTGCTCGCCATGCTCGACGCCCCGCAGCCGCACGGCACCGCCCACGACCCCGGCGCGGCCGAACGCCAGGTCGCGGCCCTGCTGTCGCGGGTCGCCGGGCTGCCGCCCGGGGCCGGGGCGCCGGACGTGGACGCGGTCCTCGACCGCATCGGCGCCCGGGTCGCCGACGACCCGGCCGCGTCACCGGTGACCCGCGAGGAGGCGGCCGCCATCGCGGCCGTGATGCGCAACAACCTGCGCATCGCACCGCAGTTCACCCCGGGCCTCTTCCGCGGTGACGTGCTGTTCTTCAGCGCGGACGAGGAGCCGGCCACGGACTTCCCGGCCGACCTGGCGGTGCTGGCCGGCAAGGCCGACGCCTGGCGGCCCCACGTGGACGGCACCCTGCACGACCACCGAGTCCCTTGCGGCCACTACGAGATGACCGAGCCCGAACCGATCGCCCGCATCGGCGCGGCGGTCGCCAAGGCGCTGCGCGCGCTCGGCGGATGACCCGCCGCGGCGCCCGCCCCCGTTCCGTGTCCCCGGCCCCCCGAGTACGCCCCGACCGTTCAGGAGACCCCACGTGACCGCGACCCAGGACCTCTACGAGCTCGGCGACGCGCCCGAGATCGGCACCGTCCCCAAGAAGATGTACGCCTCGCTCATCCGCCGCGAGCGCTACGGACAGCCCGTCGACGCCTTCCGCACCGAGGTCGTCGACGTGCCGCCCGTCGGCCGCGGGCAGGTCCTCGTGAAGGTGATGGCGGCCGGCGTCAACTACAACAACGTGTGGGCGGCGCTGGGTTCGCCGCTCGACGTGATCGCCGCCCGCCAGAAGGCGGGCGCCACCGAGGACTTCCACATCGGCGGCTCCGACCTGTCCGGGATCGTGTGGGCGGTCGGCGAGGACGTGCGCGGGGTGAAGCTCGGCGACGAGGTCGTCGTCCTCGCCAGCCGCTGGGACGAGGCGGCCGAGGACATCCGCCTCGGCGCCGACCCCGCCTTCTCCACCACCCAGCGGGTGTGGGGGTACGAGGAGAACTACGGCTCCTTCGCGCAGTTCGCCGTCGTCGACGACTACATGCTCCACCCGAAGCCGGCCCGGCTGTCCTGGGCCGAGGCGTCCTGCTACATGGCGACCGCCGCCACCGCCTACCGGCAGCTCTTCGGCTGGGAGCCGCACACGGTGCGCCCCGGCGACCCGGTGCTGATCTGGGGCGGCGCCGGCGGACTGGGCTGCATCGCCATCCAGCTCGTCCGGCACGTCGGCGGCATCCCGGTGGCGGTCGTCTCCAGCGAGGAACGCGGCGAGTTCTGCCTCAAGCTCGGCGCCGAGGGCTGGATCGACCGGCGCGAGTTCGACCACTGGGGACGCATGCCGGACACGTCCGACGACGAGGCGATGCGCCGCTGGCTGACCGGCGCCCGCGCCTTCGGGCGGCGCTTCTGGGAGGTGCTCGGCGAGCGCCGCAACCCGCGCGTCGTCCTGGAGCACTCGGGCGCGGACACCATCCCGACCTCGATGTACCTGTGCGACAACGGCGGCATGGTCGTCATCTGCGGCGGCACCACGGGGTACAACGGCGACGTGGACCTGCGCTTCCTGTGGATGCGGCAGAAGCGACTGCAGGGCTCGCACGTCGCCTCCGCCCGCGAGGCGCGGGAGGTGACCCGGCTGATCGACCAGGGGTTCGTCGACCCGTGCCTGTCGCGGACCTTCTCCTTCGACGAGATCGGCCTGGCCCACCAGCTCATCCACGACAACCGCCACCCGGCGGGCAACATGGCGGTGCTGGTCAACGCGCGGGCGTGAGGGACACGCACCGGTGAGGGGGCGGGGGCCCGCCGGGCCCCCGCCCCCTCACGCCGTGCCCGCGGCGGCCCGCCGGAGTGCGGGTCAGACGGCCGACCGGCCCACGACGTAACTGAACACGCCCCAGCCGACGGGCACCACCCGCACCCGCACCGCGTGCGCGGGACGAGCGCGCCGCTCGATCCGCAGGGCCTCCCCGGACGGACGCGCACGCAGGTCCCGCAGGTTTCCCGGCGGGCCGGGCGCGCCCGTGCCGTCCGGCCCGCGCAGGGCCTTCCACGCGGCCTCCTTGGCCGAGAACAGCGCCGTCACGGACCAGCCGCACGTGTCGTACAGCAGGCCCTCCTCGTCCTCGCGTAGCACCAGGCGCGCCGCGCCGTGGGGGAGGGGCCGCAGCTCCAGGTCGCAGCCGAGCGGGGTGTCCCGGCCCGGCGCGCGGGCCACGGCGACGGCGATCCCGGCGCTGTGCGAGATCGACGCCGGCCGCCCGGGCGCGAACACCGGCAGCCGTCCCGAGCGGGGGATCTCGCCGCAGTCCAGCCCCACCGCGCGCAGTGCCCGGCGGGCGGCGTGCCGGCCGGCCAGGAACTCCTGCCGGCGCCGGTGCGGCATGGACGCGGCGGCGGACGCCTCGGCGGGCCCCGCGGGCGTCAGGTGCGGCTCCGAGACGACGGCGACCCCCAGACCGAGCCCGGCGGCGGCCAGCCGCGGACGCAGCCGCAGCAGCACGTCGACGGTGAGCCGGCCGGGTGCGCCGCGGACCGCGACCGGAGCGCTCGCCGGACCGCCGGCCGGGCGACCGGCACCGGTGGTGTCCGCGCCGGGCACCGCGACCGCGAGGGCCGCCGCAGAGGGAGCCGGAGCGGCCGCCGGACCGCCGGCCGGAGGGGCGCCGGCGCCGCCCGTGCCGGGAGCCGGATCGCGGCGCCCGGTCGGCCCGCCGTGTGCCGGAGCGGGGACGGGACCGGCCGGCCACCGGGTCCTCGTGGTGGCCGGCCGGTCCCGTCCGGGGCGGCCCGTCATCGCGTACCGGTCCGGGTGGTCCCGTGCACCGTCAGGCCCGCAGCAGCTTCTTGACGATCTTGCCGGCCGGGTTGCGCGGCACCTGCTCGATGAACTCCACCCGCCGCGGGCGCTTGTACGGCGCGAGCAGTCCCGCGACGTGCCCCAGCAGCTCCGCCGCGCCCGTGTCCGTGCCCGCCTCCACGACCACGTACGCCAGGGGCACCTCGCCGTAGTCCTCGTCGGGCATCCCGACGACCGCGGCGTCCCGGACCGCCGGATGCGTCAGCAGGGCGCGCTCGATCTCCGAGGGGTAGACGTTCTGGCCCGCCCGGATGATGACGTCCTTGGTGCGGTCCACGAGGTGGATGCGCCCCTCGTCGTCGACGAACCCCAGGTCGCCCGTCCTGATCCAGCCGTCGAGGGTGATCTCGCGGGTGGCCTCCGGGTCGTTCCAGTAGCCCTGCATGACGCCCGGCCCGCGCACGACGATCTCACCGATCCCGCCGTGCGGCAGCTCCCGGCCGCCCTCGTCCACCGCGCGGGCGGACATGCCCGGCACCACGCGCCCGCAGGGGATGCGGGCGGTGACGTCCCCGGGGGCGGGGTGCTCGTCGGGGCCGAGCGTGACGAAGGGCCCGCCGACCTCGGTCATCCCGTACACCTGGCGGAAGCCGCAGCCGAGCCGGCGCACCGCCTCGGCGTACACGTCGAGCGGCATCGGGGCGGCGCCGTACAGGACCTCCCGCAGCGAGGACAGGTCGGTGCGGTGCGAGCCCTTGGCCTGCAGCATGAACCGCAGCATCTGCGGCACCGTCCACAGGTGCGTGGCGCGGTGCCGCTCCACCGCGGAGAGCGCCCGCTGCGGGGTGAATCCCGGCATCAGCACCACGGTGGCGCCGGCCGCCATGTAGGTCAGCGACACCACCATGCTGCCGTGGTACAGCGGGCAGCAGTTGACCAGGACGATGTCGTCGGTGGGCCGCGCCATGACCAGCCAGCCGAGGGCGATGGCCCGGAACGACCCGCTGTCGACGGTGACGCCCTTGGCCTGCCCGGTGGTCGCCGAGGTGTGCAGCACGGCGATCGGGTCGGTGTCGGGCACATGGGGCAGCTCCCGCTCGGGGGACGCGGCGCCCAGTGCCCCGAACGCGGGCTTGTCGAAGGCCATCCGGATCCGCACCGAGGCCGGCAGCTCGGGGTGCCGGTCCAGCAGGTCCGACTCACCGAGGACGGCCACCGCCCCGACGCGTTCGACGATGCCGGCGACCTCGGGCACGGCCAGGCTGTGGTTCAGCGGCACGAACAGCGCGCCGAGCCGGGCGAGCGCGAAGTAGCTCTCCATGACCTCGATGCGGTCCTTGGAGAGCACGGCGACCCGGTCGCCCCGCTCGATGCCCAGCTCCGCCAGCCCCCGCGCCAGTTCGACCGTACGGTCGTGGAACTCGGCCCAGGTCACGGCGCGTTGCTCGTCCACCAGCGCGGTCCGGCCGGGATAGCACTGGCGGTTGCGCTCCAGCAGCTGGGTCAGCCACATCACGCACCACCGGGGGCGCCGGCGACGGAGCGCTCGGCCACGAAGCGCTCGTAGTCGGCGATGGTGTGCAACCGCTCCATGTCCTCGGCGGTGATCTCCACCCCGAGCCGCTGCTCCACGAGCAGGACGAGGCGCACCAGATCGCCGGAGTCGATACCGCTGGCGGCGAGGTCGACGTCGTCACCGACGGCGTCGGCGTACTCGGCCGTGCCGGTGAGCTCGACCAGCAACTCCCTGATGGTGCTCATGGTTTCCCCTTTCGCTCCGGCGTGCCGGCCGCCGTGCGGTTCTCGACTGTCACCCCTACGAGAGGCGGCCGCGGCCGGTCCCACTCCCCGGACCGCCGCGTGAGCTTTGTCACGCGCCCGGGCCGGGAGCGGCGGGGATAGCCGGGGCCCGCGCGCTGCCTCTTACCGCAACGAGGAAACCCGCTCCGCCACGCCCCGCACCGGCAGGGCGCGGGCGTTCGAAGCCGAAGGAGTGATGCGAGTGCCCAGGCAGCCGGTAGGGGTCCGGGCGACGGGACGGTGCCCGGCGCGCCGCACCGACACGGCGGACACCGGTCGTGCGGGCGGTGCCGCGTGAGCGCGGGGGCCGCCGCCGTCGCGCCCGCGGGGCAGGAGGAACTGCTCGCGCGCTTCGACGCGTTCGTCGGCGGGGGCGGGACGGTCGAACCGCGCGACTGGATGCCCGACGGGTACCGCCGCATGCTGATCCGCCAGATCGCCCAGCACGCCCACTCCGAGATCATCGGCATGCAGCCGGAGGGCGCCTGGCTCACCCGGGCCCCGTCCCTGCACCGCAAGTCGGTGCTCATCGCCAAGGTCCAGGACGAGGCGGGCCACGGCCTGTACCTGTACTCGGCGGCCGAGACGCTGGGCGTGGACCGCGCGGACCTGCTGGACGCCCTGCACCGGGGACAGCAGCGCGCCTCGGCCACCTTCAACCATCCCGCGCTGACCTGGGCGGACACGGGAGCCGTCGCGTGGCTGACGGACGGCGCCGCCGTCATCAACCAGGCGCCCCTGTGCCGCACCTCCTACGGGCCGTACGCCCGCGCGATGCGCCGCGTCTGCCAGGAGGAGGCCTTCCACGTGCGGCAGGGCTACGACCTGATGCGCGCGCTGTGCGAGGGGACACCGGAACAGAAGGCGATGGCGCAGGACGCGGTGAACCGCTGGTGGCTGCCGGCCGTGGCGCTCATGTTCGGCCCGCCGGACACCGAGGCGGGCGGTGCCGACGCGCGGACCGCCGCGCCGGGCGCCGCGGTCTCCCGCCGCGCGCGGGCCTGGGGGATCAAGCGCCACACCAACGACGAGCTGCGCCAGCGCTTCGTCGACCAGTGCGTGCCGCAGGCCGAACGCCTCGGCCTGACGCTGCCCGACCCGGCCATCCGCTGGAACGAGGAACGCGGCCACTACGACTTCACCCCGGTCGACTGGGACGTGTACCGCAAGGCGCTGGGCGACGACACGCACTGGGCGCGGCAGCGGATCGCGCACCGCCGGGCCGCCCACGAGGACGGCGCCTGGGTCCGGGAGGCGGCCGCCGCGTACGCGGCCCGTGAGGACACGGCTCCGGGGGAGGCCGCGTGAGCCGGACACGGGAGGGCGCACCGGCGTCCTGGGAGGTCTTCCTGCGGGCCCGCCGGGGCCTGGCCCACCAGCACGTGGGGTCGGTGCGCGCGGCCGACCCGGACACGGCGCTGGCCCTGGCCCGCGACCTGTACACGCGCCGGGGCGATCCGCTGTCGCTGTGGGTGGTCCGCTCGGACGCCGTGCACGCGGCCTCCCCGGACGAGCACGACCCGTACTTCGCGGGCGCCCGCCACAAGCCGTACCGGTACCCGGAGCACTTCGCGCCGCTGACCGAGAAAGGCCCCGAAGGTGACGACCACGAGTGACGCCCCGGCGGAGTCCGCCACCCGGCGCCCGGCCGGGACGGGCGGCACCGCGCCCGCCCCGGGCGCCGGCGCCGACCTCGCCGTGCACCTGGTGCGGCTCGGTGACGACGCCCTGGTCCTCGGGCAGCGGCTGTGCCAGTGGATCACCCGCGCGCCGACCGTCGAGGAGGACCTGGCGCTGTCCAACATCGCCCTCGACCTGATCGGCCACGCCCGGACCCTGCTCACCCGCGGCGGACGGCTCGACGGGAGCGGCCGCACCGAGGACGACCTCGCCTTCACCCGCTCCGAGCGCGAGTTCACCAACGCCCTGCTGACCGAACTGCCCAACGGGGACTTCGCGGTGACCGTGGCCCGGCAGCTCGCGTACACGCACTACGCGGTCCTGTACTACGAGGCGCTGGCCGGCTGCGCCGACGCCGAACTCGCGGCCTTCGGGGCGCGCGCCGCCAAGGAGGTCGCCTTCCACCGGCTGCACGCGGACCGCTGGACCCTGCGGCTGGGACGCGGGACGGCGGAGAGCGCCCGCCGGATGCGGCGGGGCCTGGAGCGGGTGTGGCCCTACACCGGCGAACTGTTCGACGAGGACGACGTGGTGCGGCGCCTGGCCGCGTCGGGCACGGCGCCCTCGCCGGCACCGCTGCGCCCGGTGTGGGAGCGGCGCGTCGCCGAGGTGGTCGCCCGCGCCGGACTCGCCGTGCCCGCCCCCTCCTGGCAGGCCCGGGGCGGACGCGCCGGCCTGCACACCGAGGAGTTCGGCCCACTGATCGCCGAACTCCAGTCGGTGCACCGGCAGTTCCCGGGAGGCACCTGGTGAGCGGGTCGGCACCGGCCACGGCCCGCCGCTCCGTGCGGGAGGTACGGGAACGGGTGGAGGCGGTCCCGGACCCGGAGCTGCCGGTGATCGGCCTGGGCGACCTCGGCGTGGTGCGCTCGGTCGCCCCGGGCGCCGACGGCGTCCTCGAGGTGGAGATCACCCCCACCTACCTGGGCTGCCCCGCCCTGCCCGCGATCACCTCGGCGGTACGGGAGGTCCTGGCCGCCTGCGGTCACCCCGACGGGCGCGTACGGCAGGTCCTGTCCCCGCCGTGGACCACGGACCGCATCACCGCCGAGGGACGGCGCAAGCTCGCCGCGCACGGCATCGCCCCGCCCGCGTCCCCGGCCCCGGACGGCCCCGTCACCGTCGAGCTGGGCGGGGTGCCGTGCCCGCACTGCGGTTCGCGCGCCACCCGGCCGCACAGCGCCTTCGGCCCGTCCCGCTGCCAGTCGGTGCTGTGGTGCACGGCGTGCCGTGAGCCCTTCCCCCACCTGACCGCACTGTGAGGCAGACCGTGAACACCGCCGCCACCCCGCCCGCCGCCGTCCGCGAGGTGCCCCCCGGGGACCGGGGCACGGCCCCGCGCACCGGCTGGCACCGGCTGGAGGTCGCCGAGGTGCGCCGCCTCACCGCCGACGCCGTGGCCGTCGGCCTGGCCGTGCCCGCCGGCCTGCGCGAGGTCTTCGCCCACCGGCCCGGTCAGCACGTCGTCGTCCGGCACCGCCGCGCCGACGGCGAACTGCGCCGCAGCTACTCGGTGTGCCCGCCGCCGCACGACCCGGCCGCCCTGCGCCTGGTGATCAAACGCGGCGGACCCGACGGCTTCGGCGCCCACGCGGCGACCCGTCTCGCGCCCGGCGACCACCTCGAACTCTCCCCGCCCCGCGGCTCGTTCGCGCTGCCGGAGCTGCCCGGCGCCCATCACGTCCTGGTCGCGGGCGGTTCCGGCATCACGCCGCTCGCCGCGATGGCCGCCGACGCGCTGCGCGGGGACCCGGTCTGCCGCGTCTCCCTGGTCCACTCGGCGCCCACCTCCGCGGACGCCCTGCTGGCCGACGAACTGGCCTGGCTGAAGGACGCGTTCGTCGACCGCTTCACCGTGCTGCACGTGCTCACCCGCGAGGACCGCGGACACGGCTGCGTCCCGTTCGGCGGGCGGATCGACGCCGCGAAGCTCTCCCGCCTGCTCACCGCCCTGGACGCCCGGCCCGCACCGGACACCACCTACGCCCTGTGCGGCCCGCCCGGTCTGGTCGCCACCGCACGGCGGGTGCTGGCGGACCGGGGCGCCGACCCCGCGCTGGTCCGCTGGGAGCTGTTCACCCCCGCCGGGACCCCACCGGCGGCACCGCGGGAGACACCGCGTCCGGCCGGGGCGTCCCCGGCAGGACCGGTGCCGGCCGCGGGGGAGACCCGCGTCACCGCGCTGCTCGCCGGGGACCGCCGCGTCGCCACGGTCCTGCCGCGGGACAGGACGGTCCTCGACGCGCTGCTGCGGGCCCACCCCGACGTGCCGTACGCCTGCCGCGAGGGCGTGTGCGGCAGCTGCCGCGCCAAGGTCCTGTCCGGACAGGTGACGGCGGACGGCCAGCACGCCCTGGACGAGCGGGAGCGCGCCACCGGCTACACCCTCGTGTGCCGGGCCAGGCCGCGCACCGCCGAGATCACCCTCGACTTCGACGCGTGACCCGCACCCGCGGCCACGCCGCCCACCGACGCAGCGACCCCGCGAAGGAGAAAGACGTTGACCACCACCGCGCGCCACGCAGGCAAGACCGCCCTGGTCACCGGAGGCAGCCGGGGCATCGGCAGGGCCATCAGCCACCGCCTCGCCCGTGAGGGGGCCCTGGTGGCCGTCCACTACGGACACGACCGGACGGCGGCCGAACGGACCGTCAAGGAGATCGAGGCCGACGGAGGCCGGGCGTTCACCGTCCACGCCGAACTCGGAGTGGACGGCGACGCCGACGCCCTGTGGTCGGACTTCGACCGGGCCCTGGCCGCCCAGGACGCGGAGGCCGGGCTGGACATCCTCGTCAACAACGCGGGCATCACCGTCCCGCGCCGCATCGCCGACGTGACCGAGGCCGACTACGACCGGGTGTTCGCGATCAACACCAGGGCGCCGTTCTTCATCATCCAGCGCGGCCTCGGCCGGCTGCGCGACGGCGGCAGGATCGTCAACATCTCCTCCGTGGCGACCCGCGTCGCCTACCCGGCGATCGTCTCGTACACCATGACCAAGGCCGCCCTCGACTACCTCACCCTCGCCCTGGCCGAGGAACTGGGGCCCCGGGGCATCACGGTGAACGCCGTCGCGCCCGGCTACACCGAGACGGAGATCAACCCCACGCTCGCCGTCCCGGAGATCCGCCGCAGGTACTCCGAGGCCTCCGTGTTCGGCCGGCTCGGCGACCCGGCGGACATCGCCGACGTCGTCTCGTTCGTCGCGAGCGACGACGCCCGCTGGGTGACCGGTCAGTGGATCGACGCCTCCGGCGGTGCCCACCTCGGCGTGTGACGCCCGCCCCCGGCCGCAGCACTAGGAGATGCGATGAACAACAGCACGTCCGCTCTCGCCGATCCGGTGACGGACGACCCCCTGACCCGGCCCTTCGCGGGCGCGAGCCCCTACGACACGTACGTGCACGCGTCCGTCCTCAACACGCTGCAGCACCCGCTCACCGAGGCCCCGGACGAGATGGGCTTCCTCGTCACCACCCAGGTGATGGAGCTGTGGTTCACCCTGATCGTGCACGAATGGCGCACGGCGCGGACGGCCTTCGCGAAGGACGAGGCGCACACGGCGATGGACGCGCTGGTCCGCAGCCGTCGCGCGCTGACCGCGCTCAACGGCGCCTGGGCGCCCATCGCCGCGCTGACGCCCGCCCAGTTCAACGGCTTCCGCGCCGCGTTCGGCAAGGCGTCGGGCTTCCAGTCGGCGATGTACCGGCACCTGGAGTTCCTCCTCGGGGACAAGTCCGCCGGGCTGCTGCGCGCGCACCGGGGCGACCCGGCCGTCCACGAGGCGCTCGCCGAGACCTACCGCGAACCCTCCCTGTACGACGAGGTCCTGGCGTACCTGCACCGGCAGGGCCTGCCCGTCCCGCGGCACGTCCGGGAGCGGGACGTCACGACCCCCTACGCCTCCGACCCCGGGGTGGTGGAGGTCTGGCGGCGCGTCTACGCCGGACCCCAGCACCACCCGCACCTCGCGCTGGGCGAACTGCTCACCGACATCGCCGAACTCGTGACCCGGTGGCGGTTCGAGCACGTCCTGGTGGTGCGCCGGGCCATGGGGGCCAGGCCCGGCAGCGCGGGCTCCGCGGGGCTCGCCTGGCTGGAGCAGCGCGCGGCCCGCCCGGTCTTCCCGGAACTGTGGGAGGTGCGCGGTGACGTCTAGGACCGTCTCGGCCTTCGCGGCCGAGGAGGAGAAGCGCGTCCTGAGCCTGAAGCCGGTGCTGGCACCGGTGCACGGCCGCTACGGGGACCACCCCCACCAGGTCTACGACGCCTGGCCGGCCGAGGACCCCGCGGCCCCGCTGGTGATCCTGCTGCACGGCGGCTACTGGCGCTACGACCGGATGCACCTGACGCCGTTCGCGGCCTGGCTCTCCCGGCAGGGCTTCGAGGTGCTGCTGCCCGGCTTCCGCCGCTCCGGCGGCGCGGGCGGCTACCCCGAGACCTTCGACGACGTCGCCCGGATCGTGGACACCCTGCCCGAGGGCCGGCCCTACGTGCTGGCGGGCCACTGCTCCGGCGGCCACCTGGCGCTGTGGTGCGCGGCGCGGGCCCTGCTGCCCCCCGGTTCGCGCTGGCACACGCGCACCCTGCCGACGAGCGTGCTGGCCCTCGCGCCGATCACCGACCTCACCGCCACCCGGCGGGACGACCTCAGCAACGGCGCGGCCCTCCAGCTCCTCGGCGGCGAGGAGGTGTTCGAGCGGCGGCTGCCCGAGGTCGACCCGCTGACCCTGCTGCGCGACACCGGCACGACGGGGGTGCCCACCGTGCTGCTGCACGGGGCCGTCGACGAGGAGGTCCCGCTCACGCAGTTCGGCGACTACGCGGCCGTCCACCGGGACCTCAGGACGGTCGTCCTGCCCGGCACCGGCCACTACACCCTGATCGAACCGGAAGCACCCGGCGCCCGCGCGGTCGCCGGCACCCTCCGGGAGATGGCGGCCGCCTTCCCCCCGCGGCAGCCCGGCCGGGCGAGCGAGGAGGCCGCGCGCCGATGACCACCGTCCCGTCCGCACGGACCGCGCCCACCGGACGCGGTGCGCCCGCCGCACTGCGCGAACTGGCCGCACGGCTCGACGCCGACGACGTCCTGGCCCCCCTCCGGGAACGGTTCCTGCTCCCGGAGGGCGTCGTCTACCTCGACGGCAACTCCCTCGGCCCGCTGCCCGCCGCCGTGCCGCCGGCCCTCACCGACGCGGTGACCCGCCAGTGGGGCACCGACCTGATCGGTTCGTGGAACGGCAACGGCTGGTGGGAGGCGCCCCTGCGGGTGGGCGACGCCATCGGCGCGCTCATCGGGGCCGCGCCGGGGCAGACGGTGGCGGGGGACTCCACCAGCGTGCAGCTGTTCACCGCGCTCAGCGCCGCCGCGGCGCTCCGCCCGGACCGGCCGCTGCTGGTCACCGACCCCGGCCACTTCCCCACCGACCGGTACCTGGCGGACGCGGTCGCCGGGCACCGGGGCCTCGAGGTGCGGCGGGTGCCGCCGGACGGCCTGCCGCGGTTCCTCGCCGCCGAGGGGGACCGGGTCGCCGTGGTCAGCTACTCGCCCGTCGACTTCCGCACCGGCGAGCTGTACGACATGGAGGCGCTGACCCGGGCCGCCCACCGCGCCGGCGCCCTCGTCCTGTGGGACCTGTGCCATGCCGCCGGAGCGCTGCCCCTGCGCGTCGACGACCTCGGCGTGGACTTCGCCGTCGGCTGCGGCTACAAGTTCCTCTCCGGCGGCCCCGGCGCCCCCGCCTACCTGTACGCGGCCCGGCGCCACCACGCCTCGCTGGAGACGCCGCTGACCGGCTGGAACGGCCACGCCGACCCGTTCGGACTGAGCCGGGACTACACCCCCGCCCCGGGGATCTCCCGCGTCCGCATCGGCACCCCGCCGATCCTGTCCCTGCTCGCCCTCGAAGCGGCGCTCACCGCCTTCGACGGTGTGGACCTGACCCGGGTCCGCGCCAAGAGCCTGTCCCTGACCGGGTTCTTCCTGCGGTGCGCCGGTGAACTCCTGACGCCGCTGGGCCTCACCCCGGTCACGCCGGCCGACCCGGACCGGCGCGGCAGCCAGGTCTCCCTGCGCCACCCGCACGCCCACGGGCTCGCGCACGCACTCGCGGAGCGCGGCGTGATCGTGGACATGCGGGCGCCCGACCTCCTGCGCTTCGGCGTCAACGCCCTCTACACCACCCACCACGACCTGCTCACCGCCGCACTGCGCCTGCGGGACGTCGTGCGGGAGGGCGCCTACGCCCCGGCGCCCGCCGCCTCGGGACCGGTGACCTGAGCGCGTCGCGCCACCGCTCGCGACCGCCGCCGCGCCGCGGGGGCCGCGGACGACGGGCCCGTCCCGCCCCGGCCGGTCCGAGGCGCCGGAGCCGGGCGGGGCCGCCGTCCGCGAGTCCCCGCCCGGCGCCCGGTCAGCTCCAGGTCATGTTGATCTCGCGCCCGATGCCGACTTATCCGGCGCGCCGGAAGGCGTTCGCCATCGGGACGTTGCCGAGGTCCGTGGACGCACGGATGCGGGGGACGTTCCGCTCGGCGAGGACGCGGGTGCCCTCGGCGAGGAGGTCGTCGACGTAGCCGTTGCCGCGGTGCGCGGGAAGGACCGCGAGGTAGGCGATGATCGCGTGGTAGCCGTTGTGCGCCGGCAGGACGAACCCGACCGGCTCTCCCCGGGGCAGCGTGGCGATCCGCCACCAGTCCCGCGGGCTCGTGTAGCGCGCGAGTTCGCCCTCGTAGTGGCGGGAGGCCGCCTCCCGGGCGGACATCCGGGTCAGGTCGTCACGGCCGTGCGCGTCCAGCGTGCCGTCCAGGGCCAGGGCCATCAGGGCCACGAGTTCCCCGGGGTCCCCGGGCGGCCGGAACGCGAGGCGCTCGCCGGGCCTGGGGATCGGCGATCCCGGACGCCGTTCCAGGCGCAGTCGTTCGACGAAGAGCCGGGCACCGGTCCGCTCCAGCAGCGTCATGCGGTCCTCGACGGCCCGTCCGGACGGCGTGTCCTCGCGCCAGTCCGGCGGGACGAGACGGCTGTACTCGGGAGGACGCGAGCCGTCCGGGACAGTGGCGGCCGTCGCGGTGCGCAGAAGCCGCACCCCGTCGTCCACGCGGTCGGGCCGCGGGGCGTCGTCGTCGATGTCGAGGACGTCCAGGACGAGGGGGGTGTCGCCGCCGGGCCGGCTCCACCAGGCCGCCCTGGCCGCCAGGCGGTCACCGCGCAGGGCGACCCACATCCACTCCGGACGCCGCCGGCCTGCGGCGAGGTCGTCCGCCAGTTCCCCGTCGAGGACGTAGGGCAGCCGGCGGAAGAGGTCGAGTTCTCCGCGTCCGTCGATCGGACGCACGGTCAGGTCGTTCTGTTCCACGGTCACGGCACGCTCCGGTGAAGGTGCCCGTCCGCTCCGGGGTCAGACGCGGTCCGCGCTCCCGGAGGACACGAGCGCGGTGATCACGGTGATCATCGGTTCGCCCCTCCTCTCGTCGTCGTGCCCCCCGCCTTCGTGGCAGGGGTCCGGCCACAACGTGTATCCGTCCGCGGCCCTGCGCGCAAACCCTTTTCGGCCCCCGCTCCCGGCCGCTTCCGGCAGGGGCGGTAGTGGGGCGCGCCGGGGCACACCGCGGACAGCGGACCCTCACGTCGCGCGGGGAGGGCCGGGTCGTCCGGGAGCAGGGGCCGGGCCGACAAGGACGGGGCGGGGACGAGGGGATCGTCGGGGGATTGCCACCTCTCCGCTTTCGATATATCGTTGAAGCATCGCGACAGATCAATGATGGAATGGAGTGGTGGCGATGCGCACCCACGGTTTCGAGCACGGACACGGTCACGGCGGCCCGCGCGGCGGCCAGGGCGACTTCGAGAGGCTGCGCGCGGCCTTCGGGCCCTTCGGTCCGGGCGGCCCCGGTGGTCACGGCGGCCCGTTCGGTCCGGGGTTCGGACACGGCCCCTGGGGCGGACGAGGACGCGGCGGCCCCAGGGGAAGGGCGCGGCGCGGTGACGTACGGGCCTCGATCCTGGCCCTGCTGAAGGACCGGCCCATGCACGGCTACGAGATGATCCAGGAGATCGCCGAGCGCAGCGGCGGGGCGTGGAAGCCCAGCCCCGGCTCGGTGTACCCCACCCTCCAGCTGCTGGAGGACGAGGGGCTGATCACCAGTGAGACGGACGGCGGCAAGAAGCTGTTCTCGCTCACCGCCGACGGCCGCGCGGCGGCCGACGGCGGCCCCGAGGCGCCCTGGGAGGAGGCCTCCCGCGGGGTCGACTGGGAGGCGCTGGGCGAGATCCGGCAGGCCGGCTTCGGGCTGATGGAGGCCTTCGGGCAGGTCTGGAAGACCGGCAGCAAGGAGCAGCGGGACAAGGCGCTCGCCGTCATCAACGAGGCCCGCAAGAAGCTGTACCTGATCCTCGCCGACGAGGACTGACCGCGGTGGGTCCCGGGCCCGGTGCGTGCGCACGCCCGCACCGGGCTCCGCCGTTGCGGGCCGTCCGCGGCCGTGGGGACGTCAGGGCGGCCGACGAGGCGGAGCGGGACCGGGCGCCGGGCGGGTCGCGGGGGCGCGGGGCGGGACGGCGCGCGCCCCTCGGGGTGAAACGCCCTGATCTCCTCCGCAAGGAGGAGATTGCGGTCCGCGGGGTCCACTTCCCGTGGGACGCGGAAATGCTTCCCGCCGGGGATGCCCCGGCCCGGCGGGACTGATGGGGTGGGGGGTGTGCAACCCCGTATCCCACGGCAGTCGGCCCATGAGCACCGAGAGCAGGGAATCCACCGCCCGGACAACGATGCCAGACTCAGCGCCGAACTGGCGGCGGTGGTCGCCGGTGCCCGCCGCAGGGCGGTCCGGGACGGGGACCGCCAGATCGACACCGCCCACCTGCTGCACTCGCTCCTGGAGTCCGACGCCGAGGTGGGGGCCCTCTTCGGCGAGGGCCCGCACACCGCCCGGCTGCTCGGCTACCTGGTCCAGCGCAGCATCGGCTACGGCCTGCGCTGGCAGAGCGGCGTCGAGGACTCCGGCGGCGTGCCCGCGGCCGCGGAGGCCGCGGGCTTCTCGCCGCTGGCCGCGGCCTGCATGGAGCGCGCCCACGAGCGCGCCGCCCGGCGCGGCGACGGCCCGGCGCGCGGGGTGGACCTGCTCGCGGCGATCGTCGTGGACCCGCGGGCGCGGGCCGTCGAGGTGCTCGGACGCGCCGGTGTCGATCCCCCGCGGCTGCTCGACCGGATCGAGGCGCGGACCGGCGGACAGTGCGGCGCACGGCCCGGGCGGTACGCCGTCGAGGACGGCGACGCGGCTCACTGAACGACCGGGGGCCGCCGCGCCGTCCGATCGATGAGACAGGTGCCACAGGGGATGACGCTCCTGTCGGCGCCTGTCATCATGTGCCGGTGCATACCTCTGTCAGTACCCGGGGCACTCACGGCAAAGGCGTCGGGCTCGGCCTCGCGCTGCTGTCCGCGGTGGCCTTCGGGGGATCCGGTGTCGCGGCCAAGCCGCTGATCGAGGCGGGTCTGGACCCGCTCCACGTGGTGTGGCTGCGGGTGGCGGGCGCGGCGCTCGTCATGCTGCCGCTGGCGGTGCGCCACCGGGGACTGCTGCGCCGCCGTCCGGGGCTGCTCGCCGGGTTCGGCCTGTTCGCCGTGGCCGGTGTCCAGGCCTGCTACTTCGCCGCCCTGTCCCGCATCCCCGTGGGTGTCGCGCTGCTGGTCGAGTACCTGGCGCCCGCGCTCGTCCTCGGCTGGGTGCGGTTCGTGCAGCGGCGACCGGTGACCCGGGCCGCCGCGGTCGGCGTGGTCCTGGCGGTGGGCGGGCTCGCCTGCGTCGTGGAGGTGTGGTCGGGCCTGGGCTTCGACGCCCTCGGGCTGCTGCTCGCGCTCGGCGCCGCCTGCTGCCAGGTCGGCTACTTCGTCCTGTCCGACCAGGGCAGCGACGCCGGCGACGTGACCCCCGACCCGCTCGGCGTGATCGCCTACGGCCTGCTCGTCGGCGCCGCCGTCCTGACCGTCGTCGCCCGCCCCTGGTCCATGGACTGGTCCGTGCTCGCGGGCAGCACCGAGATGAACGGCACTCCGGTCGCCGCCCTCGTGCTCCTGGCGTGGATCGTCCTGGTCGCCACGGTCGTCGCGTACGTCACCGGGGTGCTCTCGGTGCGCCGGCTCTCGCCGCAGGTCGCGGGGGTCGTGGCCTGCCTCGAGGCGGTCATCGCCACCGTCCTGGCCTGGGTCCTGCTCGGTGAGCACCTGTCGGCGCCGCAGATCGTGGGCGGCGCGGTCGTGCTGACGGGCGCCTTCGTCGCCCAGTCCTCGGCACCGGCGAAGGGCTCCGGCCGGCCGGTGGCGAGCGGTGGGCCCGAGAAGGAGTTGTCCACGCCGGGAACGGCCGCATAGGGTGCTGATCATGTACGCGCACGCACTCGTTCTTCCGCCCCCGGCCGCCTGAGGCGGGCCCTCCGGTATCCGCCCGGCACGTCGCCGGGCGTGACGGTGCTGCCCGCGGACGGAAGCCCGCGGACCCCGCCGCCCCGGCCCCGTGAGGGCCCGGACCCCCCGGGGTCCCTTCCTTCCGCACCACGGCGCCGTGCGTGGTGCGCGCATCTGCGGAGAGAACACGTGCCGAACGCCGTCTCCGGCCTGCCCGTCGGGCGAGGCCTGCTCTACCTGATCGTCGCCGGTGCCGCCTGGGGCACCGCGGGCGCGGCCGCCTCGCTGGTCTACCTGACCAGCGACATGGGGCCCGTCACCCTGTCCTTCTGGCGCTGCGCGGGCGGGCTCCTGCTGCTGTCCGCCGCCCGGCTGGTGCTCCCGCGCGCCCGGACCGCCCGGCCCGTGCCGCTCGGCCGCCGGGTGCTGCGGGCGGTGGCCACCGGGGCGGGGCTCGCCGTCTTCCAGACGGCCTACTTCGCGGCCGTCTCCGCCACGGGGCTCGCCGTGGCCACCGTCGTCACCCTCGGCGCCGGACCCGTGCTCATCGCGCTCGGCGCGCGGGCGGTCCTGGGGGAGCGGCTGGGAGGCGGCGGTCTGGCCGCCGTCGTGGGCGCGCTCGCCGGACTCGTCGTGCTCGTCCTGGGCGGCGGCGGGACGACCGTGGACCCGTGGGGCGTCCTGCTCGCGCTGGCCTCCGCGGCCGGATACTCGGCGATGACGCTGCTCACCCGCCGCTGGGGACGCGACGGCGGGACGGACGCCTCCGGCACGACCGTCGGGGCGTTCGCCGTCACCAGCGTGCTGCTGCTGCCGTTCGCCGCCGTGGAGGGCCTGGTGCCGGCCACCGACGCACCCGGCACGCTCCTGTGCCTCCTGGCGTACGTCGCCACCGTCCCCACGGCGCTCGCCTACGGCCTCTACTTCGCGGGCGCGGCCGTCGTGCGGTCGGCCACCGTGTCCGTGATCATGCTGCTGGAGCCGGTGAGCGCGGCGGTGCTCGCGGTCGTCCTGCTCGGTGAGCGGCTCACGGCGGCCACCCTGGTCGGCACCCTGCTGATGCTCGGCTCGGTCGCCGGGCTCGCGGTGGGCGAGGCGCGCGACGCGCGGACCCGCGGTGCGCGGGAGGAGGCGGTGCCGGCGTGACGGCGAGGGGGCCCGCCCCCAACGGGCGGGCCCCCTCGGGACCGGGTCCGCCGCCGGCGCGGGACGTGCCCGCGGACCGCCGCGTCACGCGCGCCGCCCCGGTCCGCCGGCCCGGCCGTGATCCGGTCCCGCGCCGCCGCCGACCGCTTGCCCGCGTACTCGGACTTCGCCCGCGCGCCCGTCACCCCGAGCCGCGGTCCGCGGATGCCGGACGGCAGCCCCCCGTACGGGGCCTCTCCCACCGCCGCCCGCGCGGAGCCGCCCTCCGGCTGGAAGTGGCCGGCCCGGGCCGGGTGGGTGACCGCCTCGCCGCGTCCGGCGTCGTGGGCGAGGGGGAGGGGCCGGACGCAGGACGGTTCGCCCGGTGGGCCGTTGACCGCCGGCTGCCCGAAGCCGTGCGCGGCCGGCCACTCCTGCCACTCGGCGTCGTCGCGGGGCGGTCCCGGGGGTGGACCGGCATCACAGGGCCGCCAGGTAGGCGGGCAGCGCGGTGCCGGGGGCCAGGCCGGGGTCGGGGACCGGGGCGTCGTAGCCCTTGCGCAGCGGGACGACGCCGGCCCAGTGGGGCAGGGCGAGGTCCTCGGGCTCGTCGTTGACGCCGCCGGTGCGGAGCTTGGCGGAGACCTCGTCGAGGTCGAGGCGGATCACCGCGGTGGCGGCCAGCTCCTTCTTGTCGGCCGGGCGGGAGTCGGCGGCGCGGCCCGGGACGACGTGGTCGACCAGGGCGTCGAGGGCCCGGCGCTTCTCCTCGGGGTCGGTCACGTCGTGCGCGAGGCCGTGCACCACCACGGAGCGGTAGTTGACCGAGTGGTGGAAGGCCGAGCGGGCCAGCACCAGCCCGTCGACGTGGGTGACGGTCAGGCAGACCGGGAGGCCGGCGTCGGCCCGGCCCGCCGCGCGCAGGGGGCGCGAGCCGGTCGAACCGTGCACGTAGAGCCGCTCGCCGACCCGGCAGTACAGCGTGGGCAGCACCACCGGGGCGCCGTCGCGGACGAAGCCGAGGTGGCAGACGTAGCCCTCGTCGAGTATCGCGTGCACCAGTTCCTTGTCGTACGCGGCCCGGTCGGGCGAACGGGTGGGGACGGTGCGCCCGGTGGGCGGGTAGGCGGTGGCGGGCTGCTGCGGCGGCCGGGTCCCCTGCATGGCGCTCTCCATTGCACTAGTGCATAATATGCTTTGTGCTAGGAGAATATCGGATCAGTGGGCGGCGTGCGGCGGAGATTTCCGCGAGCATCGAGCGCGCGGTGGGGGAGGGGGTGCTGTCCCCCGGCGAACTGCTGCCCCCCATGCGGGAGTTGGCGGAGCGGCTGGGGGTGAACCCGAACACCGTCGCTGCCGCGTACCGGACCCTGCGGGAGCGCGGGGTCATCGAGACCGCGGGCCGGCGGGGGAGCAGGGTGCGGCCCAAGCCGGCCACCACGGCGCGCGACGCGGTCCGGCTGGAGGTGCCGGAGGGCGTGCGGGACGTGTCCGACGGCAACCCGGACCCCGCGCTGCTGCCCCCGCTGGCCGGGGCGTTCGCCGCGGCGGCCGGGCTCGGCGACCGGGAGCCCGTGCTCTACGGGTGCTCCCCGGTGGAGCCCGGACTCGCCCGCCTCGCACGGGCCGGACTGGACGCCGACGGGGTCCCGGACGGGCCCGTCGCCGTCACCTCCGGCGCGCTGGACGCCCTGGAGCGGGTGCTCGCGGCGCACCTCAGACCCGGGGACGCCGTCGCCGTGGAGGACCCCGGATGGGGGAGCGTGCTGGACCTGGTCCCGGCGCTCGGGCTGCGCACCGTCCCCGTCGGGGTCGACGACGACGGGCCGCTCCCCGACGACGTGCGGCGCGCCCTGGCGGGCGGGGCCCGGGCGCTGATCGTCACGGACCGCGCGCAGAACCCGACCGGTGCCGCACTGAGCGCCGCACGCGCGCGTGCCCTGCGGTCGGTGCTGGCCGGCCACCCGGAGACGCTGCTGGTCGAGGACGACCACGGCCACCACATCGTCGACCTCCCGCTGCACCCCCTCGCCGGCACCACCCGCAGCTGGGCCTTCGTGCGCTCGGAGGCCAAGGCGTACGGCCCCGACCTGCGGCTCGCGGTGCTCACCGGGGACACCGTCACGCTCGACCGGGTGCGCGGACGCCAGCGCCTCGGGCCCGGCTGGGTCAGCAGGACCCTCCAGCGCGCGGTGGTGCGGCTGTGGGCCGACGGCGCGGTGGACCCGGCGGCCGTGGCGGCGGCGTACGGACGGCGCCGGGACGCGCTGATCGGGGCGCTGGCCCGGCGCGGGATCGCGGCGCACGGGCGCAGCGGCATGAACGTGTGGGTGCCCGTCCCGGACGAGACCGGCGCCGTCGCCCGGCTGCTGCACGCCGGCTGGGCGGTGGCCCCCGGCGCCCGCTTCCGGATGAGCGCGCCGCCGGGCATCCGCGTCACCGTCTCCACGCTCACCGAGGACGAGACCGAGCTCCTGGGCGAGGCGATCGCCACCGCGCTCGGGCCGGCCGGGGAGCCGGCGAGGACGTACGTCTAGGAGCCGTCGGGCGGGGGTGCGGGGCGGGCCGCGGTCACCGCGGCCTCCTCGGCCCGGCCTGCGTGAGCGCCGCGCCCGCCAGCACGATCACCGCACCCACCGGTGTCGACCAGGTCAGCGTCTCGCCGAGGAGCGCGATGCCCGCCGCGGCGGCGATCACCGGGACGAAGTAGGTGACCATCTGGCCGGTCGTCGGACCGACCTCGGCGACCAGGCCGTACTGGATGAGCACCGCCAGACCCGTGCCCAGCGTCCCCAGCGCCGCGACCGCCAGCAGCGGCCCGACGGCGAAGTCGGTCGGCATCGTCGTGAACAACGGTGTCACCACGGCCAGTTGGAGGGTGGCGAGGAGCAGCTGGCCGCCGGTCAGGGACAGGTTCGAGTGGCTGCTGCCCGCCAGGGTGCGGCGGACGTAGATCCAGCCGACGGGGTAGCTCAGCGAGGCCAGCAGGGCCAGCGCCGTGCCCCGGGCGTCCAGGCCCTCGAAGCCCTGCCAGGCGCCCAGCACGGTCAGCACCCCGAGGAAGCCCAGGCCCAGCCCCGCCACCCGCACCCGGGTCGGGCGGTCCTCGGAGAGGGCGACCAGGGACAGGGCCATGCCCCACAGCGGCGAGGTCGCGTTGCAGATGCCCGCCAGCGTGGACGGGATGGTGAGCTCCGCGAACGCGAACAGCGAGAAGGGCAGCGCGTTGAGCAGGAAACCGGCGACCGCGAGATGACCCCAGGTGCGCGCACCGCGCGGCAGCCCCTCCCGCCGTACCGCCATCGCGACCGCGAGCACGGCGGTCCCGAAGGCCAGCCGGCCGAGCGTGACCTGGAAGGGGGCGTAGCCCTGGGTGCCGACCTTGATGAGGAGGAAGCTGAAGCCCCAGATCAGGGACAGCAGGCCGAAGCGGAGCCGCCAGTCCAGGCGGGGACGGGGGCTCTCCGGGGCGGGGCCGGCCTGATCCGGCGTGGTGGTGGTCGCGGTGAGGCTGCTCATGCACGCAACGATGCTGGAGACGATCGCGTAGCACAATCGAGATTTCGCACCCGATATCTCGTAGCATCGCTTACATGTTGAACCTGGAGCGCCTGCGCACCCTCGACGCCCTCGCCCGGCACGGCTCGGTCAGCGGCGCGGCCGAGGGCCTGCACATCACGACCTCGGCCGTCTCGCAGCAGATGTCCAAGCTGGAGCGCGAGGTCGGCCAGCAGCTGCTCGCCAGGAACGGGCGGGGCGTCCGGCTCACGGACGCGGGCCGGCTGCTCGCCGAGCACGCCGCGCGCATCCTGTCCCAGGTGGAGCTCGCCCAGTCCGACCTGGAGGCGCAGCGCGGTCAGGTCGCCGGCGAGCTGCGCGTCTCGGCGTTCCCGACCGCCGCGCGGGGACTGTTCCCCGTGGCGCTCGCGGACCTGCGCCGGAGGCATCCCGCGCTGCGCGTGCGCTCCCGCGAGCTGGAACCGGAGCGGGGCATCGCGGGGGTGGTGCGCGGGGACCTCGACCTCGCGGTGGTGCTCGACTGGTACAACAAGCCGATGCCGCTGCCCGACGGCCTGGTCAAGGCGCTCATCCTGGACGACCCGGCCGACGTGGCCCTCCCGGCCGGCCACCGGCTCGCCGGCCGCGAGGAGGCGGACCTCGCCGAGTTCGCCGAGGACGAGTGGATCACCTGGGGCGAGGGCGAGTTCTGCCACGAGTGGCTGATGTTCACGCTGCGCTCCAAGGGCATCGAGCCGATCGTCGCCCACCGCGCCGCCGAGAGCCACACCCAGCTCGCCCTGGTCGCCGCGGGGCTCGGCGTCTGCATCGCCCCGCTGCTCGGCCGCGACCCGCTGCCCGACGGGGTGGTGACCCTTCCGCTCAGGCAGCGCATGCGGCGGCACGTGTTCGTCGTCTGGCGCGCGGACGGCGACCGCCGCCCCTCGGTCCGCGCGGCGGTGCGGGCGCTGCGCGAGGCCGGGGAGAACGTGCGCGGGGCCGGGCGGGAGCACGGGACGGAGGGGCGCGAGGTGAGCGGAGAGGCGTGAGAGGGGCGGCGCGGGGCAACGGGGCGTGGGAGGGGCGGTGGGCGGTCCCGCCGCCCCGCCCACCGCCGAGCCGCCCGCTACCGGAGCGTCCGCAGCTTCCTGAAGTCCCAGGACACGACCTTCTCCGGCGTCAGCCGCAGCCAGGCGTGCCGGCCGTCGTGGGGCATCTCGTCCAGGCCGAAGTTCTTGCGGGCGAACAGGGTCTCGGGGACGTCGAGTTCCGCGCACAGCTCGCCGGTGCGCGGGATCTCGCCCACGAACTCCACCCGACCGGACAGCTCCGCGCCGCGCAGCTCGTCGTACTCCTCACCGGTGTCCACCACGATCGCCACCCGGGGATCCCGGCGCAGGTCCGCCCAGCGTCTGCTGCGGACGACCGAGTACAGCCACAGCGAGGTGCCGTCCCAGGCGAACCAGAGCGTGCTGACGTGCGGCGCGCCGTCGGCGGACACCGTGGCGACCCGGCAGGTGCGCTGGCCGGTGAGGAAGTCGTCCAGCTCGCCCGGCGTCATCATGATCTTCCGGCCCCGGCGCTGCGTGGCGGTCATGCGGTCCCCCTTCTCCCGCGTCGTGCCGGAGGGAGATCCTCTGGCACCGCGTCGGGAAAGGATGGGCCGTCTTCCTTCCCCGCGCAACGTCGGGGCGCCCGTCGCGGCACCCGCTCAGGCGAGGGTGATCGAGTCACCGCTGACGGTGATCCGCACGGGGGCAGGGGTTTGGTCGCCGGACCGCTCTGCACGCTGCCGTCGGCGATGGAGAAGTTGCTGTTGTGGCAGGGGCAGTTGATGACCCCGTCGGCGACGCTCTTCACCGCGCACCCCTGATGGGTGCAGGTCGCCGAGAACGCCTTGAACTCGCCCGCCGTCGGCTGCGTGACCACCACCTTGCGGTCGGCGAAGACCTTCCCGCCGCCCTCGGGGATGTCGGCGGTCGCGGCGAGCGCGGCACCGGCGGCGTCGTCGCCTCCGCCCGAACCACCGCTGCCCGCGTCGCCCTGCGAGCCGCCGGCGGAGCCGGAGTCCGCGGAGGAGGACGACGACGCGCCGTCGTCGGATCCCCCGCACGCGGTCAGCGCGACGGCGAGACCCGCCGCCCCGGCCGCCGCCACGACGGTCCGGCGGGCCGGTCCCGCGGGGGCACCGCCCCGCTCGAGCGAGGCCGGGGGCTCGGGGAGGACTGAAGCGATGCGCTGGTCATGCCGGTGTGTTCCTTCCGGGGAGAACGCGTGATCTGTGGAGAGGTACGGTCGACGGGCCCGCGCCGTTCAGGCACTGCCGAGAGCTTGGCCCGCCCGGGGTCGGACCGGCGTAAGCCACGACTGTCGTTTCGCTGTCGGCGGAGGCACCCCGCCCACCCGGCCGCCTCCGACGTGCGGCGACGCGCCAGTAGCCTGGGGCGATGCTGAAGGAAGTCATCGCGACCCGCTTCATCGCGCCCCTGCGCGAGGGCGGCTCGCTGCCGGGACTGATCGAGGCCGACGACCTCGGGACCTACGTCCTGAAGTTCACCGGTGCGGGACAGGGCCGCAAGACGCTGGTCGCCGAAGTGGTCTGCGGGGAGCTCGCCCGCCGGCTGGGACTGCGGGTGCCGGGTCTGGTCACCGTCGAACTCGACCCCGTGCTGGGGCTCGGCGAGCCCGACCAGGAGGTGCAGGAGCTGCTGAAGTCCAGCGGCGGCACCAACCTCGGCATGGACTTCCTCTCCGGCGCCCTCGGCTTCGACCCGCTCGCCTTCGAGGTGAGCCCCGAGGAGGCCGGGCGGATCGTCTGGTTCGACGCGCTGGTGAACAACGTCGACCGCTCCTGGCGCAACCCCAACCTGCTCCGCCTGCGAGGTGAGCTCTGGCTCATCGACCACGGGGCGACCATGATCTGGCACCACAACTGGCCCGGTGCCGCGAGCTCCGCCGCGCGCCCCTACGACGCCTCCGACCACGCCCTGAGGTCCTTCGCGCCGGACGTGGCCTCCGCCGCCGCGGAACTGGCCCCGCGGGTCACCGAGGACCTGCTCGCCGAGGTCACCGCGGAGATCCCCGACGTGTGGCTGGCCGGCGAGCCCGGCTTCGGCACGCCGGACGAGCTCCGGCGGGCCTATGCCCGGCCGCTGCTCGCCCGCGCGGCCACCGTCCACCAGCGCATCCACGGCCTCGAGGGGGACCGGTGAACGAACGACACGTCTTCGAGTACGCGCTGCTGCGGGTGGTGCCGCGCGTCGAACGCGGTGAGTGCGTCAACGCGGGAGTGCTCGTGTACTGCCGCCCCAAGTCGTTCGTCGCGGCCCGCACGCACCTCGACGAGCCGCGGCTGCTGGCCCTCGACCCGGAGGTCGATCTGCCCGGCGTACGGGCCGCGCTGCGCGCCGTCGAGGGCGTCTGCGCGGGGGGCGGGGCGGCGGGGCAGGCCGCGCGGGACGATGCCGGGCGGCGCTTCCGCTGGCTGATCGCGCCCCGCTCCACCATCGTCCAGCCGGGTCCCGTGCACACCGGACTCACCGCCGATCCGGCGGCGGAGGTGGAGCGGCTGCTCGACCTGCTCGTGCGCTGACCCGGCCGGCCCGGCGGCGGAGCCGGCGCTCCGGCCGTCACGGCCGGCGGCGCTTGACCAGGTACGCGGTCGCGAGGAGGGCGCCCGTCACGAACGTCACGCCGATCCCCACGTCCCAGCCGCTCGGTCCGGTGTCCGACGAGCCGCCCGTGCCGCCCCGCACGCCGCGCGCCGGCACGGCGGTGGCGGGTGCCGCCGGTGCGGGGGGAGTCACGGATGCGGCGGGTGTCGCCGGTGCGGCGGGAGTCGTCGGCGCGGTGGGCGTCGCTGTTCCGGCTGGAGGGACGGGGGCCGCGAGCAGGTCCGGAGGCGTCACGGGCGCCGTCGGGCCGGTGGCGGCGGGGACGGGCGTCCGGGGCCGGGCGGCGGACGGGACGAGGCCGCGCCGGGGGAGCTTCTCGCAGGCCACTCCGTCGTCCGGTCCCAGCTCCGCGTCGAGCCGGTGGGGATCGCTCGGGTCCGCGCCGAGCAGGTTCTGCGCGTCCTCCTGGAAGGCGAGGTCGCGGCAGTCCGGGTCCCGGGCGTGAGCGGTGTCGGCCGTCGGCACGAGCGCGGCGAGCGCGATCAGCGTGCCCACGGCACCGGTGCGACGGTGCACGGAGCACCTCCTTTCCGGCCACGGGTGGCCCGCGCTTCGACGCCAGGGGCCGCCCGGGGCGGCGCGCAGCGCTGGGCCGATCGGGTGCTCCGCGCGGGCGTGGGAACGGGCCGCCGACGGGCGGAACACGGCCTGTCGCGGAGCCGGCCGTGCGGGGAATGGATCACACCCGCGCGGTGTGCCGTTGACACCGGGTGCCGGGGCTTCTAGCGTCACGTCTGCTGAAGGTACTAAGCGGTCGCTCACTCATGGAGTCCGGCCGCAGGAGCCGCATCCCAAGGGCGAGGAGAAGCAGCAATGTCCACCACTGAGCAGCGGGTCGCGGTCGTCACCGGCGCCGCGCGCGGCATCGGCGCCGCCACCGCCGTACGACTGGCCGCCGAGGGCCGGGCGGTCGCCGTGATCGACCTCGACGAGGCCGCCTGCGAGGACACCGTCGAAAAGATCACCGCCGCGGGTGGCAGGGCCGTCGCGGTCGGCTGCGACGTCTCCGACGAGGCGCAGGTCGAGGCCGCCGTCGCGCGGATCGCGGACGAGCTCGGCGCGCCGACCATCCTGGTCAACAACGCGGGCGTGCTGCGTGACAACCTGCTGTTCAAGATGAGCGTCTCCGACTGGGACACCGTCATGAACGTGCACCTGCGCGGCGCCTTCCTGATGTCCCGGGCCTGCCAGAAGCACATGGTGGACGCGGGCTTCGGCCGGATCGTCAACCTGTCCTCCTCCTCCGCGCTCGGCAACCGAGGCCAGGTCAACTACTCGGCCGCCAAGGCCGGTCTGCAGGGCTTCACCAAGACCCTCGCCAAGGAGCTCGGCAAGTTCGGCGTCACCGCCAACGCCGTCGCCCCCGGCTTCATCGCCACCGAGATGACCAAGGCCACCGCCGACCGCGTCGGCATGGGCTTCGAGGACTTCAAGGCCGCCGCCGCCACCCAGATCCCGGTGAACCGCGTCGGCGAACCGGAGGACATCGCCAACGCCATCGCCTTCTTCACCGGCGAGGAGGCCGGCTTCGTCTCCGGCCAGGTGCTGTACGTCGCCGGCGGACCGCTCGACTAGGGAGGACCGAGGACATGACTTCTGTGGAACTCTCGGGCAAGGTCGCCCTGGTCACCGGTGCCAGCCGCGGCATCGGCTACGGCGTCGCCGAGGCGCTGGTCGCGCGCGGCGACCGCGTCTGCATCACCGGCCGGGGCGAGGACGCCCTCAAGGAGGCGGTCGAGAGGCTCGGCGCCGACCGCGCCGTGTACGTCGCCGGCAAGGCGCACGACGAGGCCCACCAGGCCGCCGCCGTGGAGCGCGTGATGGAGGCCTTCGGCCGCGTCGACTACCTGGTCAACAACGCCGGCACCAACCCGGTGTTCGGGCCGATCGCCGACCTCGACCTGAACGTGGCGCGCAAGGTGTTCGAGACCAACGTGATCTCGGCGCTCGGCTTCGCGCAGAAGACCTGGCACGCCTGGCAGAAGGACAACGGCGGCGCGATCGTCAACATCGCCTCCGTCGCGGGCCTCGCGCCCTCGCCGTTCATCGCCGCCTACGGCGTCAGCAAGGCCGCGCTGATCAACCTGACCCAGCAGCTGGCGCACGAGTTCGCGCCCAGGGTGCGGGTCAACGCCATCGCCCCGGCCGTGGTGAAGACCAAGTTCGCCCAGGCGCTGTACGAGGGCCGGGAGGCGGAGGCCGCCGCGGCCTACCCGCTGGGCCGGCTCGGTGTGCCGTCCGACATCGGCGGTGCGGCCGCGTTCCTCACCTCGGAGCAGTCGGACTGGGTCACCGGCCAGACCCTGGTGGTCGACGGCGGCATCTTCCTGAACGCCGGCGTGGCCTGACCCGCCCCGCCGTCCGGACCCCCGCGCGCCCCGGCGTGCGGGGGTCCCGGCACGGGTGTCCGTCGACGGAAACGGCGCCCGTGCCGGCGTTCCGGGCCCCGGAGGGCGCTGACAACGTAGTCATCCGCAGGTCGGTCTCAAGGGTCGTACGGGAGAGGTCCACGGGGCGGAACACTGCGGTATGGTCTGCCGACCTTGGTAGGGCAGATCGAGGAGCGTGCGCGTGTTCAACCGGAACCGATGCCTGCGGCGGGTGGCGGCCATCGCGTCCATATCGTCCCTGGTGGCCGGATGCGGCGTCCTGTCGTCCGACACCCCGGAGGACGAGGGACCCATCATTCTGGGAACCACCAGCTCCCCCAGCACGCTGGACCCTGCCGCCTCCTGGGACAGTTCCTGGGAGCTGTTCCGCAACATCTACCAGACGCTGTTGAGTTACCCCGTCGGCGCGAGCACGCCCCAGCCGGACGCCGCCGAGAGCTGCGAGTTCTCCGACAGCTCCAACCAGGTGTTCCGCTGCGAACTGCGCGAGGGACTGAAGTTCTCCGACGGCAGCGCGCTCGACGCCAAGGCCGTCAAGCACTCCATCGACCGGATCCGCGAGATCAACGTCAACGGCGGCCCCGCCGGTCTGCTGGGCAGCCTCGAACGGGTGCAGGCGCCGAACGAGCGCGAGGTGGTCTTCTACCTCAACAAGCCGGACGCCACCTTCCCGTTCGTGCTCGCCACCCCCGCCATGTCGATCGTCGCCCCCGGCGCCTACCCGGCCGGCGCCCTGCGCAAGGAGGGCGGCGTGGTCGGTTCCGGGCCGTACACCCTCCAGTCGTACGAGGAGGGCAAGGAGGCCGAACTCGTCCGCAACGACCGCTACAAGGGCCAGGCCGAGCGCCGGAACAACGCGGTGACCATCCGCTACTTCCAGGACTCCGGCACCATGGTCGAGGCGCTGCGGGACGAGCAGATCCACCTGACCTACCGCGGTCTGGCCGCCGGTGACATCATCGACCTCCAGGGCAAGACCTCCAAGGAGGAGGAGATCCAGCTGGTCGAGGGCACCGGGACCGACATCAGTTACCTGGTGTTCAACCCGAAGGACCCGTGGGCCGGCAAGAAGGCGGTGCGCCGGGCCGTCGCCCAGGTCGTCGACCGCGCGGCGATCGCGCACAAGGTCTACAAGGACACGGTCGACCCGCTGTACTCCATGGTCCCCAAGGGCCTGACCGGTCACACCACCGGTTTCTTCGACGACTACGGCGACCCCGACGTCGGCAAGGCCCGGCAGATCCTCACCTCGGCGGGCATCACCGAGCCGGTCCCGCTCACCCTCTGGTACACCACGGACCGCTACGGCTCCGAGACCGCGCTGGAGTTCAAGGAGCTCGAGCGCCAGCTGGAGGCCTCGAAGCTGTTCGACGTCACGCTCAAGAGCCGCCCCTGGAAGACCTACGTCGAGGGCTACCAGAAGGGCGAGTACCCGGTGTTCGGGCGCGGCTGGTTCCCCGACTTCCCGGACGCGGACAACTTCATCGCCCCGTTCGTCGGCAAGCAGAACGCGCTCGGCACGCCCTACGAGGCCACCAAGATCACCGACGACCTGCTGCCCAGCTCCCGCCGCGAGAGCGACCGCGGCAACGTGGTGCAGCAGTTCGAGGAGGCCCAGCAGATCCTCGTCGACGACGTGCGGCTGCTGCCGCTGTGGCAGGGGCGGCAGTACGTGGCCGTGAGCCGGGACATCTCGGGGGCGGAGCGGGCGCTGGACCCGTCCACGATCATGATGGTGGGGGAACTCTCCCGGAAGACCAGCTGGTAGGACCGGGCACGGCCGTCCGCGGGGCCGGCTGTCAGTGGTCGCCTGTAGGTTCTGGAGCCTGGAAGCGACCGCACACGTGAGGACAATGACGTGACCGACATCGCCATGCTGCCCGAGTCCTGGCGCGGGGTTCTGGGCGACGAACTGCAGCAGCCCTACTTCAAGGAGCTGACCGAGTTCGTCGAGGAGGAGCGGGCGAAGGGTCCCGTCTACCCGCCCCGCGAGGAGGTCTTCGCGGCGCTGGACGCCACGCCGTACGACAAGGTGAAGGTCCTGGTCCTCGGCCAGGACCCCTACCACGGCGAGGGGCAGGGGCACGGCCTGTGCTTCTCGGTCCGGCCCGGGGTGCGGATCCCGCCGTCGCTGCGGAACATCTACAAGGAGATGCAGGCGGAGCTGGGCACGCCCATCCCGGACAACGGCTATCTGATGCCGTGGGCCGAGCAGGGCGTGCTGCTGCTCAACGCGGTGCTCACGGTCCGCGGCGGCGAGGCCAACTCGCACAAGGGCCGCGGCTGGGAGAGGTTCACCGACGCCGTCATCCGCGCGGTGGCCGGCCGTCCCGACCCGGCGGTCTTCGTGCTGTGGGGGAACTACGCGCAGAAGAAGCTGCCGCTCATCGACGAGACCCGGCACGTGGTGGTCAAGGGCGCCCACCCCTCGCCGCTGTCGGCGAAGAAGTTCTTCGGCTCCCGCCCGTTCACGCAGATCAACGAGGCGGTGGCCGCGCAGGGCCACGAGCCGATCGACTGGACCATCCCGAACCTGGGCTGACGCCTCCCCGGGGTGCGGTCCGGTCCGCCGGATCCCGTCCCCGGCCGCCCGGGTGCCACGGAGCGGCCTGCCCGGTATCGGCCCCGCCTGCCGTTAGCGTCGGGTGCGACAGCCGGCGAGCGGTGCGGAGGGCGTGGTGGCGGAGCGACAGGGGCAGGCGGCGCCGGATGCCGTGCTGACACGGATCGGGCAGGTCGTGATGCTGCACCACGCGGGCGACCGCGAGGAGGCCCGGCACCGCCTCCTCGGCCTGTGGGCGGAGATCGGCGCGCACGGCGACCCGCTGCACCGCTGCACCCTGGCCCACTACCTCGCCGACACCCAGGACGACCCCGAGGACGAACTGGCCTGGGACCTGCGGGCGCTGACGGCCGCGGAGGAGGTCGTCGGGGACCGGCCCGCCGGGTACGAGGGGTCCCTCGCCGTGCGGGCCCTCTACCCGTCGCTGCACCTGAACCTGGCCGCCGACTACGCCCGCCTCGGCCGTCCCGACGCCGCCCGCACCCACCTCCACCGGGCCCGGGGCGCGGCCCGCACCCTTGCCGACGACCGCTACGGCGAGGGCGTGCGGGCCGCCATCCGGCGGCTGGAGGACCGGCTGGGCGAGGGCGGGGCGCCCGGTGGGTGGCGGCCGCCGAGGCAGCGCCCCTAGGGTCCGCCGGCGACCCCCGTCCGCCCGGCGGTGTCCGGCGCGCGGGAGCGCGGCGACGCCCCCGGCACCCCGGTGGGGCGGCGGGGCGTCGACGGCGGCCGGATCAGCCTCCGTACGCCTTCTCGCAGATGGTCGACTCCGGGCTGCCCGGGCGCCAGCCGCCGTACTTCCTGCCCAGCGCGCAGGGATCCGCACCGCCGCCCTCGGCAGGGCGCGCCGGCTCCGGGATCTCGGGGAGGGCCCGGGGCCGTTGCGGGGGACCGGACGGCCTCGGCCGCGGCCGGGCCGGCCGGGCCCGCTCGTTCCGGTCGCCGGGCGGCGCCTTGCGCTCCGGTGCGGTGGTCGGGAGGACGGCGCGGTGCGACGGGGTCCCCGGCGTCTTCGTGGGCCGGGACGGGCCGACCATCTCCAGGGCCTCGCGCGCCGGTGCCTGCACGACCGGACGCGCCTCGGACGGCCGGGGCGGTGCCGCCGGCGGGCCGGGCACGGCAGGACGCTCGACCGTCACGCAGCCGGAGAGGGCCGAGACAGCCACGGTCAGCACAAGCGTTGCTGTGGTCGTCTTTCGATGCACCCGCGCCACTTTGCTGGCTCGGGCCGTCCGGGGGAGGGCGGACAGGCGGAGCATGCCCCGCACGGGTGATCTCCGGCCCCGTACGGGGGGTCGTGGACGTGCCGTGGGTGACGTCAGTCGCCGGTGGCGCCGTCGATCCGCTCGCGGACCAGGTCGGCGTGGCCGTTGTGGCGCGCGTACTCCTCGATCATGTGGGTGTAGATCCAGCGCAGGCTGAACGGTTCGTCGTCGGCCCTGCCCCGGCCCTTGGACAGGTCGTCCAGCGCGAAGCCGGCCGCGTTGCGCCGGGCGGCGTCGATCTCGGCCTGCCAGGTGGTGTACGCCTCCTGCCAGGTGTCCGCCGCGGTGAGGTGGAACTCGCCGTCCCGGTCGGCCTCGCTGTAGTGGATCGGGCCGGCGTCCTCGGCCGCGAGCACCCTGCGGAACCAGGACCGTTCCACCTCCGCCATGTGCCGCACCAGCCCCATCAGGGACAGTTCCGAGGGGGGAACCGACGCGGTGCGCAGCTGGTCGTCGGTCAGTCCCTCGCACTTGAGGGCGAGGGTGCGGCGGTGGTAGTCGAGCCAGCCCTCCAGCATGGTGCGTTCGTCGGCGTTCCGGTCGGGTTCGCGGCGCTCGGTCGTCATGCGGACATCCTCACCCGCTCCCGCCCCCGCTCACCAGACGTCCCGGGGACCGCCGAGCATTCCGGCCAGCAGCTCCCCCAGGTCCGAGCGCACCTCCGCGAGGCTCGGCACGCGCGCGCTGAAGGACCCGGCCACGCAGGAGAACATCAGCCCGTCCGCCCAGGCGATCAGCGACAGCGCGTGCCGGTCCGGCTCGGTGGAGCCGAGCCCGGTGACCAGTGCGGTGAGCTGGTCGCGGAAGCGGGCACCGGTCGCGTCGAAGTACGCCCGCAGTTCGGGGCGGCGGGTGGCCTCCAGGGCCAGCTCGTAACGGGCGAGGGTGAGTTCGCGGTTGCGGGTCAGCGCGCGGTGGGCGGCCCGTGCCAGGGCGTCCACCAGGGAGCCGGCGCCGGCCCGCGGGTCCGGCATCTCGTGCAGCGCGAGGACGCGCGCCTCCCGCTCGGCGAGCCGCCGCACCGCCAGCTCCAGCAGCGCCTGGCGGGTGCGCGCCAGGTTCGAGGTGGATCCCTGGGGGAGTCCGGCCGCCTGGTCGACCGCCCGGTGGGTGAGCCCGCGCATTCCGCGTTCGGCGAGCAGGGCGAGGGCGGCGTCGGCGACGAGGTCGGCGCGGGAGGCGCCTGCGGTGGGGACGGACATGGAGGCCAACCTACCCGCCGCACTACGTCTGTAGTACGTTGGAGCCGAAGGTTCACTACAGATGTAGTCAACGATCCGAGGAGGAGCCATGACACGGGTGCAGCGGGCCATCGTGATCGGCGGCGGAATCGGCGGCCTGACGGCCGCGGTCGCCCTGCACCGGCGCGGTGTCCGCGTCACGGTGCTGGAGCGCGCCGGCTCCCTGGAACCGGTCGGCGCGGCCATCTCCCTGTCCCCGAACGCGCTGCGCGGGCTGGACGTCATCGGACTCGGTGACGACATCCGCGCCCTGTCGGCGTGGCAGGGCGACGGAGGTCTGCGCGCGCCCGGTGGACGGTGGCTGTCGCGGACCAGTGCCGCCGTCGCGGCCGAGCGTTTCGGGGGACCCCTCGTCCTGCTCCACCGCGCCACCCTCGTCGGCCACCTCGCCGCGCGGCTGCCGTCCGACGCCGTCCGCACGGCCACCGACGCCCGTCTCCTGGACCCCGGTGCCGCGGGCGACCCCGGCCGGCCGGCCCGTGTCGCCACCCCCGGCGGCGACCTGGAGGCCGACCTGGTGGTGGCCGCCGACGGCATCCGCTCCGCCGTGCGCCGCGCGCTCTTCCCCCAGCACCCCGGGGCGGTGTACTCCGGGTTCACCACCTGGCGGGTGGTGATCCCGCTCCCCGGGGTGGAGTTCGCCTCGCACGAGACCTGGGGCCGGGGCCGCATCTGGGGCACGCACCCGCTCAAGGACGGCAGGGTCTACGCCTACGCCGCCGCCGTCGCCCCCGCGGGGGAGCACGCCCCGGACGACGAGCGCGCCGAACTGCTGCGGCTCTACGGCGACTGGCACACCCCGGTGCCCGAGGTCCTGGCCGCCACCCGCCCCGAGGACGTGCTCCGCCACGACGTCCACCACATCGCCGAGCCGCTGCCCGCCTACCACCGCGGCCGGGTGGCCCTGGTCGGCGACGCCGCGCACGCCATGCCGCCGACCCTCGGACAGGGCGGCAACCAGGCCGTCGAGGACGCGGTCACCCTCGCCCACCACCTCGACGACCTGCCCGGTTACACAGCGGTCCGGCTGCCCCGCACCACCGCGATCGCCCGCCGGGCCGTGCAGGTGGCACGCGTCAACCTGATGACCGGCCGCGTGGGCACCGCCGTACGCGACAGCGCCCTCGTCGCGCTGTCGAAGGCCGCTCCGGGGCTGTTCCTGCGGGGATTCGACGGCATCGCCGACTGGCGACCGCCCGGGGGCACCACCCGCTCGAGTGAGGGCGGCAGCGGGGAGGCCGTATGCTCGCAGACCACGGCAGGCAAGGGCTAGAGGAGAACACCCCGTGAAGGTCGGCTGCATCGGACTCGGTGACATCGCGCAGAAGGCCTACCTCCCGGTGCTCGCCGTGCAGCCCGGGGTGGAACTGCACCTGCAGACCCGCACCCCCGCCACGCTCGAGCGGGTCGCCGACAGCCTGCACCTCCCGGCCGGGCGGCGCCACGCGGACCTCTCCGCGCTGCTCGCCCAGGACCTCGACGCGGCCTTCGTGCACGCGCCGACGCAGGTCCACCCGGAGATCGTGACGCGTCTCCTCGAGGCGGGCGTACCGACGTACGTCGACAAGCCGCTCGCCTACGCACTCGACGACTCCACGCGGCTCGTGGAGCTCGCCGAGGAGCGCGGCACGAGCCTCGCCGTCGGCTTCAACCGGCGCTTCGCCCCGGCCTACGCCCAGTGCGCCGACCATCCGCGCGAACTGATCCTGATGCAGAAGAACCGGGTCGGACTGCCGGAGGAGCCGCGCACGATGATCCTCGACGACTTCATCCACGTCGTCGACACCCTGCGCTTCCTGGTGCCCGGCCCGGTCGACGACGTGACCGTGCGCGCCCGCACCGAGGGCGGACTGCTGCACCACGTGGTGCTCCAGCTCGCCGGGGAGGGCTTCACCGCGCTCGGCGTGATGAACCGGCTCAGCGGATCGGCCGAGGAGATCCTCGAGGTCTCCGGGCAGGACACCAAGCGCCAGGTGGTCAACCTCGCCGAGGTGATCGACCACAAGGGACAGCCGACCGTGCGCCGGCGCGGCGACTGGGTGCCGGTGTCCCGCCAGCGCGGCATCGAGCAGGCGGTGCTCGCCTTCCTGGACGCGGTGCGCGCGGGCGAGGTGCTCAGCGCCCGGGACGCGCTGGCGACCCATGAGCTGTGCGAGCGGGTGGTACGCGCGGTCCACGAGCGCCCCGCCTGAGGCGCACCGCCTCGATGACGGCCCAGGCGGCCAGGACCGGCAGCGCGGCGTGCAGCGGCCAGTCGCCGAGGCGGACGTAGGGCGTGGTGCCGTGCGCCAGCGGGACCTCGTACACCTGCGCGGCGCCGGTGTCCGTGCCGAGCCACGGGCCGACGCGCTCCCCTCCCGGTCCGTACACGGCGGAGACGCCCGTCAGGGTCGCGTGCACCATCGGACGGCCGGTCTCGGCGGCCCGCAGCGCGGCGAGCGTGGCGTGCTGCCCGGGAGCCCAGCTCTGCTGGAACGTCGAGGTGGACGACTGGGCGATCAGGACGTCGGCGCCGTCCTCGGCGAGGTGCCGGCTCATGTCGGGGAACGCGCTCTCGAAGCACACCATCGGGCCGATCCGCGGCCCGTTCCCCGCGTCCATCACCACCTGCCGCGAGCCGCGCCTGCGGTCCTCGCCGGCCGCCTCGCCGACGGAGGTCGCCCAGCCCAGCAGGGAACGGGCCGGGACGTACTCGCCGAACGGGACCAGCCGCATCTTGTCGTACCGGTCACCGGTCGGACCGTCCGGGCCGACCAGCACCGAGCTCTTGTGGATGCCGGGCCGGTCGGAGCGCCGGGCGTCCACGTTGACCAGGATCCCGGCGCCCGTCTCGCGGGACAGGGCCGCGAGCCGCCGCGCGAGGTCGGGCCGGTCCCCGAGGTCGAAGCCGACGCTGCTCTCGCCCCAGACGACCAGGGCGACGTCCTGGCCGACGAGTTCACGGGTGAGCCGCTCCTCGAGGTCGAACCGGCGGTCGGGGCTGTCGCGCCCGGAGACGACGCCCGGCTGCACGACCGCGATCCTGACCCGGTCGCCGGTGTCCGGCCGGGGCGACCACACCCACGCGGCGCTGGTCGCGGCGGCCGCCGCGACCAGCCCCGCCACGGCGGGCACGCGGGCCCGCCGCACCGCGACCAGCACCGCCACGGCGACGTTCAGCGCCACCACCAGGAAGCTGAGCAGCCACACGCCGCCGACCGACGCCAGCCGCAGCGCCGCCTCCACCTGCCACTGGCTCGCGCCGAGCACGCCCCACGGGCCGCCGAGCCCCTCCCAGGAGCGGACGAGTTCCACGGCCAGCCAGCCCGACGGCAGCACGACGAGCGCCGCCAGGACCCGGCCCCGCGACGGAACCCCGCCGAGCAGGCGGCGCACCAGCCAGCCCCACGGCGCCCACAGCGCGCCGAGCAGGGCGGCGATGACGAACGTGAACACGTGCAGGTTCGGCAGCAGCCAGTGGTGCATGGCCAGCATGAAGCCGAACCCGCCCCACCAGCCGTCGCGGGCCGCCCGACTCCCCGTCGGTGCGGCGCGGGCCAGCAGGATCCAGGGGACCAGGGCGACGTAGGCGAACCACCACAGGGACGGGGCGGGAAAGGCCAGGACGGGCAGGGCACCCGTGACCGCGGCGACGGCCGAGCGCCGCCACGGGGAGGTGAGCCGGTGGCCGAGCGTCTTCATGGGCCCTCCCTACCCCGTGCTGTCCCCAGTGTGCGTCCCGGAGGTGATCCGGGACAGTGCGCGCCGGGTCAGTCGATCACAGGATCCGTCCGCGGGGCGGGAAGGCGGCGCCACTTCTCCCGCACGACCACCTCGCTCAGCCGCCAGCCGTCGTCCGTGCGCAGCACGGTGAACGCGTACCGGCCGCCGCACACGAGGTCCGGCGCGGCGGACCCGCCGTCCCGCCCGGGGCGGCCCAGCGGGCTCACGTAGTCGGCCCGCACCTGCGCCGTGTCGCCGGTGTCCTGCTCCCAGACGCCGAACCGCACCCTCCGGTTGACGATCAGGTGCTGCCGCACGGGGAACCTCCCCAGGTTCTCCGCGAGCCATCCGGCCACCGTCCGGGCGCTCCCCTCGATCCCGCCGGCCGAGCGGTAGTCCGCCCGCCCCTGTGCCGTGAACAGCCCCCGGTACGCCTCCCAGTCACCGTCGTCCACGGCCACCGCGTACTCGGTGACGAGCCCGTCGACGGCCAGCCGGTCCCTCACGGCCGCGAGCTCCGCACGCTGCGTCATCGGTTCAGTCTTGGACATGCGGCGGGCGGAGCCAAGGGGCGTGCGCGGATATTCGCTGGCTCCCGACGCCGCTGGGGCCGAGGCTGTACGCCGTGAACGATCAGCCGGCCGGCACCCGCCCCAGGTTCGAGGTGCGTGCCCACCACACCGAGTCCACCCTCACCGTCTACCAGGCATACCGCCCGAAGATCGGCCGCGCCGCGGCGCGCGACGGCCGTTTCCCGCCGTCCTGGAGCCGGGAGCGCATGACCTGGATCAAGCCGTCCTTCCTGTGGATGATGTACCGCTGCGGCTGGGGCACGAAGAAGGACCAGGAGACCGTGCTGGCCGTGGAGATCAGCCGCGAGGGGTTCGTCCGGGCCCTGCGGAACGCGTGCCTGTCGCACCACGTCCCCGTCCTGCACGGTGACGCGGCCGCCTGGAAGCGGGAGCTGCGGCAGGCGCCCGCGCGGGTGCAGTGGGACCCGGAGCGGGACCTGCACCTCGGCCCGCTGCCGTACCGCTCGCTCCAACTGGGGCTCGCGGGGGAGGCGGCCGCCCGGTACGCCGACGAGTGGATCGTGGGCATCGAGGACGTGACGCCGCTCGCCACGGAGATCCGGGGGCTGGTGCGCGCGGGGGAGACGGAGCGGGCGGCCGGGCTCCTGCCCGAGGAGCGGCCGTACCCCCTGGACGACGACGTCCTCGCCCGTCTGCGAGCCTAGAACCCCCTCAGGGATCTTCGGCTCGGACCTTTCACCGGGAGGAACTCATGAAGCGTCTCGTCACCGTGGTCACCGGCGGCAGCCGGGGGATCGGCGCCGCGATCTGCCTGCGGCTCGCGGCGGAGGGACACGACGTGGCGGTGGGGTACCTCCGGGACTCCGCCGCCGCCGAGGCGGTGGCGGAGGGGGTGCGGGCGGCGGGGGCCCGTGCCGTGACGGTGCGGGGGGACACCTCGGCCGAGGCGGACGTCGACCGGCTCTTCGAGGTGGCGGAGCGGGAGCTGGGCCCGGTGACGGGGCTGGTGAACAACGCGGCGGTGACCGGGCCGCTGGGGCGGTTCGCCGAGGCCGACACCGCGACCCTGCGCCGGGTCGTGGACGTCAACCTCATGGGGCCGCTGCTGTGCGCGCGGCGGGCCGCGCGGCTCATGACGCCCCGGGGCGAGGGGGTGATCGTGAACATCTCGTCCGGTGCCGCGACGCTGGGAAGCCCGGACGAGTACGTGCACTACGCGGCGACCAAGGCCGCGGTGGACACGCTGACGCTGGGGCTGGCCAAGGAGCTCGGCCCGGACGGCATCCGCGTCAACGCGGTCGCTCCGGGCCTGATCGACACGGACATGCACGCCGCCATGGGCGCCCCGGACCGGGCCCGGCGGATGGCGCCGACGGTTCCGCTGCGGCGTGCGGGGCGGGCGGAGGAGGTCGCGGCGGCCGTGGCGTGGCTGATGTCGCCGGACGCCTCGTACACCACGGGGGCGGTGCTGCGGGTGGCGGGCGGACGCTGAGGCGCGCCGCCCGGGGCGGGCGGGTCAGGCCGCTTCGACGACCTCGCCGCGGACCGCCGCCGCCCACTCGACCACCAGCATCTCGTACTCCTCGCGCTCCTGGGCCGAGAGGGAGCCGCCCGCCCGCAGCCACAGCGCGCGGATCTGCTCGTTGACCTCGGCGGCGGACCGCACGGAACCAGGGGTCGTTAAATCGGGGGACATGCGGACAAGCCTAGGGCCAGACACTGACAGTGCGCTACCGGACGGCCACGCGCCCGGCGGGAGCCCCGGTCAGTGCGCCGGCTCGCCGGCGTCGGGGCTCAGCACACCCGCGCCGACCAGCACGATGATGACGATTCCCAGGACGATGCGGTACCAGACGAACGGCATGAAGCTCCTGGTCGAGATGAACTTCATGAACCAGGCGATCACGGCGTAGCCGACCGCGAAGGCGATGACCGTCGCGAAGGCCGTCGGGCCCCAGGAGACGTGCCCGCCCTCCGCGGCGTCCTTGAGTTCGAACAGGCCGGAGGCCAGCACCGCGGGGATGGCGAGCAGGAAGGAGTAGCGGGCCGCGGCCTCGCGCCGGTACCCCATGAACAGGCCGCCGCTGATGGTGGCGCCGGAGCGGGAGACGCCCGGGATGAGGGCCATGGCCTGGCAGACGCCGTAGATGAGGCCGTCCTTGACGCTCAGGTCCTCGAGCTGCTTGCGCTGCTTGGCCGCGCGGTGCCGGCCGCCGCTCTCGTCCCGTGCCGCGAGGCGGTCGGCGACGCCGAGCACGATGCCCATGCCGATCAGCATCGCCGCGGTGATCCGCAGATCGCGGAACGGGCCCTCGATCTGGTCCTTGAGCGTCACCCCGAGCACGCCGATCGGGATCGAGCCGACGATGACGAGCCAGCCCATGCGCGCGTCGTGGTCCCGGCGCATCTCCTTGTTCGTCAGCGAGCGCGTCCAGGCCGACAGGATCCGCCCGATGTCCTTGCGGAAGTAGATCAGCACCGCGGTCTCGGTGCCGATCTGGGTGATCGCGGTGAAGGCCGCGCCCGGGTCCTCCCAGCCGGAGAAGGCCGCGGTCAGCCGCAGGTGCGCGCTGGAGGAGACGGGGAGGAACTCGGTCAGCCCCTGGACGAGTCCGAGGATGAGGGATTCAAACCAAGACATGAGGTAGCGGAGTCCAAGTGCCGATCGTTCAACGGGCGAAGGGCACACGGCATCGCACCGCGGCGTGCGGTGATCGATGATCGGGTGCGCCGAGGCGAAGCGTAGCGCCCCGAGATGACGGGCCCGACACAGGGGCTTCACGCTCCGCCGGAGCCCGAGCCCGGAGCCCGTGTCCGCCCGGGCGGCGGCTCAGGCCGCCGCCGGGCCGCCCACCGTCCACCCCGGGGCCTGCGGACGGGGCGTCAGGTCCTCGTGGCGCACCCGGTCGCCGCAGGCCCGGCAGGTGACGACCGGGACGAGTTCGCCGCCGCAGACGTGCTCGAGCACCATGGGCCGGTCGTCGTCCCGGCGCAGATGGCGGTCGCCCCACTCCATCAGGGTCAGCAGGACGGGCTCCAGCTCCAGCCCCGCCCGGGTGGGGCGGTACTCGAAGCGCTGCGGGCGTTCGCTGTAGGGGCGCTTGGTCAGGATCCCGGCGTCGACCAGCCGCTTCAGCCGCGTGGCCAGGATGTCGCGCGGGGCGCCGATGTTGCGCACCAGCTGGTCGAAGCGGCCGTTGCCGAGGCACACCTCGCGCAGCACGAGCAGGGAGTACTTCTCGCCGACGAGGGCCAGGGTGTCGGCGATCGAGCAGGGGCGCGGGTCTTTGGAGGCGGCCATACGGCCAAGTCTAGGTGAGGGTTTGTTTTTCCAACTTACCGGGTTATGGTGAGTCCGGATTTCCTACTCACCGGTAATCGCCCCGGTCACCGCCCGGGCGGCCAAGGAGGCCCGCACCATGCGTGACGCAGTCGTCGTCGAAGCCGTACGCACCCCCATCGGCAAGGGCAAGCCGCAGGGCGCCCTCGCCCACGTCCACCCCGTCGAGCTCCTCGCCCACACCCTGCGCGCCCTCGTCGAGCGGTCCGGTGTCGACCCGGTACTGATCGACGACGTCATCGGGGGCACCGTCGACCAGGTCGGCGAGCAGGCCATGAACACCACGCGGTACGCGGTCCTGTCGGCCGGTCTTCCCGAGTCGGTGCCGGCGACCACCGTGGACCGCCAGTGCGGCTCCTCCCAGCAGGCCGTGCACTTCGCGGCGCAGGGCGTCGTCTCCGGCGCGTACGACCTCGTCGTCGCCTGCGGCGTGGAGTCCATGAGCCGGGTGCCGATGTGGTCCAACGTTCCCCCCGGCGAGGACCCGTTCGGCCCCGGGGTCGCCGAGCGCTACCCGGACGGACTCGTCCCGCAGGGCATCAGCGCCGAACTCATCGCCGCGAAGTGGTCGATCACCCGCGAGCGGATGGACGCCTTCGCGGTCTCCTCGCACCGCAAGGCCGCCGCGGCGTGGGACGCGGGTCTGTTCGACGCCGAGGTCGCGCCCCTGGACGGCGTCGCGCGTGACGAGTGCGTACGGCCGGACAGCACCGTCGAGACCCTGGCCGGCCTCCGGCCCGCCTACCACGACCCGGTCCTCGCCGAACGCTTCCCGCAGATCGAGTGGAACGTCACCGCGGGCAACGCCAGCCCGGTCAACGACGGCGCCTCCGCCGTGCTCATCACCTCGAGCGAGACCGCCGCCCGGCTGGGCCTGCGTCCGCTCGCCCGGCTGCACAGCTTCGCGGTCACCGGCTCCGACCCGCTGCTGATGCTCACCGGTGTCGTCCCGGCGACCGAGAAGGTGCTGCGCCGCGCCTCGCTGTCGCTCGACGACATCGACCTGTTCGAGGTCAACGAGGCGTTCGCCAGTGTGGTCCTGGCCTGGCAGCAGGAGACCGGCGCCGACCTCGGCAAGGTCAACGTGCACGGCGGCGCCGTCGCCCTCGGCCATCCGCTCGGCGCGAGCGGCACCCGGCTGACGACGACCCTGGTCCACGCGATGCGCGAACGCGGCGCCCGTTACGCCCTGCAGACCATGTGCGAGGCGGGCGGACTCGCCAACGCGATGATCCTGGAAGCGGTGTGACGGTCCGTCAGTGACCGCGCAGCCGGTGCCGCCTGCGCCACGCCACCACCGCGCCCACCAGGCCCGGTACGGCGATGCAGGCCAGCGCGATCAGGAAGGCCGGGGAGGTCGGCGTCGAGGCGCGGGCGCCGGCCACGACGTAGGCGGCGGTGTTCGGGATCGAGCCGAGCGCCGTCGCCAGCAGGAACGGCGGCAGGCCCATGCGGGAGACGGCGGCGCAGTAGTTCGAGGCGGCGAACGGGATGCCCGGGAACAGCCGGGCCGCCAGCATGGAGCGGAAGCCGTGCCGGCTCAGCTGGTGGTCCGCGGCCCGCAGCCAGCGTCCGCGCAGCAGCGGACGCAGCGCGTCCTGGCCGAGCACCCGTCCCAGGCAGAAGGCCAGCCCGGCGCCGAGCACCGTGCCGCCGAGCGCGGCACCCAGGCCCAGCTGGGAGCCGAAGAGGGCGCCCGCGGCGAGGTTCAGCAGCGGGCGCGGCACGAACGCCACCGTGCACACCCCGTAGGCCACCGCGTACGCCACCACCGCCGCGGACCCGCCGAGCCGCGACGGCGGCCAGCCGTCGGTCAGCAGCCGCTGCGGCTCGAACAGCAGCACCGCCGACGCGGCGCAGGCGAGCAGCACGACGAGCAGGGACAGCCGTGACCGCGGCGACAGCAGGACCCTGGCGCAGCGGGCGGCGAAACCCGTCGCGGCGACGGGCGGGGGTGCGGACGGGGGCGCGGCCGTGGGGACGGCGGCCGCGAGGTCCGTGGCGGTGGCCCGGGGAGAGGCCGTGGCGGTGCCCCCAGAGCGGGTGGTGGCATCGAGCATTCGGTGACACTAACCGACAAATGTGTGTGATCGCCGTAGCGTTCGTCTCATGAGCGTCACAGAGGTCCCGTCACCCCGCGCACCGGACAGCCCGCTCGCCGACGCCGTGCTGGAGCGGCTCACCGCCGCCTACGGGGCCGCCGCCGATCCGGAGCGGGCCGTGGTCATGCGGGCGTACATGAAGGACGTGGCGCCCTTCCTGGGCCTGGCCGCGCCGGTCCGCAGGGCCCTGTCCCGCACCGTCGTCGACGGTCTGCCCCGCCCCGGCGAGGCCGACTGCGCCGCGGTCGCCCTGCGCTGCTGGGCGCTGCCCGAGCGCGAGTACCGGTACTTCGCCGTGGACTACCTGCGCCGCCACGTGCGCCACTGCTCCTCCGGGTTCCTGCCCGTCGCCCGGCACCTCGTCACCACCACCCCCTGGTGGGACACCGTCGACCCGCTCGCCGCGCACGTCGTCGGCGCGCTGGTCGCCGCCGACCCGCGGCTCACGGCGGACACGGACGACTGGATCGGCGCCGACGACCGGTGGCTCGTGCGCACCGCCCTGCTCCACCAGCTGCGCCTCAGGGAGCGCACCGACGCCCGGCGCCTGTTCGCCTACTGCCGGCGCCAGGCCGGACACCAGGACTTCTTCGTCCGCAAGGCCATCGGCTGGTGCCTGCGCGAGTACGCCAGGACCGACCCCGACGCCGTGCGGGCCTTCCTGGCGCGGGAGCGGGGACGGCTCGCGCCGCTGTCGGTGCGGGAGGCGCTGAAGAACATCGGCGGCTGACCGCCGGCGCGCGGGCGGGCCGGCTCCGTACCGCTCCGTGCCCCCGTACGCTCCGCGCCGCTGCGTACCGCTGCGCGCCGTGGAAAACCATTCGACGGGGGGCGACGGGTCGGCGATGATCGACGCCATGTTCCGGTACGCCTTCCACCTCGCGACATCCGCCGCCGCGGATGCCCCGAAGGCTGCCGTTCCCGCATTCCCGGTTGCCGTCGACGGCGCCCGAAGCTGACCCTCCCCGGATCGTCCGGCGGACCCCGCAGGGGGAGGGTCGGCACCTTTCCGGGGGTCCCCGTCCCGCCGCGCGCCGCATCCGCCGCGCGCCGGGGCGCTCACGCGTCATCACCGAGAGGCTTCGAGGTACCGCCATGTCCAAGACGGCGTACGTCCGCACCAAACCGCATCTGAACATCGGCACGATGGGCCACGTCGACCACGGCAAGACCACCCTGACCGCCGCCATCACCAAGGTCCTCGCCGAGCGTGGCTCCGGCAGCTTCGTGCCGTTCGACCGCATCGACCGGGCGCCCGAGGAGGCGGCGCGCGGCATCACCATCAACATCGCGCACGTCGAGTACGAGACCGACACCCGGCACTACGCGCACGTCGACATGCCCGGCCACGCCGACTACGTCAAGAACATGGTCACCGGCGCCGCGCAGCTCGACGGGGCGATCCTCGTCGTCTCCGCGCTCGACGGGATCATGCCGCAGACCGCCGAGCACGTCCTGCTCGCCCGTCAGGTGGGCGTGGACCACGTCGTGGTCGCGCTCAACAAGGCCGACGCGGGCGACGAGGAGCTCACCGACCTGGTCGAGCTGGAGGTCCGCGACCTGCTGTCCGCGCACGGCTACGGCGGCGACTCCGCGCCCGTCGTCCGGGTCTCCGGGCTGAGGGCCCTGGAGGGCGACCCGCGCTGGACGGCGTCGATCGAGGCGCTGCTCGACGCGGTGGACACCTATGTGCCCGTGCCCGAGCGGTACCTGGACGCGCCCTTCCTGCTGCCGGTGGAGAACGTGCTCACCATCACCGGCCGGGGCACCGTGGTGACCGGCGCGGTGGAGCGCGGCACGATCCGCGTGGGCGACCGGGTCGAGGTGCTCGGCGCCGGGGTGGAGACCGTCGTCACCGGTCTGGAGACCTTCGGCAAGCCCATGGCGCAGGCGCAGGCCGGGGACAACGTGGCGCTGCTGCTGCGCGGGGTGCCGCGCGACGCGGTGCGCCGCGGGCACGTGGCGGCCGCGCCGGGCAGCGTGGTGCCGAGCCGGCGCTTCACGGCGCAGGTGTACGTGCTGTCGGCCCGCGAGGGCGGCCGCACGACACCGGTGTCGACCGGCTACCGGCCGCAGTTCTACATCCGCACCGCGGACGTGGTCGGCGACGTCGACCTCGGCGAGGCGGCGGTCGCCCGGCCCGGGGACACGGTCACGATGACCGTGGAGCTGGGGCGCGAGGTGCCGCTGGAGCCCGGGCTCGGCTTCGCCGTCCGCGAGGGCGGGCGGACGGTCGGGGCCGGCACGGTCACGGAGGTCGGCTGAACGACGGCACGCGGGTGCCCGTCCCCGGGAAGGGGGACGGGCACCCGGCCGTACGGGCGACGGCACAATGGCACGGTGAACGAGCCCCTCCCCGTGACCCGTGCCGTCGATCACGGCACCGCCAAGCTGATGCCCGACGTCGACCGGGAGCGGGCCTGGCTGCTGACGGTCGACGGGGCGCCGCAGTCGTACGTCGACCTGGACGAGCCGACCCATCTGGAGTTCGAGTACGCCCGGCGGCTCGGGCACGTCCTGGACACCCTCGCCGAGCCGGGACGCCCGCTGGACGTGGTGCACCTGGGCGGCGGCGCACTCACCCTGCCCCGTTACCTGGCCGTCACCCGGCCCGGCTCCCGGCAGGACGTCGTCGAGGCCGACCGGGCCCTGCTGGAGCTGGTCGCCGAGCACCTGCCGCTGCCCGAGGGCGCCCGCGTCGCGCTGCACGCGGCGGACGCCCGCGCCTGGCTGGAGGCCGCGCCCGCGGACTCGGCGGACGTCCTGGTCGCCGACGTCTTCGGCGGCTCACGGGTCCCGGCGCACCTCACCTCCGTCGCCTACGTCCACGAGGCGGCGCGCGTCCTGCGGGACGGCGGGGTCTACCTCGCCAACCTCCCGGACGCGGCCCCGTTCGCCTTCCTGCGCTCCCAGCTCGCCACCCTCGGCACGCGGTTCGAGGAGCTGGTGCTCATCGCCGAGCCGGGAGTGCTGCGCGGGCGCCGGTTCGGCAACGCGGTGCTGGCCGCCGCGCACCGCCCCCTCGACACCGCCGCCCTGGCCCGGCTCACCGCGGCCGACGCCTTCCCCGCCCGGGTGGAACACGGCGCGGCCCTGCGGGACTTCGTCCGCGGCGCGCGGCCGGTGCGGGACGAGGACGCCGTGCCGTCACCCGAGCCCCCCGACGGGGCGTTCGGCATCGGCTGATCCGCTGCCCGCGGCCGTGTCCGTGCCGGGTGCCGCGCCGGTGACGTGCCGGGTCCGGCGGCGCAGGTTGCGCACGTCCGGTACGCACAGCACCGCGGCCGTGACCACCACGACCAGCACGGCACAGCCCCACAGCGCCTCCGGGCGCCCGAACGCCGTCTCGGCCGGGCCCGCCAGCGCCATCGCCGCCGGCATGAGCGCGACCGAGCCGAACCAGTCGTACGCCGAGACCCGGGACAGCTTCTCCTCCGGTATCTCCTGGTGCAGCGCGGTCATCCAGGAGACGCCGAACACCTCGAGGGTCACGCCGGTCACGAACATCACCGCGCACAGCACGCCGACCGGTACCGGCACGGCGAGCGCGGCGGACGGCAGGGCCAGCGGGAACACGCACAGGGTGCCGACGAACAGCAGGCGGCGCGGCTGCCAGCGGGTCATCAGCAGCGCGCCCACCACCGTGCCCGCGCCGAAGAAGGCCAGGGCCAGGCCCCACGGCGCGGCGCCGCCCAGGTGGTCGCGGGCCACCAGCGGCCCGTAGACCGCGTCGGCGGCGCCGACGACCGCGTTGGCGACGGAGAACTGGACGACGACGCCCCACAGCCAGGGCCGGCCGGTGAACTCCCGCCAGCCCTCCCGCAGATCGGCGAGCATGCCGCCGCCCGGGGCGCGCGGCGGTATGTGCTTCACGTCGAGCAGGGCCCGCAGGGCCGCGGCGAGGGCGAAGGCCGCCGCGTCCGCCGCGAGCACCCAGCCCGGCCCGATCGCGGCGACCATGGCCCCGCCGAGGGCGGCCCCGCCCAGGGTCGCCCCGTGCATCGCCATCCGGAACACCGCGAACGCCCGGCCGGCCTGCTCGCCGTCGACCGAGGACAGCAGCATGCCCTCGGCGGCCGGGTTGAAGAACGCCTGACCGGCCCCGCCCAGCGCGCTGAGCAGCATCATCTGCCACAGCCGCGCCTCACCGGCCAGGACCAGCGCCGCGAACGCGGCCTGCGAGACACAGTTCAGCGCGTTGGCCGCGACCATCACCCGGTGGCGCGGGAGGCGGTCCGCGACGGCACCGCCGATCAGCAGGAACAGCACCAGGGGCAGGGTGCGGGCGGCGGCCACCAGCCCCACGTCACCGCCGTCGCCGCCCGCGCCCAGCACGGCGAAGGCGGAGGCGATCAGCGCGCCGTGGCTGCCGAGGTTGGTCACCACGGCGGCGGCGGTCAGCAGGGTGTAGTTGCGGCCCGCCCAGGCGGGGCGGCGGAAGGCGGTGGTGGTCGGCACCCCGTGACTATCGCCGGGGCGGGGCCGACTTGCCAAACCCGGTTCCCCGCCCCCGGCCCGTCACGACTCCGTGGGCGGTTCCTCGCTGAGGCGCACCGTGCTGAGGATCTTCTCCACGGTCGAGTCGGGGATCTCGTCCTTGACGCCCTTGGCGCCGTACAGGTTCCAGGTGACGAAGTCCCCGGCGCTGTTCTTGAACGCGAAGGTGATCGCCTTGCCGTCGCTGTCGCACTTGCCGTTCTGCGGCGTGTTCTCCGAGTGCGCCCGGGCGACGCTGCCCTTGATGCCCGACTTGGTGGTGTAGGGCTTCGGCTTGTCGTACTTCACGCTCTTCTTGTCGGGCTGCGTGTACCCGCCGTAGATCCACCAGGGCACGCGGGTCTCGGCCGCCATGTCCGTGTTCTTGGCGCCGTTCTCCCCGCGGGTCCCGGCGGTGACGAGGGCGGTGTCCTCCTCGCGGCCGTCCTTGTCGTCGTCGCTGGTGCACCACTTGGACTTCAGGTAGGCCGGGGCGGTGACGGTGGTGCGGTCCAGCTCACCGTTCTTCTCCTCCCATTCGAAGCCCACGCTGGTGCCGGGATCCTCGATCTCCCAGTCGGCGGGGACGTCGAACTTGGTGCCGAAGCGCGTGTTGACGACGACCTTCCAGCCCGGAACGGTCGCCTTCTCCTCCTCGCCGCCGCGGGGATTGTCCGCGGAGCCGGAGGTGCTCGGCTCCGCCGACGTGCTCGGCGACGCGCTCCGGGACGGCTTGCCGTCCTTGCCGCCGCCGGCCTCGTCGTCCTTGTCGCCGCCGAGCACCAGGAACCCGGTGACACCGGCGGCCACGACGACGGCGGTCGCCGCCACGATCGCCACCAGCTTCGTCCGGTTCCCGCCGCCCCCGCCCTGCGGTGGCCGGGGCGTGCCGGCCGTGGACGGCGTCCCCCACTGCGGCTGCTGTGCGTACGGGTTCGGCTGCTGGTAGCCGGGCTGCTGATACGGATTCGGCTGCTGGTACCCCGGCTGCTGGTACGGGTTGTTCGACTGCGGGTTCTGCTCGCCCCCGGGCGGCTGCTGTCCTGGCCACATGGGCAGCAACCCTAGCCGCGCCCGGGACACGATTCGGTCACCGCCCTTTGACGGGGACGTAGCAACTCGGGGAAACACGGCGCGGCGGGCCGCACGGAGGGCGGGCGGACCGGGCCCGGCGGCGCGGACGGCGGGCGGCGCCGGATCTGGCCAGCGGATACTACTCGTGGGTAACGTACGGGCATGAGCGCAGACCAGATGTCCGTCGGCGACATGCTCGCCGCCACGGTGCCCATGGCCCGGACCCTCAACCTCCAGTTCCTGGAGACCACGCCGGAGCGGGCCGTGGTGGCCCTGCCGGACCAGGGCGACTACCACAACCACGTGGGCGGCCCGCACGCCGGTGCGATGTTCACGCTCGGCGAGTCGGCGAGCGGCGCGATCGTGCTCGCCGCGTTCGGGGACCAGCTCTCGCGCGCCGTGCCGCTGGCCGTCCGCGCCGAGATCGCCTACAAGAAGCTGGCGATGGGACCCGTCACCGCCACCGCGACCCTCGGCCGCCCGGCCGCGGAGGTCGTGGCCGAGCTGGACGCGGGCCGCCGCCCCGAGTTCCCGGTGTCGATCGCCATCCGCCGCGAGGACGGGGCGGTCACCGGCGAGATGACGGTCGTCTGGACCCTGCGCCCGGGCGGCTGACCACCGTCCCGGCGGCGGACCGTGCGGGGCGGCCGGGCCGGCGGCGCCGGAGCCTCGCCGGCCCGGACCGGCACCGCACGCCCCCGCTACGGCGGGACCGGGGCGGAGGACGCCTCCTTCGTCGGTGCGAACTCCACGTCGACGACGCCCTCCACGGCCCGGATCAGCCGGGCCGCCGCGGGCACCAGCGAGGTGTCCCGGACCCGGCCCACCAGCCGGACCACGCCGTCGCGCACCTCCACCCACACCGCCGACCGCGGCCCGGGGAACAGGTGCGCCACCACCTCGCGCCGTACCTGCTCGGCCAGTTCCTCGTCGTCGCGCAGGAACACCCGCAGCAGGTCGGCGCGGCTGACCACGCCCTCCAGCGAGCCCTGTTCGTCCACCACCGGAAGCCGCTTCACCCGGTGGCGGGCCATGAGGCCGGCGGCGTCCGCGAGCGTCGTGCCGGCCCGGACCGTGACGGCCGGGGAGGTCATCAGCTCCCGCGCGGTCAACGCCCCGGCCTTCCACAGGTCCGGGAGGCGGCGCAGCTGCGTCCGCCGGTCGGGGTCGCTGTCCCGGAACTCCTCCTTGAGCAGCAGGTCCGCCTCGGACACGACGCCGACGACCCGGTCCCCGTCCTCCAGCACGGGCAGGCCGCTCACCCTCCGGTCCCGCATCAGCCGGACGATCTCCTTGAAGGCGGCCTCCCCTGCGACGGAGGCCACCGACCGGGTCATGACGTCACCGACGGTGTGCGGCGCACCGCGCATGGTCCCTCCTCGCTCCTCACTCCTCGTTCCTCGCTTCCCGCTCACCGCGGCTCACCGCCGGCGCGGGCGCCGCCGTTCTCAGAGGCCGCTGCCGGCGCCGTACGGGCCGTACAGGTCCAGCAGCCGGATCCGGGCGGCGTGCAGCCGGTGGGCGACCACGTCGCCGACCCAGCGGGTGAGGTCCCGCCCGAACCCGGGGTCGTCCCGGCACAGCGCGCGGACGGCCGCGGCGTCGAACTCGTGGGCCCGCACCAAGGTGGCCGCCTCGGCGCCCAGGTGCCAGACGTGCGGGGTGAACAGCCACGACCAGCCCACGAGTTCGTTGTGACCGAGGCGTTCGATGACGGCGGCCCGCCGGCCGGGCACCCGCATGTCGAGGTCGACGGAGCCGGTGCGGATCACCCAGAACCGGTCCGCGCGGCCGCCCTCCTCGAACAGCCGGGTCCCTTGCGGGAAGGACACCTCACGGGCGGTCTGCAGGAGCCGCGCCCGGTGCTCTGCGGGCAGGGCGCGCGGCATGCTGGGGGACGGGGGAGCGAACACGGCGGACCTCCCGGACCACGTCACGGACTGCTTGCACTGCCAGCCTCCCGCGGCACCGCGTCCCGGGCCATGGGCCGTACGGCCCCCGGGGGAAGGGCGTTCGGCCCTGCCCGGCAGCCGTACGGGGGCCGTTCGGCGCCGGTCCGGGACCAGCGGCCCCTCCCGCCGGGCCCGGACCGGGGCGAAGCTGGGAGTGTCCCCCCACAGCAGGAGGTGCACCACCATGACCCGCACCGTCACGGTCGGACTCGACGGCTCCCCCGAGAGCCGGGCCGCCGCCGAGTGGGCGGCCCGTGAAGCGGCACTGCGCGGCCTGCCGCTGCGGCTGCTCCACGTCCGGCAGCCCGTCGCGGAGCCGGCGGCCCGGGCGCCGCTGTCCGGCGCCGGGACGCAGGCCCACCGGGGCGAACCGGGCGCGACGGGGCCGCCCCCGGCCGAAGGCTGGGAGAGGACCCTGCGCGAGGCCGCCGAGGGGCTGCGGCTGCGCCACCCCGGGATCGAGGTCACCCAGGAGCAGGTCGACGGCCGTCCCCGCGAGGTGCTGGCGAGGGCCGCGGGGGACGCCGGGCTGCTGGTGCTCGGCTCCCGGGGGCTCGGCGGCGTCGGCGGGTTCCTGGTCGGCTCGGTCGGACTCGCCGTCGTGGCCCACGCCGAGGGCCCCGTCGTCCTGGTCCGCGCCGGCGAGCAGGCCGCCGACGAGCACGAACCGGACCCCGTGGGCATCCCGTCCGCCGCCACGCGCTACCGGCCCGTCCTGCTCGGCCTGGACGCCGACGAGCCCGACGACTCGGTGATCGGGTTCGCCTTCGCGGAGGCGGCGCGACGGGACGCCGCCGTGCGCGTCGTGCACGGCTGGGCCCTGCCGCCGTACCTCGCCTACGGCCTGGCGGCCGCTCCCGGGACCTACCACGACGTCGCCCGGCAGCAGGCCGGGACGCTGACGCGGGTGCTCGCCCCCTGGCGTGAGAAGTTCCCGCAGGTGGAGGTCGCCGAGGAGTCCTTCGGCGGCAGCCCGTCCGTCCGCCTGGTCGAGGCCTCCGCCCGGTCCTCGCTGGTGGTGGTCGGCCGCCGGATCCGCCGCAACCCGGTCGGCGCGCACATCGGGCCCGTCACGCACGCGGTGATGCACCACTGCGCCGCCCCCGTCGCCGTCGTCGCGCACGGCTGAGGGGCGTGGAGCGAGGCGGCTCCTCCTCGTCGCGGGCGCCGGCGGGCCCGGCCCGCGCGCCGCGGACCGGCCGCGGCGCCCACGGCCGCCCCGCCCCGTGCGCCCGCGCGGATTGCGCCACATGCCGCTGTCCGGCCGCGCGGGGGGTGTCGAAGCGCACGAGACCGGTACCCCGTCCTGGTGCCCGGCGCGGAGCGCGACCCGCGCCGTCCACCCGCCCCGTCACCGCCCGACCACCCGCGTCGACCACTCACGGAGTCATCCATGCCCGAGGCCACGGACACCCGGACCGTACTGAGCGACGAGGAACTGCGCACGCTGGACGCCCACTGGCGGGCCGCCAACTACCTGTCGGCGGGGCAGATCTACCTGCTGGCGAACCCGCTGCTGACCGAGCCCCTCGCGCCCGAGCACATCAAGCCGCGGCTGCTCGGGCACTGGGGCACCTCACCCGGCCTGAACCTGGTCCATACCCACCTCAACCGGGTGATCACGGCGCGCGGGCTGGACGCCCTGTGCGTCTGGGGACCGGGCCACGGCGGCCCCTCCGTCCTGGCCAACTCCTGGCTGGAGGGCAGCTACAGCGAGACGTATCCGGACGTCGGCCGGGACGCGGCGGGCATGGAGCGGCTGTTCCGGCAGTTCTCCTTCCCCGGCGGCGTGCCCAGCCACGTGGCCCCCGAGGTCCCCGGCTCCCTCCACGAGGGCGGCGAACTCGGCTACTCCCTCGCCCACGCCTACGGCGCCGCCCTCGACAACCCCGGCCTGCTGGTCGCCTGCGTGATCGGCGACGGCGAGGCGGAGACCGGGCCGCTGGCCGCCTCCTGGCACTCCAACAAGTTCCTCGACCCGGTCCACGACGGCGCCGTCCTGCCGATCCTCCACCTCAACGGCTACAAGATCGACAACCCGGCGGTCCTGGCCCGCCTGCCCGAGGCCGAACTCGACGCGCTCCTGCGCGGCTACGGCCACGAGCCGCTCCACGTGAGCGGCGACGAGCCGGCCGCCGTCCACCGCGCGATGGCGCACGCCCTGGACACCGCGCTGGACCGCATCGCCGAGGCGCAGCGTGCCGCCCGCGAGGACGGCTCGACCGAGCGGGTGCGCACGCCGGTGATCGTGCTGCGCACCCCGAAGGGCTGGACCGGCCCCGCGGAGGTGGACGGAGAGCCCGTCGAGGGCACCTGGCGCTCCCACCAGGTGCCGCTCGCCGGTGTCCGCGACAACCCCGAGCACCTGCGGCAGCTGGAGGCCTGGCTCAGGTCGTACCGGCCCGAGGAGCTGTTCGACGACGCGGGCCGGCCCGTCGCGGACGTCCTCGCCCACGTCCCGGAGGGCGCCCGGCGACTGGGCGCCACCCCGCACGCCAACGGCGGGCTGCTGGTGCGCGAGCTGCCGATGCCGTCCCTCGACGACTTCGCCGTCCCCGTCGACAAGCCCGGCACCACGCTGCACGAGCCCACCCGGATCCTCGGCGACCTGCTCGAACGGATCATGAAGGACACCGCGGACCGGCGGGACTTCCGGCTCGTGGGCCCGGACGAGACCGCCTCCAACCGGCTGCAGGCCGTCTACGAGGCCGGTGGCAAGGCCTGGCAGGCCGGCGTCCTGGACGTCGACCGGCACCTCGACCGGCACGGCCGGGTGATGGAGATCCTCTCCGAACACCTCTGCCAGGGCTGGCTGGAGGGCTACCTCCTCACCGGCCGGCACGGGCTGTTCTCCTCCTACGAGGCGTTCGTGCACATCGTCGACTCGATGGTCAACCAGCACATCAAGTGGCTGAAGACCTCGCGGGAGCTGCCCTGGCGCGCGCCCATCGCCTCCCTCAACTACCTGCTGACCTCGCACGTGTGGCGCCAGGACCACAACGGCTTCTCCCACCAGGACCCCGGCTTCGTCGACCACGTGCTCAACAAGAGCCCCCACGTCGTGCGGGTCTACCTGCCGCCGGACGCCAACACCCTGCTGTCCGTCGCGGACCACGCGCTGCGCAGCCGCGACCACGTCAACGTGATCGTGGCCGGCAAGCAGCCCTGCTACGACTGGCTGTCGATCGACGGGGCGCGCACCCACTGCGCACGGGGCGCCGGGATCTGGGAGTGGGCCGGCACCGAGAACGGCGGCGAACCCGACGTGGTGCTGGGCTGCGCCGGCGACGTGCCGACCCAGGAGGTGCTGGCCGCCGCGCAGCTGCTGCGGCGCCACCTGCCCGAGCTGGCGGTCCGCGTGGTGAACGTCGTCGACATCGCCCGGCTGATGCCCCGCGAGGAGCACCCGCACGGCATGACCGACTTCGAGTACGACGGCCTGTTCACGGCGGACAAGCCGGTGATCTTCGCCTACCACGGCTACCCGTGGCTGATCCACCGCCTCGCCTACCGCCGTCACGGACACGCGAACCTGCACGTGCGCGGGTACAAGGAGTCCGGCACCACGACCACGCCCTTCGACATGGTCGTCCGCAACGACCTCGACCGCTACCGGCTGGTCATGGACGTCGTCGACCGCGTCCCCGGCCTCGCGGTGCGCGCCGCCGCGGTACGCCGGCGGATGGCCGACGCGCGCACGCGGCACCACGCGTGGATCCGCGAGCACGGCACCGACCTGCCGGAGGTCGCCGAGTGGAGCTGGAACGCGTGAGCGCTACGGCCCGCCGTGCGCGTCGCGGTGGGCCTTCGCCAGCTCCGCGTACATCGTGCCGTTGAGCGTCAGCCCCGCGCGCTCCTCCTCGGTCAGCTCCCGCCGCACCTTCGCCGGCACCCCCGCGACGAGCGACCCCGGCGGCACCCGCATGCCCTGCGGCACCAGCGCCTGCGCGGCGACGAGGGACCCCGCGCCGATCACCGCGCCGTTGAGCACCGTGGCCCCCATGCCGATCAGGCAGTCGTCCTCGACGGTCGCGCCGTGCACCACGGCGTTGTGCCCGATGGAGACGCGCTCGCCCACGCTGACGGGGAAGCCGGGGTCGGCGTGGAGCGTGCAGTTGTCCTGGACGTTGCTGCTCGCGCCGACACGGATCCGTTCGACGTCGCCGCGCAGCACGGCCCCGTACCAGACGCTCGCTCCCGCCTGCAGTGTCACGTCCCCGATCACGGCGGCCGTGGGGGCCACGAACGCCCCGTCCGCCACGTGCGGCTCCTTGCCGCCGATGCCGGTGATCAACGCCCGGTGCGTCATCGTCGCCTCCTCGTCGGGTGATGCAGGCACCGTACGCCAACGCCGTGGGGTGAAGATCACAGGGTCACCGGCTCACCGGCGCCGCACCCGCCGACTACGGTGAGCGGGTGCCGAAGAGCAAGAACACGTTCTCGTCCTGGCCGCGCCGCCTCGCGCAGCGCGCGGTCCACGCGGGCTGGTCCTGGGCGCAGCGCACGGGCTCGGTGACCGCCGAGCACCCCGGCCGCTTCCGCTTCGGTTCCATGGGAACGGGTACCAGGCTCGCCTTCCCGCTCGGCACGATCTTCGGCGAACCCTGGATCCACGTCGGGGCCCACTGCATCGTGGGCGAACAGGTCACCCTCACCGCCGGTCTGATGCCCGGCCTCGACCTCGGCCCCGAGCCGATCCTGCGCATCGGCGACGGGGTCGTCCTGGGCCGCGGCAGCCACGTCATCGCCGACACGGCCGTCACCATCGGCAGCGACTGCTACTTCGGGCCGTACGTCTACGTCACCTCCACCAACCACTCCTACGACGATCCGCACGAGCCCATCGGCAAGCAGTGGCCGCGGATGGAGCCGGTGCGGATCGGCCCCGGGTGCTGGGTCGGCACCGGTGCGGTGATCCTGCCGGGGGCGCGGATCGGACGGAACGTGGTGGTGGCCGCGGGCGCGGTGGTCCGGGGCACGGTGCCCGACCACGCCGTGGTCGCGGGCGCCCCGGCCCGTGTCGTGCGCCGCTGGACCCCCGCCGACGGCTGGCAGCCGCCCCTGCGCACCCCGGCGCCCGTGCCGATCCCGGAGGGGGTCACCCCGGAGCAGCTGCGGGCGCTGTCGGAGCTGGACGAGGAGACCGCGGCCCGGCTCGCGGAGCTGGACGAGCAGGACGCGGCCCGGCCCGCCGGACCGGACGGGGACGGCGCGGCCCGGCTCGCCGAACTGGAACCCGAGGGCTGAGACGCCCCTCCCGCCCGTCGCCGGCGGCACCGGCCCCACCGGGACGGGCCCCGCAGTACAGTGCGGTGAACGATCGGGTGCGCCCCACCGTGGTCGAGTGAACTGAACTCCAACATCCATTCCATGGAACGAAAGGGACGGAACGTGTCGGACCTCGACCTGCTGACCCGGTCCCTGGCGCGCAACGTCAAGCGCTGGCGCACCGAGCGCGGCTTCACCCTGGACGCGCTGGCGGCACGGGCGGGCGTCAGCCGCGGCATGCTCATCCAGATCGAGCAGGCCCGCACCAACCCGAGCATCGGCACGGTCGTCAAGATCGGCGACGCGCTGGGAGTCAGCGTCCCCACCCTGCTCGACTACGAGCGGGGCCCCAAGGTCCGCATCGTCCCCGCCGACCAGGCCGTACGGCTCTGGCACACCGAGGGCGGCAGCTACAACCGGCTGCTCGCGGGCACCGAGGCCCCCGGCCCGCTGGAGATGTGGGACTGGCGGCTCATGCCGGGCGAGAGCAGCGACTCCGACCCGCACCCCGCCGGCACGGTCGAACTCGTCCACGTCACGTCCGGGGAGCTGGCGCTCACCGTCGACGGGGTGGAGCACCGCGTGCCGGCCGGCGCGAGTGCCTCCTTCGAGGCCAACACCGCGCACACCTACGGCAATCGGGGCGACGTCCCGATGGAGATGATCATGACCGTCTCCGTGCCGCCCGTGCACTGAGACACCCCTCCGGGGGCCGGCGGGTGCTGTTACGGTGCGGCCATGCGCGCACCCATCGGAGACTTCGACCACGCCACCCCCGCTCCCGACTGCCTCGACGAGCTCACCGCCCCGGTCGCCGCCGCCGTCCGCGCCTGGAGCGGCGGCGTCCCCGCCGACCAGATCCTCTACGTCGACACCGATCCGCGCTGGGCCGACACCGCCGTCTTCGTGGAGCACTACGGCCGGGACCTGCTGGAGCGGTCGGCGAACTGCGTGGTGGTCGCGGGCAAGCGCGGCGGGGGGAGCACGCTCGCCGCCTGTGTCGTGCCGTCCACCACCCGGGTCGACGTCAACGGGGTCGTGCGCCGTCACCTCGGTGCCCGCAAGGCGTCCTTCGCCCCGATGGACACGGCGACGGGGGAGACGGGCATGGAGTACGGCGGCATCACCCCGGTCGGGCTGCCGGACGACTGGCCGGTGCTGGTGGACGCGACCGTCGTCGACCTGCCGTACGTGCTCGTGGGCAGCGGCCGGCGCCGGGGCAAGCTGCTGGTGCCGGGCAAGGCGTTCGCGGAGCTCCCCGGGGCGGTCGTCCTGGAGGGACTGGGGGTCGCCTGAGGGCGCTCCGCCGCGGCCGCCGCCCGGCCCCCCGGCCGGGCGGCGGCGCCGGTGATCAGGACGCCCCGCGCGCCGCGTGGTGGGCCAGCGCCAGGTGCGGATCCGCCTCGCCCGGCACCGGCTCCGGATCGGCGTGGACCAGGGCCGCGGTGAGGCGCGGCACGGCGTGCAGCAGGGCGTGTTCCGCGTCGACCGCGATGCGGTGCGCCTCGCGCACCGTCGCCCCGCCGTCCACCACGACCGCCACCTCGGCGCGCAGCCGGTGGCCGATCCAGCGCAGCCGCAGCTCGCCCACGCCGCGCACCCCCGGGACCCCGCTCAGCGCCCGCTCGGCCCGGTCCACCAGCGCCGGGTCGACGGCGTCCATCACCCGCCGGAACACCTCCCGCGCGGCGTCCCGCAGGACCAGCGCGATCGCCGCCGTGATCACCAGTCCCACGACCGGGTCCGCGAGCCGCCACCCGAGGGCCGCGCCGCCGGCGCCCAGCAGCACGGCCAGCGAGGTGAACCCGTCGGTGCGGGCGTGCAGTCCGTCGGCGACCAGGGCGGCCGAGCCGATGGCGCGGCCGACGCGGATGCGGTAGCGGGCCACCCACTCGTTGCCCGCGAACCCGACGAGCGCCGCGACGGCGACCGCCGGCACGTGCTCGACGGGGCGCGGGTCGAGGAGCCGGCCGAACGCGGTCCAGCCGGCGAAGGCCGCGGACGCGGCGATGGTCAGCACGACGAGGATGCCGGCCAGGTCCTCGGCCCGCCCGTAGCCGTAGGTGAAGCGGCGGGTGGCGGCGCGCCGCCCCAGCACGAAGGCGATGCCCAGCGGTACGGCGGTCAGCGCGTCCGCGGCGTTGTGCACCGTGTCGCCGAGCAGGGCCACCGAACCCGAGACGGCCACCACGGCCGCCTGCGCCAGCGCGGTCGCGCCGAGCACCGCCAGCGAGACCCACAGCGCGCGCACGCCCCGCGCCGAGGACTCGAGGGCGGGATCCAGTTTGTCCGCGGTCTCGTGGGAGTGGGGGGCGAGGAGATGGGCGAGGCGGTGGCGCAGGGGCGCCCGGGGGCGCCCGGGGGCGGGCTCGTGCCCGTGGTGGTGCCCGTGCTCGTGGTGGTGTGCGTGCCGTCGGTTCACGCGGGACCCCTTCCGGTGCGCGAGGTGGACGTGGTGACGTCCGCGGGACCATTATGTGCGTATGAGCGCACGCATGCACCTGTCACCTGCGCACGATGCGCACCCACGCACGCCGGGCGAGGAGCACTTCGCGCTCGCGGCGGAGCTCCTCGCCCTGCTCGGCGACCGCACCCGGCTGACCCTGCTGCACGCCCTGACCGGCGGCGAGGCCGACGTCACCACGCTCACCGAGGTGTGCGGCGCGGCGCGGCCGGCGGTCAGCCAGCACCTGGCGCGGCTGCGCCTGGCGGGGCTGGTGGACACGCGCAAGGAGGGCCGCCGGGTGATCTACTCACTGCGCGACGGACACCTGCGCCGCCTGGTGGACGAGGCGCTGAACGTGGCCGACCACCGGATCGGCGACCGGCCGCCGCACGACTGACGGGACCGCGGCCGGCGGAACGCCGGCGACTCAGTACCGCGCGGCCGTGCCCAGGTACTGCTCCGCGAAGGCGGCGGCGGCGCTGGGCGAGGCGAACAGGCGGCGCAGCCGGGCGAGCGTGGTGCCGGCGCGGAACGGGTCTCCCGCCGCGGTGCCGTGGTACAGCTCGGACAGCCACTGCGAGAACTCCTGGTAGTCCCACACGCGCCGCAGGCACGCCGCCGAGTAGCCGGCCAGTTCGCTGTCGTCGCCCTTCGTGAGCCGGGCGGCCAGCGCGTCCCCGAGCAGGAAGGCGTCGTGCAGGGCGAGGTTCATGCCCTTGGCGGCGATCGGCGCGACCAGGTGGGCCGCGTCCCCGGCCAGGAAGAGCCGCCCGAACACCATCGGCTCGGTGACGTAGTCGTGCATGGCCAGCACGCGCTTCTCGAGCAGCGGCCCCTCGGCCGGCGGGGGCGCCCCGGCCGCCCCGAGCCGGCGCCGCAGTTCCGCCCAGACGCGTTCGTGCGGCCAGTTGTCCGGGTCGTCGCCGGGCGGGCACTGGAGGTAGTAGCGGGTCACCTCCGGACTGCGGGGCATCTGCCCGGCGAAGCCGTCCGGATGGCAGCCGAACAGCACGCAGTCGGCGGACGGCGGCGCCTCGGCGAGCAGGGCCAGCCAGCCGATGCCGTAGTCGTGCCGTGCGACGCGGGCCCGCTCCGGCGCGACGGAGGCCCTGGTCACCCCGCGGGCTCCGTCGCAGCCCGCGACGAAGTCGCACCGGACGACCTGCCGCCGTCCGGTCTCCGGGCAGAGATACGACACCGACGGCCGGCCGCCGTCCAGGTCGTGCAGCCGCACGTCGCGCACGCCGAACCGGATCCGTCCGCCGCGGACGTCCGCGTACTCGCGCACCAGGTCCGTCACCAGCAACGGCTGCGGGTAGACCCAGTGGTGACTCCCCGTCAGTTCCTGGTAGGGGAACCGGTACCGCTCCCCGTCGAAGCGGAACTCGCACGCGGTGTGCAGCTCGGCCCGCTCCAGCAGGTTCCGCGCGAGACCGCGCCGTTCCAGACCGCGCACCGCCCGCTCCTCGATCACCCCGGCGCGGGGCCGCCGCTCGACGGACTCCCGGGTCTCGCTCTCCAGGACCAGGCAGTCCAGGCCGGCCGCCCGCAGGATGTTGCCGACGGTGAGCCCGGCGGGTCCGGCGCCCACGACGACGACCGGAAACCGTTGCGGGGCAGGGGAGCCGGAGCGGTGGGGGGTCTGGTCCACCGGGTCATTATGGCGGCACGGCAGCGCGGGGGCACCGCGTCGTACGGGCCCCGCGCCGCACGGGACCCCGGCGGACGGGACCCCTCGGTGGACGGGCCCTAGCGGAGCCGGGGGATCTCGATCGCCGGGCAGCGGTCCATGACCATCTCCAGCCCCGCCGCGCGGGTGCGCCCGTAGGCCGCCTCGTCGACGACGCCGAGCTGGAACCACACCGCGTCGGCGCCCTTGGCCACCGCCTCGTCCGCGACGGCTCCGGCCAGGTCGCTGTTGACGAACACGTCCACGACGTCCACGTCGAAGGGGACGTCCGCGAGCGAGGCGTAACCCCGCTCGCCGTGCACCGTCTCGGCCTTCGGGTGCACCGGCACCACGCGCTTGCCGAAGCGCTGCAGCACCTGGGCGACGCCGTACGCCGCGCGCTGCCGGTTCGACGACAGGCCCACCACGGCCCAGGTGTCGCCGAGCTCGGTGAGGATCTTGCGGACCGTTGCCTCGTCGCCGTACACCGTCGGCCTCCCGGAGTGTCGTGAAAGTGCTGTTCCCGCGACAACGACCCGGGGCGCGCGGTGATTCCCGGCGGCGGCCGGCCCGGATCCGCCACGACGAGCCGGAAAGCGTGCGAGATGCCCGCGCACGGCCGCCCGCGCGCCTACGCTCACCTCGTGCTGCGCATCACCGACGCCCGAACCGGCGAGCTCGTGGAGGCCGCCCCCGCCCGGCGGGGCCTGACCCGCGTCCAGGCCCACACGCACGGGTCGGACCCGGCGGACCTGCGCGTGCTGCTCGTCGCCGACCTGCTCGTGCGCGCCCTGGAGCTCGGCGGCACCCCGGTGTGGGCGCTGCTCACCGGCGAACGGCAGCAGGGGGAACTGCGCGCGGCGGGCGCGGCACTCGGCGTCCGGCCCTTCGAGGACGGCCGGGACACGGGCACCGGCCTGGGCGAGGCGCAGGTCCTGCACGTGGTGGGCGAGGGCGGCGCGGCGCCCGACGGGGTGCGCGTCCTGGTGGGCCCCGTCCACTGGGAGGCGCCCGGCCCGCCCGGCGACGCCGACCCCGCCGTGCTGCGCCTCGCCCTGCTCGCGCACCCCAGGGGCACACCCCTGCGGATCGGCACGGCCGCCCTGGGCGACGCCGGGGACACCCTCGCCCACTGGCGCCGCGCGGTCGCCGCCTGGGCACGCCGGCCCTCGCGCCCCATCCCCGACCGGGTGCGCGCGGACCTGCGCACCGCGTGGGAGGACGATCTGGACACGGGCGGCGTGCTCCGCGTCCTGCGCGCGGTGGGGACCGACCCGGACACGCCGGACGGCGCCCGCTTCGAGACGTACGCCTACGCGGACCGGCTGCTCGGCCTCGAGCTCACCCGTGACCTGGGATCCCCGGCATGATCGAGCGCCCCGGGGCGGGACCGCTGCGCCGCCTGGTCGTCCTGCGCCACGCCAAGTCCGCCCGGCCCGGGGACGTCACCGACCACGAACGCCCCCTCGCCCCGCGCGGCCGCAGGGACGCCCCCGCCGCCGGACGCGCGCTCGCCGAGGCCGACTGCCTGCCCGGCCTCGCCCTGTGCTCCACCGCCGTACGCGCCCGCCGGACCTGGGAGCTGGCCGCCGCGCAGTGGGGCACGCCCCCGCCGGTCCGGTACGACCCGAGGCTGTACGCCGCCGGCGTCCCCGAACTGCTGGCCGTGGTGCGCGAGACGCCGGCCGACGTCGAGACGCTGCTGCTGGTCGGCCACAACCCCGGCCTGGAGGACCTCGTCCTGACGCTGGCCGACGACGGCCTGGACGACACCCTGGACCGCGTCCGCGAGAAGTTCCCGACCTCCGCCGTCGCCGTCCTGGCCTGGCGCGGCGCCGACTGGCGGGACCTCGCCCCCGGCGCCGCGCTGCTGACCTCGGTGATCGTGCCCCGGGGGTGACCGTGCCCCGGGGCGGGAAGCGGTGACCGGGGCGGCCGGCCCGCACGGCGGCGCATAGGCTGGCCGGATGCAGGACGAGTACCGCACCGTCGCGCGCGCGGGTGTGCACGAGACCGAGATCAACCGCTCCCGCTTCCTGTGCGCCCTCGCCCCGGCGGCCACCGAGCGGGAGGCGCAGGACTTCATCGCCGCCGTGCGCAAGGAGCACGCCGACGCCACCCACAACTGCTGGGCCTACGTCATCGGCGCCGACGCCTCGACCCAGAAGGCCAGCGACGACGGCGAACCCGGCGGCACCGCGGGCGTCCCCATGCTCCAGATGCTGCTCCGCCGCGACATGCGGTACGCCGTCGCCGTCGTCACCCGCTACTACGGCGGCGTCAAGCTCGGCGCCGGCGGCCTCATCCGCGCGTACGGCGGCGCCGTCGGCGAGGCCCTGGACGCCCTCGGCACCATCACCCGGCGCCGCTTCCGGCTGGCCACGGTGACCGTCGACCACCAGCGGGCCGGCAAGGTCCAGAACGACCTGCGCGCCACCGGCCGCGAGGTGCGGGACGTGCGCTACGGCGAGGAGGTCACGATCGAGATCGGCCTCCCGGACGCCGACGTGGCGGCCTTCCGCGCCTGGCTCGCCGACGCGACCGCGGGCACGGCCGGGTTCGAACTCGGCGGAGAGGCGTACGGGGACGCGTGACGGGCGCCGGGCGCGCACACCCGCGTCCGGGAGCGTGACGGGCGCGCCCGGGCCGGGCCGTGACGGAGCGGTGCGGGAGCGACCGATACGGGAGCGACCGCCCGTGCCGCCGGGCCCGGCGGATACCCTGCGGGAATCATGAGACTGCTGCACACTTCCGACTGGCACCTCGGCCGGGCGTTCCACCGGGTCAACATGCTCGGTGCCCAGGCCGCGTTCGTCGACCACCTCGTCACCACCGTGCGGGAGCGCGACGTGGACGCGGTGGTCGTGTCGGGAGACGTGTACGACCGCGCGGTACCGCCGCTCGCCGCGGTCGAGCTGTTCGACGACGCGCTGCACCGCCTCGCCGGCCTCGGCGTGCCGACGGTGATGATCTCCGGCAACCACGACTCGGCCCGTCGTCTCGGCGTCGGCGCCGGGCTCATCGGGCGCGCGGGCATCCACCTGCGCACCGAACCGTCCGCGTGCGGCACGCCCGTGGTCCTGTCCGACGCCCACGGCGACGTCGCCCTCTACGGGCTGCCGTACCTCGAACCCGCCCTGGTGAGGGACGAGTTCGGCGTGGAGAAGGCCGGCCACGAGACGGTGCTCGCCGCCGCCATGGACCGGGTCCGCGCCGACCTCGCCGCACGCGCGCGCGGCACCCGCAGCGTCGTCCTCGCCCACGCCTTCGTCACCGGCGGCAGGCCCAGCGACAGCGAACGGGACATCACCGTCGGGGGAGTGGCCGCCGTGCCCGCCGGGGTGTTCGACGGCGTCGACTACGTGGCGCTCGGGCATCTGCACGGCTGCCAGACCCTCACCGAGCGGGTGCGCTACTCCGGCTCCCCGCTGCCGTACTCCTTCTCGGAGGCCGGCCACCGCAAGAGCATGTGGCTGGTCGACCTGGCCGCCGACGGGGCCGTCACCGCCGAGCGCGTCGACTGCCCGGTGCCGCGGGCCCTGGCCCGGATCCGCGGCACCCTGGAGGAACTGCTCGCCGATCCCGCACTGGCGCGGCACGAGGAGGCGTGGGTCGAGGCGACGCTCACCGACCCGGTCCGCCCGGCCGACCCCATGGCCCGGCTGACCGAGCGCTTCCCGCACACCCTCAGCCTCGTCTTCGCCCCGGACCGGCCGGCGGACGACCCCGAGGTGTCCTACGCCCGCCGCCTCGCCGGCCGCGGCGACCTGCAGATCGCCGAGGACTTCGTGGCCCACGTGCGCGGCGCCGGCCCCGACGAGCACGAGCGCGCCGTCCTGCGGGACGCCTTCGACGCGGTCCGCGCGGACGAGACGGTGCGGGAGGTGGCCCGGTGAGGCTGCACCGGCTGGACATCACCGCCTTCGGGCCCTTCGGGGACCTCCAGACCGTCGACTTCGACGAGCTGTCCGCCGCCGGGCTCTTCCTGCTGCACGGCCCCACCGGCGCCGGGAAGACCTCGGTGCTGGACGCCGTCTGCTACGCCCTGTACGGCTCCGTCCCCGGGGCCCGGCAGAGCGGTCAGGGCACGTCCCTGCGCAGCGACCACGCCGCACCGGGGACCCGCACCTCGGTCACCCTGGAACTCACCGTCGCCGGGCGCCGGTTGGAGATCACCCGGCAACCGCCCTGGGAGCGCCCGAAGAAGCGCGGCACGGGCACCACGCTGGACAAGGCCCAGACCTGGCTGCGCGAGCACGACGCGGCCCGGGGCACCTGGAAGGACCTCAGCCGTTCGCACCAGGAGGTCGGCGAGGAGATCACCCAGCTCCTCGGCATGAGCCGGGAGCAGTTCTGCCAGGTCGTGCTGTTGCCCCAGGGCGACTTCGCGCGCTTCCTGCGCGCCGACGCCGAGGCGCGCGGCAAGCTGCTGGGCCGCCTCTTCGACACCCGCCGCTTCGCCGACGTGGAGAAGCGCCTCGCCGAACGCCGGCGCGCCGCCGAGGCCCGGGTGCGGGACGGCGACGCGGACCTGCTGGCCGACGCGCACCGCATGCAGCAGGCGGCGGGCGGCGTCATGGAGCTGCCCGAACTGGCGCCGGGCGAACCGGGGCTGGCCGAGGCGGTGCTGGGCGCGGCCGCCGTGGCCCGCAGCACCGCACGCGAACAGTACGCCGTCGCCCACTGCCGCCTCGCCGCCGCCGAGTCCGCCCAGGCCGCCGCCGACCGGGCCCTGGACGACGTACGCGAACGGGACCGCCTGCAACGGCGGTTCGCCGAGGCGCGGGAGCGGGCCGCGCGCCTGGAGGAGCGGGCCGGCGCCCACCGGGAGGACCAGGCCCGCATGGAGCGGGCCCGCAAGGCCGAGGCGGTCGCCCCCGCCCTGGAACTGCGGGACGCCGCCGACGCGGAGCACCGCCGGGCGGCCGCCGCCGAGGCGCACGCGCGGGCCCTGCTCCCGGCGTCCTTCGCGGACGAGGGGGCGGCCGGACTCGCGGCCGCCGCGCGCCGCGCGGCCGAGGAGCTGGGCGGGCTGGAGTCGGCCCGCCGGGCCGAGCGGAGGCTGGCGGAACTCCTCGAGGAGCGGGCCGGGCTGGAGCGTCAGGAGCGCGCCGACGAGGAGGTGCTGCACGACGCGGAGAGCTGGCTCGCGGACTGGGAGGGGACCAGGGCCGGTCTGCAGGACCGCATCGAGTCCGCGCGGCAGGCCGGGACCAGGGCCGGTGAACTCGCCGTGCAGCGCGACCCCGCGCGCAGGCGGCTGGACGCGGCCCGGACGCGCGACCGGCTGGCCGAGGACGCCGAGAGGGCCGCCGAGCAGGTCCGCACCGCCCGGGAACAGGCCCTGAGGGCCAAGCAGCACTGGCTCGACCTCAAGGAGCAGCGACTGGGCGGCATCGCCGCCGAACTGGCCGCGGGCCTCACCGACGGTGCGCCCTGCGCGGTCTGCGGCGCCACCGAACACCCCGCCCCCGCCCGCAGGGTCGACGGGCACGTCGACCGCGAGGCGGAGGAGCGCGCCCTGGCCGACCACCAGCGCGCGGAGGAGCGGCGCGCCGGGGACGAGCGGCGCCTCGGCGCCGTGCGCGAGGCGCTGGCCGCCGCCCGCGCCGAGGCCGGTGACACACCCACCGAAGAACTCGCCCGCGCCGTGGAGGAGTTGGAGCAACGCCACGCCGAGGCCCGGGCCGCCGCCTCGGTCCTGCACTCCGTCCAGGAGGAGTTGCGCCGGGCGGAGCACGAGCACGGGACGCGGATCGCCGCCCAGCGGGAGGCCGCGGTCCGGGCCGCCTCCCGGGTGGGCCACCGCGACCGGCTGGACCGTGAGAGGGCCGCCCTGGAGGAGGAGCTGGCCCGGGCGCGGGGGGCCGCGACCAGCGTGGCCGCGCGCGCCGAGCAGCTGGAGCGGAGCGTCACCCGGCTCACGGACGCCGCCGACGCCGTCCGCGCCGCCGAGGACGCGGCCCAGCGGCTCAAGGAGGCCGACGCCCGGCTCGCCGACGCCGCCTTCCGCGCGGGCTTCGACACCCCGCAGGCCGCGGCCGACGCCCTCCTCGACGACACCGCCCACCGCGCACTGCAGCGGCGCCTGGACGCCTGGTGGCAGGAGGAGGCCGCCGTCCGCGCCGTCCTCGCGGAGCCGGAGACCGCGGCCGCCGCGCAGCTGCCGCCCGCCGACCCCGCCGCCGCGCAGCGGACCGCCGAGGAAGCGGCCCGCCGGGTGCGCGAGGCGGCCTCCGCGCGCGACGCCGCCGCCCGCCGCTGCGCGGAACTCGACCGGCTCTCCGCACGGGCCGCCGCCTCGGTGCGCCGGCTGGGGCCGCTGCGCGAGGAGTACGGCCGCGTGGCCCGCATGGCCGGCCTCACCGCGGGCACCTCCGCCGACAACGAGCGCAGGATGCGCCTGGAGTCGTACGTCCTGGCGGCCCGCCTGGAGCAGGTCGCCGCCGCCGCGACGGTACGCCTGCACCGCATGTCGTCCGGCCGCTACACCCTCGTCCACTCCGACGACCGCACCGGGCGCGGCCGCAGCGGGCTCGGCCTGCACGTCGTGGACGCCTGGACCGGCCGGGAGCGCGACACGGCGACCCTCTCGGGCGGCGAGACGTTCTTCGCCTCGCTCGCCCTCGCGCTCGGTCTCGCCGACGTCGTCACCGACGAGGCGGGCGGGGTCCGGCTGGACACCCTCTTCATCGACGAGGGCTTCGGCAGCCTCGACGACCAGACCCTCGACGAGGTCCTGGACGTCCTGGACTCCCTGCGCGAACGCGACCGCAGCGTGGGCATCGTCAGCCACGTCGCCGATCTGCGGCGCAGGGTCCACGCCCAGCTGGAGGTCGTGAAGGGCCGCGCGGGGTCGGCGCTGCGGCAGCGCGGGGTCCGCTGACCCGGGGGACGGGTCCGGTGCGCCGCGCCGTCAGCGCCCCAGCGCGCGGCGCGGCAGCGGCGAGGAGTAGACGACGCTGGTGGTCACCGACCCCAGCGCGCCGATCCGGCCCGACACCTCCTCCAGGTGCCGCATCGAACGGGCGGCGACCTTGATGACGAAGCAGTCGTCGCCCGTGACGTGGTGCGCCTCCAGGATCTCGGGCGTCGCGGCGACGAGGTCGTGGAACGGCTTGTAGTTGCCGGTCGGGTAGCGCAGCCGGACGAAGGCCAGGATCGGCAGGCCGATCCGCTCCGGGTCCACCACCGCCGTGTACCCCCGGATGACCCCGGCCTCCTCCATGCGGCGCACCCGTTCGGTGACCGCGCTCGCGGACATGGAGACGGCACGGGCCAGCTCGGCGAAACTGGCCCGCCCCTCACGCTGGAGGACGTCGAGGATGCGCCAGTCGGTGGCGTCCGGGGAATACGCGGTCATCACCGAGGAATAGCAGGGGATCCACGGCGGATCAAGGCCGGGGCCGGGGAACGCCCCTTCGGCCGGGGGCCCCGCGGCCGTAGTTTCTCCGTCATGACCTCCACCACGGTGAACCCCGTCCTGCGCGTCGCCCCCGCCTCCCCGGCCGCGGCCGCCGCCCACTTCCGCGCGAGCCTCGCGTTCCACACCGACGTCTCCGACGTGGCAGCCGCCCTCGCGGCCGGCGGCGACCCCGGTTTCGTCCTGGTGGACTCGCGGTCCACCGAGGCCTGGGACCAGGGCCACGTCCCCGGCGCCGTCCACCTTCCGGCGGCCCTCGTGCCCGAGCGGGCCGGGGAACTGCTGGACCCGTCGGTGCCGGTCGTGACCTACTGCTGGGGCCCCGGCTGCGACGGCGCCGCCCGCGCCGCACTGGCCCTCGCCGAACTCGGCTACCGCGTCAAGGAGATGCTCGGCGGCTTCGAGTACTGGGTGCGCGAGGGCTTCGAGTCCGAGTCCCGGCACGGCCGCGAACAGCATGCCCCCGACCCCCTGACGGCCCCGGTGGGCGTCGCCGACTGCGGTTGCTGACCCCGCCGGCGGAACGCGCCGGCCGGCCCCGCGGGTCCGCCCCGCGGGGCCGGCCGCCGGCGCGATGCGCGGAGCCGGGCGTCCCGGCGGCCCCGCCCGCCCGTCGCGCGGCCGGCCGCGCGACGAGGCGGACCGGATCACCGGTCCGGGTCATCGGCTCCGGGGGACTCCGGCGCCGGCCGGCCGGATCACAGCGCCGACAGCTCCTCCACCAGGTCGTCCAGGCCCAGCGAACCCTGGGACAGGGCCGCCATGTGCCAGGCCTTGAGGTCGAAGGCGTCGCCGTGCCGCCGGCGCGCGTTCTCCCGGCCCAGCAGCCACGCCCGCTCGCCCAGCTTGTAGCCGATCGCCTGGCCCGGGATCGTCAGGTAGCGGGTCAGCTCGCTCTCCACGAAGTCCGCCGGGCGGCTGCTGTGCGCCCCGAAGAACTCCTCGGCCAGCTCCGGCGTCCAGCGCTCACCCGGGTGGAACGGAGAGTCCGCCGGGATCCGGAGCTCCAGGTGCATGCCGATGTCGACGATGACCCGGGCCGCCCGCATCATCTGCGCGTCCAGGTAGCCCAGCCGCTCCTCGGCGTCCGCGAGGAACCCGAGCTCGTCCATCAGCCGCTCCGCGTACAGCGCCCAGCCCTCGGCGTTGGCGCTGACCATGCCCACGGAGGCCTGGTAGCGGGAGAGGTCCTCGGACACGTGCACCCACTGCGCCAGCTGGAGGTGGTGCCCGGGGACGCCCTCGTGGTACCAGGTGGAGACCAGGTCGTAGACCGGGAAGCGGGTCAGGCCCATCGTGGGCAGCCAGGTGCAGCCCGGCCGGGAGAAGTCCTCCGACGGGGGCGTGTAGTACGGCGCCGCCGCGCTGCCCGGCGGGGCGATCCGCGACTCCACCCTCCGCACCCGCTCGGCGAGGTCGAAGTGGGTGCCGTCCAGGGACTCGATCGCCCGGTCCATCACGCCCTGGAGCCAGTCGCGGACCTCGTCGACGCCCTCGATGTGCCGGCCGTGCTCGTCGAGGTGCGCGAGCGCCACCCACGGCGTCCCGGCACCCGGCAGGATCTTCTCGGCCTCCTTCCTCATCTCGCCGAGCAGCCGGTGGTACTCGGACCAGCCGTACGCGTACGCCTCGTCCAGGTCCAGGTCGATGCCGTTGTAGTAGCGGGCCCAGCGGGCGTAGCGCTCCCGGCCCACGGTGTTCGGCGCGCCCTCGACCGCCGGCGCGTACACGTCGCGCATCCAGTCCCGCAGCTCCACGACGGCGGCGGTGGCCGTGCGGGCCGCCTCGTCGAGGTCCGCGCGCAGCGCGTCCGGACCGGCCGAGGCGAAGTCCTCGAACCAGCCGCGGCCCTCGCCGGTGTCCGCCCACTCGCCGAGCTGCCCGACGAACGTGGCCGTCGGACGCGGAGCCGCGTACAGCTTGCGCTCCAGGCCGAGCGCGAGGGACTCGCGGTACCCGGCCAGCGCGGCCGGCACCGCGCGCAGCCGCTCGGCGATCGCCGCCCAGTCCTCCTCCGTCTGCGCCGGCGTCACCGTGAACACCTCGCGCACCGTGTGCGCGATCGTGCCCAGGTTGCCGACCGAGCGCAGCCCCTCGTCGGCCTCGTACACGGCCAGTTCGGCGGTGAGCCGCTCCCGCAGCAGGCGGGCGCAGCGGCGCTCGATGCCGCTGTCCGCGCCGGGCCTGCGCTCGGCCTCGTCGAGCCGCGCGAGGGTGGCCCGCCGGAGTTCGGCGAGCGCCTCCTGGCCGGCGGGCGAGAGGTCGGGCAGACGGGCGGAGCTCTCCTTCACGCCGAGGAAGGTCCCGGTGATCGGGTCGAGGGCGACGAGCTCGTCGACGTAGGCGTCGGCGACCTGACGGGGCAGCGCGCTGTTGGTCTGAGACATGCGGACCATCCTGGTACGCGGCCCGCGGCACGTCATCCGCTTTGTGCTGAGGGCGAAGGCGGCAGGAGCGGCCCGCAGTCCCACTGCTGGAAGATCAGCCGGGTCTCCACCCGCGCCACCTCCCGCCGCGCCGTGAACTCGTCCAGCACCAGCCGCTGCAGATCCGCCATGTCCGCGACCGCGACGTGCACGAGGTAGTCGTCGGGACCGGTCAGGTGGAACACGGTCAGCGACTCCGGCAGTGCCCGGATCCGCTCCACGAACGGCCCCACCAGCTCCCGCCGGTGCGGTCTGACCTGCACGGACAGCAGCGCCTGCAGACCCCGTCCCAGCTTGGCCGGATCCAGCTCCAGCCGGTGCCCGAGGATCACGCCGGAGCGGCGCAACCGGGTCACCCGGTCCAGACAGGTCGACGGCGCGACCCCGACCTGCGCGGCGAGCTCCCGGTACGTCGTCCGGGCGTCGTTCTGCAACAGCCGCAGCAGACGGAGGTCCACCGGATCCAGTACGACAGATTCGGCCACCGGCCGAACGTAGCACGGGGACCGGCTCCCGGGACCCGGTCGGTGTTCACCCTTCCGTCCATGAACTTGGGCACGGACACGCACACCACCGGGAGAGCACTCGACACCGAGGCCGTGCACGCGGGCCGCGACGACCTCGCCGGCCGGGGACTGCACGCCCCGCCGATCGACCTGTCCACCACCTACCCCTCGTACGACAGCCGCGGCGAGGCCGGCCGGATCGACGCCTTCGCCGCCACCGGTGCCGAACCGGACGGCCCGCCGGTCTACGGACGGCTCGGCAACCCGACCGTCGCCCGCTTCGAGACCGCCCTGGCCCGCCTCGAGGGCACCGAGTCGGCGGTCGCGTTCGCCAGCGGCATGGCCGCGCTCAGCGCCGTCCTGCTGGCCCGCGGCGCGACGGGCCTGCGCCACGTCGTGGCGGTGCGGCCCCTGTACGGGTGCAGCGACCACCTGCTGACCGCCGGACTGCTCGGCTCCGAGGTCACCTGGACCGACCCGGCCGGGGTCGCCGACGCGCTGCGCCCGGACACCGGTCTGGTGCTGGTCGAGTCCCCGGCCAACCCCACGCTCGCCGAGGTCGACCTGCGGGCCGTCGCCCACGCCTGCGGCTCCGTGCCGCTGCTCGTCGACAACACCTTCGCCACCCCGGTCCTCCAGCGCCCGGCCGAGCACGGGGCGCGGCTGGTGCTGCACAGCGCGACCAAGTACCTCGGCGGTCACGGGGACGTGCTGGCGGGCGTGGTGGCCTGCGACGAGGAGTTCGCCGGGCGGCTGCGCCAGGTGCGGTTCGCCACCGGTGGCGTACTGCATCCGCTGGCCGGCTACCTGCTGCTGCGGGGCCTGTCGACGCTGCCGGTGCGGGTGCGGGCCGCGTCCGCGAACGCCGCCGAACTCGCCCGCCGGCTCGCCGCCGACCCGCGCGTGGCCCGCGTGCACTACCCGCGCATCGGCGGGGCGATGGTCTCCTTCGAGGTGCACGGCGACCCGCACGCGGTGATCGCCGGCGTACGGCTGGTCACCCCGGCGGTGAGCCTCGGCAGCGTGGACTCCCTCATCCAGCACCCGGCGTCCATCAGCCACCGCATCGTCGACGCCGACGACCGCAGGAACGCCGGGGTGAGCGACCGGCTGCTGCGGCTCTCGGTCGGCCTGGAGGACGTCGAGGACCTGTGGGCCGACCTGGACGCGGCCCTGGGGGAGCGGGCCGGTGCGACGGCCCGGCCGGAGGAACTGGCGCGGGGCTGAGTCCGTGCGCGCCCGTCGGTCCGCACGGCGGCATCCGCCGTGCGGACCGACGGGCCGCCGTACGGGGAGCTACGGCCGGCCGGTCCCCGTCCGGCGGCCGCGCAGTTCCAGGAGGCGGCCCGCGGCCGGCTCGGCGTCCAGGCGGGCCGTGACGACCAGGGTGCCCTCCTCGATCTGGTAGTCGAGGGGGAGCCCGAGGCCGCGCATCGCGGCGACCATGCCGGTGTTGGACGCCTGCGTCACGGCGTACACGGTGGCGCAGCCGGCCTCGACGGCCATGGCGACCAGCCGGGCGAGGAGTTCACCGCCGACGCCCCGGCGCTGCCAGGCGTCCTCCACGATCAGCGCCACCTCGGTCTCGTCGCCGTCCCACAGCAGGTGGCCGAGGCCGACGATGCGGCCCGAGGCGGTCTGCGCCGCGAGCGTCCGTCCGAAGCGCGGACCGAGCAGGTGGTTCAGGTAGCGGTCCGCGTCGCCGACCGGCCCGTGGTACCGCATGCGCAGGGTCCGCTCCGAGCACCGGTCGTGCATCGCCCGCGCCGCCCGCAGGTCGTCGGTGTCCGCCCGGCGCACCGAGATGTCGCTGCCCTCGGGCAGCGTGAGCACGTCCCGGCCGTGCGGGATCCGCGGGCCGAGCCGGGCGTCGAGGTCCACCAGCGCCCGGGCCCGGGCGAACTCGGTCGGGGTGAACGGCAGGTACGGCCGTTCCACGGTGATCACCCCGCCCTCCGGGGCGCGCAGCCGCATCACGGTGTTCTCCAGGGTCCCCTCCACCGGCACGGCCGGCGCCCTCCCGTGTCCGCCGGCCGGTGCGGCGGGCAGCGAACGGATCGTGCACCGGCCGAGCAACTGGCGCAGCGCCAACGGCAGTTCCGCCGTGTCCTGGGCGGTGCGGGCGGCCAGCCCCAGCACCCGGGTCGGGGCGTCCACCAGGTCGTGGGCGTCGGCCCGCTCGATCCAGGTGTCCGAACCCCCGGCGCGCGACACCGCCGCGGTGAGGTCCGTGCCGGCCGGTGCCCGCAGCAGGAACTCGTCGACGGTGTCCTCGCCCAGCGGGTGCGCCTGCAGGCTCAGGATGTCGACCCGCCGCTCGGCCAGCGCCGTGCACAGCGCGGCCAGCGAACCCGGCTCGTCCTTCACCGTCGTCCGCATCCGCCACAGCACGCGGTCCCCGGCCGCGGCGGAGGGCGGCCGGGCACCGCCGGTATCGGACGCCGGCGGTGCGTGGCCGTGGCGGCGTGCCCACCGTGTCCGGAGGGCGACCGCGCACCGCGCGGCGAGTCGGGCCGGGTCCCACCGGCGGTGCCCGGGGTGTTCGTGTCGGGTGTTGGTCACTTCGGACATGTCTCGGCTCATGCAGCCACTGTGAAGGAATCGTGTTTCGCGATCACGAACGTACTGTGACTGACGAGTAAAGAGTATTTATGTCTGTTTTGCTGGGTTACTGGCCGACCAGCCCGGGCTGCAGCGTCTTGGTGAACAGGACGGTGCCGTCCTGCTCCCGCATCCGCACCGTCAACTCGCCGCTGTCGCCGTCGATGTCGACCTCGCCGAAGAACTGGTAGCCGCCCGCCGGCGAGACGTTCGAGGCGGTCGGCGCCTTCACCCACACCCGTTCCGGGCCGAAGGTGCCGTCGAGCGCGCTGGCCGGGAAGGCGCCCGCGTTCAGCGGACCGGAGACGAACTCCCAGAACGGCTCGAAGTCGCCGAACGCGGCCCGCGAGGGCTGGTAGTGCTGGGCCGAGGTGTGGTGCACGTCGGCCGTCAGCCACACCGTGCCGGTGATCCGCCGGTGCTTGACGAACCGCAGCAGCTCCGCGATCTGCAGCTCCCGCCCCAGCGGCGCCCCCGGGTCGCCCTGGGCCACCGCCTCGACGTTCTTGCGGCCCTCGGAGGTGTCCGGCACCACCAGGCCGATCGGCATGTCGGCGGCGATCACCTTCCACACCGCCCGCGACCGCGCCAGTTCCCGCTTGAGCCAGTCCAGTTGCTCGCGTCCGAGGATGCCCTGCGGGTCGACGGTCTGGTCGCCGGAGGAGTTGGCGCCCCGGTACGTCCGCATGTCCAGCACGAACACGTCGAGCAGCGGCCCCTGCCGCAGCACCCGGTACACCCGCCCCTCCCGGGCGCCCGGCCGCAGCGTGGACATCGGGAAGTACTCGCTGAACGCGCGCCGCGCCCGGGCCGCCAGCACGTCGACGCTCTTCTCCGTGTACCGCGCGTCGGTGTCCGCGATCCGCTGGCCGGGGTACCAGTTGTTGCGCACCTCGTGGTCGTCCCACTGCACGACGGACGGCACCCGGGCGTTGAACCGGCGCAGGTTCTCGTCGAGCAGGTTGTAGCGGAAGTTGCCGCGGAACTCGGCGAGGGTCTCGGCGACCTTGGACTTCTCCTCGGTGGTGACGTTCCGCCAGACGCCGCCGTCCGGCAGGGCCGCGGTGGCGGCGATGGGGCCGTCGGCGTAGACGGTGTCACCGCTGAACAGGAAGAAGTCCGGGTCGAGCCGCGCCATCGCGTCGAAGATGCGGTAGCCGCCGAAGTCGGGGTTGATGCCCCAGCCCTGCCCGGCCAGGTCGCCCGACCACACGAACCGCACGCCGTCGCGCCGCCGCGCCGGCACCGTGCGGAACGTGCCGGTGACCGGCTCGCCGGTGCGGCGCGGGTCGTCGGGGTCGGCGAGCAGCACGCGGTAGTGGATCTGCTCGCCGGGCGGCAGTCCGCGCAGCCGGGTCGTGCCGGTGAAGTCGGTGTCCGGGCCGACCAGCGGGCCGTGCCATCTGCGCGGATTGCGGAACGACTCGGTCGCCGACGTCTCGACGACCATCCGGGCCGGGCGGTCGGAACGCACCCACACCAGCCCGGAGTCGCGGGTCACGTCACCCGTCTGCACCCCCCAGCCGGCCTGCGGGCGCCCGGACCGGGCGAAGGCGGGCGCCGCGCCGAGCGCGGTGGGCAGGGCCAGGGCCGCCGGGGCCGCGAGGGAGCCGCGCAGGACCGCGCGACGGCCCGGGAACGGACGGTGTGACATGGGGATGCGCCTCCAGGGACGGGATCCGGCCAGTGTGTGCTGCCACACCTACTCGGGCGACGCGGCCCGCGCGCGAACCCCGGGTGAACAACCGGTCGCGCGGGGGCGGTCGTACGGCCCTCAGCGGCGGCTGCCGTCGAGGATGACGCGCGCGACCAGCGCCGGGTCGTCGTTCATCGGGACGTGGCCGCAGCCGGGCAGCCGGACCAGCCGGGCCCGGGGGATGACCCGCTTGGCGCGGACGCCCTGCCGGGGCACGAGCAGCCGGTCCCGGGCGCCCCAGGCCACGGTCACGGGGATGTCCGGCACGTCGTCGGCGAACCGCACGGTGGTGCCCGCGCGCAGGGTCTCGGCGAAGCCGGTGGCGCCGGCGAGCGCGAGCGTCTCGGCGACCACGGCCTCGGGCGAACGGCGCCCGGGGCGGGCGTAGATGGTGCTGGTCAGCGCCGCCCGGCCGGCCGCCGAGCGGGCCAGGCGCTCGACCAGCGGCAGCGGCATCCGCTCCGCGATCCGCCGCATGCCGGTCAGCACGGCGAAGGCGTACCGCCGCTCGGCCCCGGTCCAGAAGCCCGCCGGGGACAGCGCGGTGACGGACCGTACGCGCCTGTGGCGGCCCATCTCCAGGGCCAGCAGACCGCCGAGCGAGTTGCCCGCGACGTGCGGCCGGTCCAGCCCCAGCGCCTCGCACAGGGCGCCGAGCGCGGCGTTCATGGTCGGCAGGTCGTGGGCGAGGCCGTCGGGCAGCGGCGGGGAGGCGCCGAAGCCGGGCAGGTCCACGGCGATCACCTCGCGCTCGGTCGCCAGGATGTCCGCCACCGGGTCCCAGGCCTGCCGGTGGTGACCGATGCCGTGCAGCAGGAGCAGGGGTTCACCGTGTCCCGCGCGCGCGTAGGACAGGGTCACGGTCTGCGGGCCGAGGGGGGAGGGGACCTCGAAGGAGACGGTCGCGGACATGAGGGTGCTCCTCGTCTGGGACTCGCGGAATCGGGCGCCGCCTGGCGCCGTAGACAGCTTGTCAGCAATTACTACCGACGGGTAGCCCCTGGATCCGCCCCGTCGCCGGGCGGCGGCCCGCCGCGCCCGGCACGTGCCGGTGCCGCCTGGACACGGCCGTGCGGGTCGGCTGGGATGGTTCCGTGACCACCGACACCGTGACCGACGTCTTCGAAGAGCACCGCCCCGTTCTCCTGGGGGTCGCCTACCGGATGCTGGGCCGGGTGGCCGACGCGGAGGACGTGGTCCAGGACGCGTGGCTGCGCTGGTCGGGCGGCGACCGGTCCGGGGTGCGCGAGCCGCGCGGCTACCTGGTGCGCATCACCACCCGCCTCGCCGTCGACCGGCTGCGCCGGATCAAGGCGCGCGGCGAGACCTACGTCGGCCCGTGGCTGCCGGAGCCGTACCTCACCGACTTCGGCGACACCGCCCCGGACGCCGCCGAGCGGGCCGTGCTCACCGACTCCGTCTCCCTCGCCCTCCTCGTGGTCCTGGAGTCCCTGTCGCCGCTGGAGCGCGCGGTCTTCGTGCTGCGGGAGGCGTTCGGCTACCCGTACGCCGACATCGCGGCCATGCTCGACCGCGGCGAACCCGCCGTGCGCCAGCTCGCCGGACGCGCCCGCAGGCACGTCGAGGAGCGGCGCCCGCGCTACGAGGTCGACCCCGCCCGGCGCCGCGACCTCACCGAGCGGTTCCTGGCCGCGGCGGCCGGCGGCGATCTGGGGGCGCTGATGGAGCTGCTCGCGCCGGACGTGCGCCTGATCGGCGACAGCGGCGGCAAGTCCCGCGCTCCGCTGCGGGTCCTGGAGGGCGCCGACCACGTGGGCCGCTTCCTCCTCGGCGCCGCCCGCAAGGGCGTTCCGGACCTCTCCTTCCGCTTCGTGGAGCTCAACGGCGGCCCCGCGGTGCTCACCCTGTCCGGCGACAGGCCCGACTCCGTCCTCCAGCTCGACGTCGCCGACGGGCGCGTCCGGACGGTGTACATCATCCGCAACCCCGACAAGCTGCGTTCGCTGGCCGCCGCCTGACGGGCGGACCGGCGTCCGCGACACCGGGGCCCCCGCCGCGGCGGGGGCCCCGGTGCGTCCGCAGGGGCGCGTCCGGGCGCGGACGCCCTCCGCACGCTTCGTGGCCGCGCGATCACGCCGCGCGCGAGCGGACCGGGGATTGGTATTGACCAAGGGTGGGGGGCGTCCTATGGTCGCTGATAAGTGAAACAACCTTTAATAAACAAGGGCGCTAAAACGCCGCCGGACACGGCGATCGCGGAGGACAGGGTGGGGACCACGCAGCTGGAAACGGTGCCGGAACCGAAGTACTGGCACCTCAGGACCGTGCTCAGCGAGGCGCTGGACTCGGAGTTCTCCGTGGGCGAGATCCTGCCCAACGAGCGCGACCTCGCCGCCCGCTTCGGCGTCGCCCGCGCCACGCTCCGGCAGGCCCTGGAACAGCTCGAACTGGAAGGCAGGCTGCAGCGCCGCCGCGGTGTGGGCACGACCGTCGCGCCGCCGCGCATGGGCGTGCCCGTCGGCACGGCGCAGCACTCCTGGCCGGGCGGCCCGGACGACGCCTGGCAGATCCTCGACTGCACGCTCGAGGTGCCGCCCGCGGCCGTCGCCGAGACCCTGGCGACCGGCCGCGAGGAGCCCGTGCACGTCGTGCGCCGCTCCCGCGTGTCGCACGGTCAGCCCGTCGCGGCCGAGCTGCTGTACATCCCGGCCGGCTCGGTGCCCGAGCTCTCCGGCATCGACGCGCCGTCCGGCGCGCCGCGCGCGCGTGCGGTGCTGCGTGAACTGCAGCGCCTGGAACTGGAGCGGCAGGAGAACACCGTGGAGCTCGGCTCCGCCCGCGCGGACGACGCCAGGGAACTGGACCGCCTGCCGGGCGCGCCCGTCCTCGTCGTCACCACCCGCTTCATCGCCCGGGGCCGCACCGCCGCGCTCTCCGCGGCCACCTACCGCGCGGACACCTGCCGGCTGACCTTCGGCGACTCCGGCGGCGTGGAGATCCACCACGGGCCCGAGCGCGCCGCCTCCTGAGAGCCCCGGCGTCCCGGTCCCGCCGCCCTCCCGGGCGCGGCGGGACCGGGCAGGCCCTCACCGGCGTACCGGCTCCTCACCGGCGCGCCGTCACCGTGCCGTCCACCGCGAAGAGCTGTTCCTCCACGTGGTCCAGGGCGAGCCGCAGCGCGCCCGTCGCCACCGCCGCCTCCCCGAGGAGGGACAGGGCGACCTTCGGCGGACGCAGGCAGTAGCGGGCCAGTTCGCGGCGCAGCGGCTCCAGGACCCCGTCCAGGCCGGCCGCCCAGCCGCCGATCACCACCAGTTCCGGGTCGAGTGCCAGCACCAGCGCCGCCACGTCGTGCACGAGCCGCCGGATGAAGCGGTCCACCGCCGCGAGCGCCCGCTGGTCGCCCTCGCGGGCCTGGGCGAAGACCTCGGCGACCGCCTGCTCGTCGAGCGGGTGCAGCGGTTCGTCCGTGGTGGACAGCAGCGTCTCCGGAGTGGCCTCCCGGCCCAGCAGGTGCAGCGCCCCGATCTCGCCGGCCGCCCCGCCGTACCCCCGGTGCAGCCGCCCGCCGATCAGCGAACCGGCTCCCGGGCTCAGCCCGGCCAGCACGAACACCACGTCGTCGGTCTCCTTGGCGACGCCCTTCCAGTGCTCGGCGACGACGGCCGCGTTGGCGTCGTTCTCCACCAGCACCGGGCACTTGAAGGACCGGCGCAGGCGCTCTCCGAGGCCCAGCCCCGTCCATCCGGGCAGCGCCGTGCCCAGCCGTACGGTCCCGTCGGCCTCGACGATCCCCGGCGTGCCCACGCCCACGGCCCGCAGGGAGCCGCGTGCCACACCGGCCCGGCGCAGCAGCTCGGCGACGGCGGCGCGCAGCCGCTCCAGCCGCTCGTCGGCCTCGACCGTCTCGTCGACGTCCCGGACCTGGGCGCCGATCACCCGGCCGTCCAGGTCGGACAGCAGCGCGGCCACCCGGTGCACGCCGATCTCCAGGCCCAGCAGGTGCCCGGCCTCCGCGCGGAACCGGAACCTCCGCGCCGGCCTTCCCTGCCGTCGCGCGGCGCCCTCCTCGGCCGCCTTCTCGACGACGAGACCCGCCTCGATGAGCCCCTCCACGACGCCCTCGACGGTCGGCCGGGACAGGCCCGTCACCCGGGTGACCTCGGTCAGCGTCGCGCAGTCCGTGGCCCGCAACGCGTGCAGCACCACCGCGGAGTTGATCCTTCGCAGCAGCGAGGGGTCCCCGCCGGTCAGCCGACCCACCGTCCGTCCTCCCAGCTCATGCGCGTGTGGGCCGGATGGTACTCGGCGCGGCACACCCCGGCGACCTCCGGGCACGGCCGCCGCCGGCCCGCGGACGCGGCTCATCCCGGCGCCACGAACCCCGACTCGTACGCCGTGATCACCGCCTGCGTGCGGTCCCGCGCCCCGAGCTTCGCCAGCACGGCGCTCACGTGCGACTTCACCGTCTCCGTCCCCACCACCAGCCGGGCGGCGATCTCCGCGTTCGACAGCCCCCGCGCCATCAGCCGCAGCACCTCCGCCTCCCGCCCGGTCAGCCGCGCCCGCTCCAGCACGGCCCGCGCCGCGCGATCGCCGCCGTCGCCGTACTCGGCCGCCAGCCGGCGCACCGAGGCGGGGAACAGCAGTGACTCGCCCTCGGCGACCAGCCGCACCGCGTGCACGATCTCCGCGGGCCGCGCCCGCTTCAGCAGGAACCCGTCGGCCCCGGCGCGCAGCGCCCCGTAGACGTACTCGTCGTTCTCGAACGTCGTCACCACCAGGATCTTCGGCGGCTCCCCGACCGTCCGCAGCAGCGCGCGCGTGGCCTCGATCCCGTCCATCAACGGCATGCGCACGTCCATGGCGACCACGTCCGGCCGCAGCCGCCGCACCAGCGGGATCACCGCCGCCCCGTCGGCCGCCTCGCCGACCACCTCGATGTCGGGCTGCGCCTCCAGCACGGCCCGCAGCCCCGCGCGCACGAGGGGCTCGTCGTCGACGAGCAGAACGGTGACCGGCATCCGGCCAGCCTAGATCAACGCGACTCGGCCCCGTTCAGCGGCAGTTCGACCCGCACCGCCCAGTCGCCCCCGTCCGGCCCCGTACGCGCGCGGCCCCCGAGCAGCGCGGCGCGCTCCCGTACGCCGCGCAGCCCGCTGCCGGGCCCGCCGCCGGGTACGTCCCGCACCAGCGGGTTGCGGATCTCCAGCAGGAGCGTGCCGCCGGCGACGCGGATCCGGACCCGCACGGGGACCGTCCCCGCGTGCCGGAGCGCGTTGGTCAGCGACTCCTGCAGGATGCGGTGGCCCTCGCGGGAGACCGGGCCGGGCACGGTGTCCAGGGGGCCGCTCACCTCGGCGTCGACCTTCGCCCCCGAGGCCCGGGCGGACTCCAGCAGACGGCCGGCGTCCGCGAGGGTGGGCCGGCCGCTCAAGGGCCTCTCCGGCTCGCGCAGGATGCCCAGGACCCGCTCCAGGTCCTCCAGGGCGGCCCGGCCGGTCTCCTCGACGGCCTCCAGCGCCCGGTCGGTGAAACCGGGATCACCCGCCGCCCGCGCGGCGCCGGCCTGCACGACGGCGACGGTCAGGGCGTGGCCGATGGAGTCGTGCAGCTCGCGCGCGATGCGGGTGCGCTCCAGGAGCTGTTCGGTCCGGGCCTCCAGGGCGGCCAGGCGCTCGGCGGGGGAGGGGCCGAGCAGCCGGCGCGCGACGGCGGTGACCAGCCCGCCCAGACCCACCACCACCGCGTACAGCACGATCAGGGGGAGCGGCACCAGCAGGGCGTGGGCCCAGTGCGGCCGCGCGTCCTCCAGCACGGGCACGCCCTCGGGCGTGCCCCCCGCCGCGACCTCGCCCGCGGAGTACGCGAGGAGCGGCAGCCAGACCGTGGCGACCGTCGTCACCCCCGCCAGCGCCACCCGCACCGCCAGCCACAGCGCGGTCCGCAGCCGGTCGCGCCACGTCGCCGACGGCTCCTCGGAGATCCCCGGCTCCCGCTCGCCCGGCGTCAGCAGCAGCCGGGCCTGCACGCCCTCCCCCCTGCGGACCGCCGGGACCAGTCCCAGCGGAACCAGCACGAGCGCGGGCACCCAGGGGGCCGTCGGGAGGACGAACATCCACACGCTGAACGGCAGCGCGGGTATCCACAGGTGCAGCAGACGGGTGTACGTCGTCCCCCGCAGGAGGGGACGCAGGACGGTGGTCATCGCGTCATCGTGCCAGCCGGCGCCGGCGGCCGGCCTCCCCCGCACGGGGGAGACGGTCTCCACGGCCGGGGGAGGCCCCGGACGCGCCCGGACGGCCAGGCTGGCGCCCATGACCAGCATCGACGTCCAGAACCTCACCAAGGAGTACGGCACCCGGCGAGCCGTCGACGGCCTCACCTTCCGCGTCCTGCCCGGCCGGGTCACCGGCTTCCTCGGCCCCAACGGCGCCGGCAAGTCCACCACCATGCGCCTGGTGCTCGGCCTCGACCACCCGACGTCCGGCACCGCCACCCTCGGCGGACGCGCCTACGCCACCCTGCCGGAGCCCCTGCGCCGTGTCGGCGCCCTGCTCGACGCGCGGGCCGCGCACGGCTCCCGCACCGGCCGCGACCACCTGCGCGTGCTGGCGGCGAGCAACCGCCTCCCGGACCGCAGGGTCGACGAGGTGCTGGAGGAGACCGGCCTGGCGCCCGTGGCGCGCCGCCGGGTGCGGACCTACTCCCTGGGCATGCGCCAGCGGCTGGGCATCGCCGCCGCGCTGCTCGGCGACCCGGAGGTGATCATGCTCGACGAGCCCTCCAACGGCCTGGACCCGGAAGGCATCGTGTGGATCCGCACCCTGCTGCGCCGGCTCGCGGACGAGGGGCGGACCGTCCTGGTCTCCAGCCACCTGATGAACGAGACCGCCTCCTTCGCCGACCACCTCGTCGTCCTCGGGCGGGGCCGTCTGCTGGCCGACACCCCGATGCGGGAGTTCGTCCGCGCACGCGTGCGGCCCGCCGTCCGGGTCCGCACCTCCGACCCCACCGCCCTCAGGAGCGTCCTCACCGGGCACGGTCACGACGCGGTGGAGCACCCGGAGGGGCACTGGACCGTGCCGGACGCGCGGGTGGACGACATCGGACGCCTCGCCTCCGCCGCAGGGGTGCCGATCCTCGAACTCGCGGCGGACGAAGGCACGCTGGAACAGGCCTACCTGGACCTGACCGCGGCCGAGACCGAGTTCACCGCACCGCGCCGGGAGGCCTGACCATGCAGTTCGCACCCGTACTCCGGTCCGAGTGGCTGAAGATCCGCACGCTCCGCCCGCTCCTCGCGACCCTCCTGGCGCTGTTCGCCGTGACCACGGCGTTCTCCGCGCTCGCCGGGGCGTCGGACTCCTCGGACCCCGGCTCCGACCCGCTGTTCACCGCCCTGTCCGGCGTCATGCCGGGCCAGATCGCCGCGATCTCCTTCGGCGCGGTGGCGATGTCGTCGGAGTTCCAGGGCGGCGCCCTGCGCACCTCCCTGGCGGCGGTTCCGCGGCGCGGCCGCTGGTTCGCGGCCAAGATGACGGCGATCGCCGTGCCGACGCTCGTCGTCGGGCTGCTCACCTCCCTCGCCGCGCTCCTCGCGGGACGCGCGGGGGCGGGGTCCGCGGCGGACGGGCTCACCGGGGGCGAGCAGGCGCGCGCGGTCGTGGGCTGCGGCGTCTACCTCACGCTGACGGCGCTGTTCGCCGCGGGCCTCGCGACCCTGCTGCGCAGCGGCGTGGCCACCCTGTCCCTGCTGATCCCCTTCATCCTGGTCGTGTCCTTCGTGATCGGCGACGCGGCCGGCACCGTCGTCGAGTTCATGCCCGACCGGGCCGGACAGCTGGTCCTCCACCGGACCCACGAGGGAACGCTGGGTCCCTGGTCGGGTCTCGCGGTGACCGCGTCGTGGACGGCGGCCGCGCTGCTGGCGGGAGCGTGGAGCCTGCGCCGCAGGGACGCCTGACCGGAAACCGGCCGGCGCCCCGCGGGGCGGGCGGCCCGGCGCCTACCGCCCCGCGGCCTCCCGCAGCCGCGCGAACTCCTCGGCCAGGGTCGCCGGTGTCCAGTGCGCGTTCAGCCCGCTCGGATTGGGCAGCACCCACACCCGCGTGTCGCCGATCGTCCGTGCCTGGGGCCCCACCCGTGCCGTGCGGTCGTCGAACGCGACCCGGTACGCGGTGATCCCCAGGACGGCCAGCCACCGCGGACGGAGCCGGGTCACCTTCAGGGCGAGCAGCCGCCCGCCCTCCCGGTACTCCTCGGCGCTCAGCTCGTCGGCCCGCGCGGTCGCCCGCGCCACGACGTTGGTGATGCCGAGGCCGTACGACAGCAGCTCCTCCTGCTCCGAGGGCCTCAGCAGCCTCGGGGTGAAGCCGGAGCGGTGCAGCGCCGGCCAGAAGCGGTTGCCGGGGCGGGCGAAGTGGTGGCCCGTCGCGGCCGTCATCAGGCCCGGGTTGATGCCGCAGAACAGCACGCGCAGGCCGTCCGCGGCCACGTCCGGCACCAGCCGGTCGCGGGCGGCCTCCAGCTCCTGGGGGGTGAAGCGGGTCAGAGGATCGCCCCGGGGACGTAACCGGCGGCCTCCGGGCGCTGCTTCACGATCGCGTCGACGCGGGCGACCACGCCGGCGACCTGGTCGCCCGCGGCGCCGGTGAAGGACAGCTTGTCCGCCATCAGCGCCTCCAGCTCGGCCCGGTCGAGCGGCAGCCGCTCGTCGGCGGCCAGCTTGTCGAGCAGGTCGTTGCGCTCGGCGCCCCGCTCACGCATCGCCAGGGCGGTGGCGACGGCGTTCTCCTTGATCGCCTCGTGCGCGACCTCGCGGCCGACGCCCGCGCGGACCGCGCCCATCAGCACCTTGGTGGTGGCCAGGAACGGCAGGTAGCGGTCCAGCTCCCGGGCCACGACCGCCGGGAAGGCGCCGAACTCGTCGAGCACCGTCAGGAACGTCTCCAGCAGGCCGTCGAGCGCGAAGAACGCGTCCGGCAGCGCGACCCGGCGCACCACGGAGCAGGACACGTCGCCCTCGTTCCACTGGTCGCCCGCCAGCTCGCCGGTCATCGACGCGTAGCCGCGCAGGATCACCATCAGGCCGTTCACGCGCTCGCAGGAGCGGGTGTTCATCTTGTGCGGCATCGCGGAGGAACCGACCTGGCCCGGCTTGAAGCCCTCGGTGACCAGCTCGTGCCCGGCCATCAGCCGGATCGTCTTCGCCAGCGACGACGGCGCGGCCGCCAGCTGCACCAGCGCGGTCACCACCTCGTAGTCCAGCGAGCGCGGGTACACCTGGCCGACCGAGGTGAACGCCTCGGAGAAGCCCAGGTGCCCGGCGATCCGCCGCTCCAGCTCCGCCAGCCTGTCCGCGTCGCCGCCGAGCAGGTCCAGCATGTCCTGCGCCGTCCCCACCGGGCCCTTGATGCCGCGCAGCGGGTAGCGGCCCAGCAGCTCCTCCACCCGGCCGTACGCGACGAGCAGCTCGTCGGCGGCGGTCGCGAACCGCTTGCCGAGGGTGGTGGCCTGCGCGGCCACGTTGTGCGAACGGCCGGCCACGACCAGCTCGCCGTACTCCCCGGCCAGCCTGCCCAGGCGCGCCAGCACGGCCACCGCGCGGTCGCGGATCAGCTCCAGCGAGAGCCGGATCTGCAGCTGCTCGACGTTCTCGGTGAGGTCGCGGGAGGTCATCCCCTTGTGCACGTGCTCGTGCCCGGCGAGGTCGTTGAACTCCTCGATCCGCGCCTTCACGTCGTGCCGGGTGACCCTCTCGCGCTCGGCGATCGAGGCCAGGTCGACCTGGTCGAGGACACGCTCGTAGTCGGCGATCGCCGCGTCCGGCACCTCGATCCCGAGGTCCTTCTGGGCCCGCAGCACGGCGAGCCAGAGCCGCCGCTCCAGCTTCACCTTCTGCTCGGGGGACCAGAGCGTGGCGAGCTCGGCGGAGGCGTAGCGTCCGGCGAGGACGTTCGGGATACGGGGCTTGGCGGGCGCAGCAGTCACGTGTACGGAGTCTACTGGCGATTCGTGCAGGCCAGCGCCACGGGGTGGTTCGTCGGAAGCTACAAGGGGCCGGGCCCGGGAGCGCGCACCGCTACCCGTCCCCGTACGGCAGCAGTTCGGGGCGCTTGGGCGGCAGGCCGTCGCCCGAGGAGCGGCCGGTGAGCCGGCGGCCTATCCACGGCAGCAGGTGCTGCCGGGCGAACCGGGCGTCCGCGACCCGGCGGGCCACCCAGCGCGGCGGCAGCGTCGCCTCCGGGGGCAGGTGCCAGTGGGGGTCCTCGGGCGGGTAGCCGAGGGTCTGCCACACCGCCTCCGCGACCCTGCGGTGCCCGTCCGCGGTCAGGTGCAGCCGGTCCACGTCCCACAGCCGGGGATCGCTGAGCGAGGGCGCCCCGTACAGGTCGACGACGAGTGCGCCGTGCCGCTCGGCGAGCTCGTCCACACAGGCGAACAGCGCCTCCATGCGCGGCCGGAAGCGCTCCAGGACCGGGCCCTGGCGGCCGGGGCTGCGCATCAGCACCAGCTGTTTGCAGTGCGGGGCCAGCCGCTCCACGGCCTCGGTCAGCAGGTCCCGCACCCGTCCCATGTCGCACTTGGGCCGCAGGGTGTCGTTGAGCCCGCCGACCAGGGTGACCACGTCGGCCCGCATGGCCGCCGCGGCCTCCACCTGCTCGTCGACGATCTGCTGGATCAGTTTGCCGCGCACCGCGAGGTTGGCGTACCGGAAGCCGGGCCGGACGGCCGCCATCCGCGAGGCGAGGAGATCGGCCCAGCCCCGGTACGTGCCGTCGGGCAGCAGGTCCGACATGCCCTCGGTGAAGGAGTCGCCGAGGGCGACGAGGCTGGTGTGGGTGGGGTTCGTGTACATGGCGACAGAGATGGTATCCCGTGCACATACCCGCCGGTCGGTCGCCCTCCCCGCCCCGTCGCCCCTGTCCGGCCGTCTCCCGCCCCGTCGTCCTTCCGCTCAGGTCCGCTGCCCGAACAGCTCCCGCAGGACGTCCTCCATCGTGACCAGCCCCGCCAGCCGCCCGTCGGCCCCGAGCACGGCCGCCAGGTGCGTACGGCTGCCCCGCATCGCCGTCAGGACGTCGTCCAGCGGTGTGCTCTCGCGCACCCGGGCGATGGGCCGCATGTCCCGCAGCCGGAACGGCAGATCACGCGGTGAGGCGTCGAGGGCGTCCTTCACGTGGAGGTAGCCGACGATCCGCCGCCCCTCGTCCACCACGGGGAAACGGGAGAACCCGGACCGGGCCGACAGCTCCTCCAGTCCCTCGGGAGTGACCCCCACGCGCGCGTAGACCACGCGCTCCAGTGGCAGCACCACGTCCCGCACCGGCCGCCGGCCCAGCTCCAGCGCGTCGTGCAGGCGTTCCAGCGCGCGTTCGTCGATCAGGCCGGCCTCGCCGGAGTCCTTCACGATCTGGGCCAGCTCGGCGTCCGAGAAGGAGGCGGTGACCTCGTTGCGGGCCTCGACCCGCAGCAGCTTCAGCAGGGTGTTGGCGAAGGCGTTGATGGTGAAGATCACCGGGCGCAGCGCCCGGGACAGCGCCACCAGGGGCGGACCCAGCAGCAGCGCGCTGCGCACCGGCTCGGCGAGCGCGATGTTCTTCGGGACCATCTCGCCGAGCAGCATGTGCAGGTACGTCGCGAGGGTCAGCGCGATCACGAAGGACACCGCGTGCCCCGCGCCCTCCGGCACACCCACCGCGTGGAACACCGGCTCCAGCAGGTGCTCGATGGCCGGCTCGGCGACGACGCCGAGGACCAGGGTGCACAGGGTGATGCCGAGCTGCGCGGCCGCCATCAGCGCGGACACGTGCTCCAGACCCCACAGCACGCTCCTGGCGCGCCGGTCGCCCCGGTCGGCGTACGGCTCGATCTGGCTGCGGCGGACCGAGATCAGCGCGAACTCCGCGCCCACGAAGAAGGCGTTGACGACGAGGGTCGCCAGACCGATCAGCAGCTGTACGGCGGTCATCGCCGCGCCTCCTTGCCGTCCGTCGCCCGGTCCGTGCGCGTCCGCGCGGGCGCGGCCTCGTCCGTCCCCGCAGCGGTGGGGAGCTCGTCGTCGGGGGGAGCGTGCATGAGGACGCGGGCCGCGCGGCGGCCGGTGGCGTCCAGCACCTCCAGCCGCCAGCCGGCGACCTCGAGGGCGTCACCGACGGCCGGGATGCGGCCGAGTTCGGTCGCCACGAGTCCGGCGAGGGTCTCGTAGGGCCCCTCCGGCGCGCGCAGGCCCACCCGGGTGAGCTGGTCCAGGCGGGCGGAGCCGTCGGCGGAGAACAGCGCGCGGCCGTCCTCGTCGTCGCCGGCCCGGGCGAGGTCGGGGGTCTCGTGCGGGTCGTGCTCGTCGCGGACGTCGCCGACGACCTCCTCGACGATGTCCTCCAGCGTGGCGACACCGGCGGTGCCGCCGTACTCGTCGATCACCACGGCCATGGTGCGCCGTCCGGAGAGCCGGTCCAGCAGCCGGTCGACGGTGAGCGACTCGGGCACCAGGAGCGGTTCGCGCATCAGCTCCGACACCGGGACCAGGGCCCGGCGCTCCGCGGGCAGCGCCAGCACGTCCTTGACGTGCGCGGTCCCGACGACCGAGTCGAGGGTGTCGCGGTAGACGGGGAAGCGGGACAGCCCGGTCGCCCGGGTCACGTTCGCCACGTCCTCGCAGGTCGCCCGGACCTCCAGGGCGACGACCTGGACGCGCGGGGTCATCACGTTCTCCGCGGTGAGGTCGGCGAGGTTCAGCGTGCGGACGAAGAGTTCGGCGGTGTCCGGCTCCAGCGCGCCCTGCTTCGCGGAGTGCCGGGCGAGCGCGGCGAGCTCCTGGGGCCCGCGCGCGGACGCCAGTTCCTCGGCGGGCTCCACGCCGATGCGGCGCACGATGCGGTTGGCCGTGTTGTTCAGGTGGGTGATGAAGGGCCGGAAGGCGGCGCTGAACCAGCGCTGTGCGTTGCCCACCCGCTTGGCGACGGCCAGCGGCGACGAGATCGCCCAGTTCTTCGGCACCAGCTCGCCGACCACCATCAGGAACACGGTGGACAGGGCCGTGCCGATCACCAGCGCGAGGGAGTGCGCCGCCGGGCCGGAGACGCCGACGTCCTCCAGCGGGCCCGAGATCAGCGCCGCGATCGACGGCTCGGCGAGCATGCCGACCACCAGGTTGGTGACCGTGATGCCGAGTTGCGCCCCGGAGAGCTGGAAGGTCAGATTCCGTACGGCCTTCAGCGCACCCGGAGCTCCCCGCTCGCCGCGCTCGGCGGCACGCTCCAGCTCGGCGCGCTCGACCGTGGTGAGGGAGAACTCGGCCGCGACGAAGGCACCGCAGGCGAGTGAGAGCAGGATCGCCACCAGAAGGAGGAGCACTTCGGTCATCGGGTCACCTCCGTCCCATGGTCGGACAGGAGGGGACGAATGCGCGGTGTCGCGGACCGGGGGGCTCGCCCATGGGCGGACGCACACAACCTTTCATGGAGGACCGAGTGGCCCTACCAGAGTAAAGGATCGGCAAAGGAGTCCCGTCGGGCCGTGGATCACCCGATGAGCGGCTTCACCCAGCGACGCCACTGCTCCTGCGGCGCGTACCCCGCGGCGCCCCAGGCGTGGTGCGCGGTCTCGTTGCGCCGGAGCACCATCGCGTCCGCGCGGCGCCCGCCGAGCCGTACGAACCGCTCCTCCGCGCCGGCCAGCAGGGCGGAGGCGATCCCCCGCCGGCGGTGGTCCGGGTGCACCGCCAGCCGGTACAGGTGGCAGCGCCAGCCGTCGAAGCCGGCGATCACCGTGCCGACCAGTTCGCCGTCCAGCTCGGCGAGGACCAGGGCCTCGGGGTCGCGGGCGACCAGCCGCTCCACGCCGTCCCGGTCGTCGCTGATGCTCGTGCCCTCGGCGGCCGTCCTCCAGAAGGCCAGCACGGTGTCGAGGTCCTCGGGCGCGGCGGCCCGTACGCGCAGTTCGCTCATGAGGGGATCCCAGCACGGGGAACCACCCGCCGGCCCGGCATTTCCACGATGCGGACCACCCGTCACCTGGCTCACTCGTGTGCGATCGCCGCCAGCACGTTCATCCGCGACGCCCGCAGGGCCGGCAGCAGCGCCGCCGCGACGCCGACGACCGCCGAGCCGACGACGACCGCGACGACGGTGCCCCAGGGGATCGCGAGCGTGGTCATGCCCTCCAGGGCCAGCACCTGCTGGACGCACAGGCCCCACACCAGCCCCAGCACGAGCCCCAGGACCGCGCCGAAGACCGCGATCACCACCGACTCCAGCCGGATCATCCGCCGCAGCTGCCGCCGGGCCAGGCCGATCGCCCGCAGCAGCCCGATCTCCCGGGTCCGCTCCACCACCGACAGCGTGAGGGTGTTGACCACGCCGAGCACCGCGATGACGATCGCCAGCCCCAGCAGGGCGTAGACGAGGTGGAGCAGGACCGCGATCTGGTCGTGCACCAGGTCCTTGTAGTCGGCCTGGTCGAGGGTCCGCACCTGGGGGTACGGGTCGAGCGCCGTCTCCAGCCGCTCGCGCAGCTCGTCCGCGCTCGTGCCGGCGGCGGCGTTCACGTACAGCGCCGAGTCCTGCCCGCCCGGTACGTACTTCTCGACCGTCGCGATGCCGAAGAACAGCCCGCCCCGCACCCCGAAGCCCTCGCCGGTCTCCAGGTCGGTGAGGGCGGCCACCGTCAGCTCGGTGCCCCTCCTGCCGGGGAACTCGACCGGCACCGTGCCGCCGAGGCGGACGCCGTGCTCCCGGGCGAAGTCGACGTCCATGGCGAGGTTGCCGTCCGCCAGGGCCGCCGCCGTGCCGCCGCTCGCGTACGTCACGCGCGCGACGTCGTCGACCCGGTCGCCGTACCCGGCGGCGGTGGTCTCGATCCGCTCGCCGTCCGGCAGCCGTACCGCCACCGGCGCGAACCGCTGCCGGACGACGAGCCCCACGCCCTCCGTCTTCCGGACGCGGTCGGTGACCTCCTGCGGGAAGGGCTTGAAGTTGGCGTCCTGGATCACGAAGTCGGCGCCCAGCGTCTTGTCGATCTGCCGGTCGAAGGAGCGGGACATCGAGGCGCTGGCCACCGAGATGCCGCCGACCAGGGCGAGCCCCACCATCAGCGCGGCGGCGGTGGCGCCGGTGCGGCGGGGATTGCGCAGGGCGTTGCGCCGGCTCATCAGGCCGACCGTCCCGAACAGCGCGGGGAAGGCCGCGCCCAGCACCCGGATCACCGGCCGCACCAGCAGCGGACCGGCGATGACGGTCGCGATCAGGGTGAGGACCACCCCGAGCCCCAGCAGGGAGGCCGCCGAGGACGTCTCGGTGGCGGCCGCGGACCCGATCAGCGCCGCCGCCCCGAGCGCCCCCGTCACGGAACCCACCACCGCGCGCGTCCGCAGCGGCCGGCCGACCCCCGCGACCTCGGCGTCGGCGAGCGCGGCCATCGGCGACACGCCCGCCGCGCGGCGGGCCGGGAGGTACGCCGCGACGAAGGTGACGCCGACACCGACGACATACGCCGTCCCGGGCGTCACCCAGCCGACGACCACCTCCGAGGTCCTGAGGTTCATGCCGAAGACGCCCATGAGACGGATCAGCCCGAGGGCGAGCCCGATGCCGGCCACCAGTCCCAGCGTCGAGCCGACCAGACCGAGCAGCACCGCCTCGGTGAGCACCGACCGGCGCACCTGCCGCCGGTCGGCGCCCAGCGCCCGGAGCAGGCCGAGTTCGCGGGTGCGCTGGGCGATCAGCATCGAGAAGGTGTTGACGACCAGGAACACGCCGACGAGCACGGCGATCCCGGCGAAGCCGACCATCACGTACTTGATCACGTCGAGGAACGCGCCGAGCTCGTCGGCGGCCGTCTCGGCCAGTTCGTCGGCGGTCCTGACGTCGTAGGGGCCGGTGCCGATCTCCGCCACCACGCGGCGCTTCAGCTCCGCGTCGGTCACCCCCGGCGCCGCGTCGACCGAGATGCCGGTGGCCCGGTCGGCGGAGCCCAGCAGCCTGGTCGCGGCGACCTCGGGATCGAGGAAGAGGGGCGCCGCACCCGGGTTGGTGGTGGTGAACGTGGCGATGCCGACGACCTCCACCCGGAACGTGCCCGGCTGCGCCTGCACGGACAGCGTGTCGCCGATCTCCACGCCCTCGGCGCCGGCCGTGTCCGCGTCCAGGACCGCCTCGCCGTCCGCGCGCGGGGCGCGCCCGGAGGTCAGCTCCACGACGCTGTGCTCGCTGACGTACCAGCCCACCCCGACGACCGGCGCGCCCGTCGCCGGCCCCACCGGCTCGTTGCCGCGGCCGACGACCGTGATGTTCCCGGCCTCGACGTCCGCGTGGGCCGACCCCACGCCGTCGACCCGGGCCAGCCGTCCGGCGAGCGACGCCGGCACCGTCTGGACCGCTCCCGAGGGCACCGGCGAGTCCAGCTCCTCCCGGGGCGAGACGGTGACGTCGGCGGAGCCGGACGCGAAGAGCCGGTCGAAGGTGCGCGAGACCGTGTCGGAGAAGATCAGGCTGCCCGCGACGAACGCCACGGACAGGACGACGGCCAGCGCGGACAGCAGCAGCCGTCCCCTGTGCGCGAGGAAGCTCCGGAGCGTCGCCCTCAGCACGGTCTCAGTCCTTGCGGGGGGTGGTCTCGTCCCGCCGGCGGGCGGCGTCGCCGGCGGGGACGGCGCCGAGCGCGGGGCCGCCGCCGTCGGACGGGGCGCGGATCACGTCGAAGCGCTTCATCCGCTCCAGCACCGCCTCCGCCGTGGGCTGCCGCATCTCGTCGACGATCCGGCCGTCCGCCAGGAAGAGCACCAGGTCGGAGTGGGCGGCGGCGCCCGGGTCGTGGGTGACCATCACGACGGTCTGGCGCAGCCGGTCCACGGCCTCCCGCAGGAAGCCGAGCACCTCCAGACCGGCGCGCGAGTCGAGGTTCCCCGTCGGCTCGTCCGCGAAGATCAGCTCGGGCCGGGAGGCCAGCGCCCGTGCGCAGGCCACGCGCTGCTGCTGCCCGCCGGAGAGCTGCGCGGGCCGGTGCCGCAGCCGGTCCCTGAGCCCGAGGGTGTCGATGACCTGGTCCAGCCACCGCCCGTCGGGCTTCTGCCCGGCGATGTCCATGGGCAGGGTGATGTTCTCCAGCGCGTTCAGGGTCGGGATGAGGTTGAACGACTGGAACATGAACCCGATCCGGTCCCGGCGCAGCCGGGTCAGCTCGCGGTCCTTCAAGCCGGTGATCTCGGTGTCCCCGAGCCACACCTGTCCGGCCGAAACGGTGTCCAGCCCCGCCAGGCAGTGCATCAGCGTGGACTTCCCCGAGCCCGAGGGGCCCATCACCGCGGTGAACCGGCCGCGCACGATGTCCACGTCCACCGCGTCCAGGGCGAGCACGGTCGTCTCACCCGAGCCGTACGCCTTGGTCAGGCCGCGGGCGCGGGCCGCGATCCCGTCGGCCGACGCGAGGCCCGGGGAGTACCGGGCAGAAGGTGTGGACAAGGCCGCCTCCTCCGTGAGGACGTCGGGTCGTACCCGTCGCGCCCGAGGGTAATGTGATCCCGCCCACACCTGGTATCCCCAGGCGTGCGGGTCACTCCCCCTGGTCCGGCCGCCGATGCCGGTGCAAGGGGCACGCACCTCCCCGGGGCGGTTGCCCTTGCCGGAGCTAGCACCTCGGCGCTAGCTTCGAGGTATGGCGAAGACCCAGCTGAACGTGCGCGTGGACGAGGGCACCGCCCGAGCGGCGCGGGAACGCGCCCTGGCCCGCGGGATGAGCGTGAACCGCTACATCGAGGAACTGGTCCGGCAGGACACCGGCGAGGCCGGCCGCGCGTTCGTCGAGGCCGCCGCCGACTTCATGAAGCAGTACGAGGCCGTCTTCGCCGAGGAGTTCGACGGGGGTTCCGCCGCGCGGGCCGCGTCGAGGGCGCGGGAGGACCGCGCGGGCACGCGCGAAGGTCGCCACTGATCCGTTGGAGGACCTGCGCATCGACCTCGCCTGGCTGCTGATGCTCGCCGAGCAGCAGACACCGGGAGACCCCCAGGTCACCGACTGGGGCGCCCTCGTCGCCGCCGTCGCGCGCCACCGGGCCGAGATATTCGGCGTCCCCGTCTACGACAGCCCGCACGCCCGCGCCGCCGCCCTCCTCCAGCTGCTGATCCACGTCCCGGCGCTGGAGCGCTCCAACGCCCTGTTCGCCTCCGCCGTCGCGTACGCCTACCTCGTCGCCAGCGGTCTGAAGGTCGTCACCTCGCCGGAGCAGGTCCGTGATCTGGCCCGGCTGGTCAAGGACGGCGAGGCGACCGTCGACGACATCGCGGCCGAGCTGCGCCGCTGGAGCGAGTGAGACGAGACGTCAGCGTCCGGCGTCCGCCGCGTCGGCCACCGGGCGCCACGCGGTGCCGGTGACGCAGTAGGAGGTGGGCAGCCTCGGTCCGTTCTCCGGCATCAGCGTCCGCCGGTAGGGGCCGAGCTCGAACCCCGCCTTCCGCAGCGCGCCGACCGGGTCCCGCGCCAGATGGCACCCGCCGGCCAGCGGCGGCCACACGGTCCGGTCCAGCGCGCGCTGGGTGAGGGTCATGAGGCGGCCGCCGCCCCGGCCGTGCTCGAAGAACCGCAGCTCGCCGCCCGGCCGCAGCACCCGCCTCAGCTCCGCGAGCGCCCGCGGCACGTCCCGCACGCTGCACAGCACCAGGGAGACCACCGCCGCGTCGAACGCTTCGCTCTTGACCGGCAGCGCCTCCGCCGCACCCGGTGCCACGTCCACCGGCACCTCGGCGCGCAGGGCGGCCTGCACGGCCAGCCCGCGCAGCGTCCGCTCCGGTTCGATGGCGACGACCTCCGAGACGGTGCCCGGGTAGTGCGCGAAGTTCAGGCCGTTGCCCGCGCCCACCTCGATCACCCTCCCGGACAGCCCGCCGAGCAGCCGGCGGCGCACCTCGGCCATGCCCGCCCGGGTCTCGGCGGTGACGCTGATCCGTGCGTAGCAACGGGCGAACAGCGGATGGTGCACGGGATCCCGCGTCACCTTCGCGGAGCCGGCGGACATGGCGGGTACCTCCCTGCTCATGGGGGAGAGACCGGGGGCCCGGGGAGGCACGGGGCCTCCCCGGGGCGGGCCTCACCGCGATTCTCCCCCGCGGGGGCCGCTCGCATCCCTCTGCCGCGGGGGGCGTTTCCCGCGCACGCCCCCGCCGCCGTCAGGGCGCCTCCCGCACCCGGAACACCTCCGCGTCCCACGTTCCGTCCAGCCGGGGCGCCAGCCAGTGCGGTGCCGAGGTCCGGAAGCCGGCCGGATCCAGGGCCGCCGCCCCGGCCGGTACCGCGCCCAGCAGCGGGGCCCCGGTCACGTCCGGCAGATCCAGCAGGTTGCAGCGCGAGGCCAGATCGGGCCGTGCGGGCCAGCTGCCGATCACGAGACCCGCCAGGCCGAGCCCGCGCCCGCGCACCTCACGGGCCGTCAGCTCGCTGACGTTGAGGGTGCCGAGGCCCGCCGACGCCACCACCAGCACCGGCGCCGCCAGCAGCGCCGCCGCGTCCGCCAGCGTCCCGCCGGCCGCGTCGAACCGCACGAGCAGCCCGCCCGCGCCCTCCACCAGCACCAGATCGTGCTCGGTGGCCAGCTTGGCGGCCCGCTCGGCGACGTCGTGCGGATGCACCGGCGCCCGGCCGGCCCGGCGGGCGGCCGTGGCCGGCGCCAACGGATCGGGGTAGCGGGCGAGTTCGGCCTTCGTCACGGCACCGGCGAGCCGGGCGACCTCGTCGGCGTCCCCGGGCTCGCCGGGCCCCACGCCCGTCTGCGCCGCCTTCAGCACGGCCACCGACCGGCCGGCCGACAGCGCCGTCGCCGCGACCGCGGCCGTCACCACCGTCTTGCCGACCTCCGTGCCCGTGCCCGTGATCACCAGTACCGGCATGTCATCCCTCCTCCGCGGCCGCGCGCACCGCCCGCGCGATCAGTGCCACGTCCTCGTCGCCCGTGACGTACGGCGGCATGGTGTAGATCAGGTCCCGGAACGGCCGCAGCCACACACCCTCGCGCACCGCGGCCCGGGTGGCCGCCTCCATGTCCACGGCGTGGTCGAGCTGGACGACACCGACGGCGCCCAGCACCCGCACGTCCCGGACCCCCGGCAGCCGTGCCGCCGGCGCCAGCCCGTCGCGCAGGCCCGCCTCGATGCGCTTGACCTCCGCGGCCCAGTCCTGCCCGAGCAGCAGTTCGACGGAGGCGCAGGCCACCGCCGCCGCCAGCGGGTTGCCCATGAACGTCGGCCCGTGCGCCAGCACCGGCACCTCGCCGCGCGAGATGCCTCTCGCCACCCGCGCGGTGCACAACGTCGCCGCCAGGGTCAGGTAACCGCCGGTCAGCGCCTTGCCCACGCACATCACGTCCGGGGTCACCGCCGCGTGCTCCGCCGCGAACAGGGCGCCCGTGCGCCCGAACCCGGTCGCGATCTCGTCGAACACCAGCAGCACGTCGTGCGCGTCGCACGCCTCGCGCAGCACCCGCAGGTAGGCGGGGGAGTGGAAGCGCATCCCGCCCGCGCCCTGCACCACCGGCTCCACGATCACCGCGGCCAGTTCACCGGCGTGCCGCCCGATCAGCTCCCGCAGGTGGTCGGCGTAGGACTCCTCGTAGCGGGCGGGCGGGGCGCCGGCGAACACCTGACGCGGCAGCACCCCGGTCCACAGCTCGTGCATCCCGCCCTCGGGGTCGCACACGGACATCGGCTGCCAGGTGTCGCCGTGGTAGCCGCCCCGCCAGGTCAGCAGCCGCCGTTTCTCCGGCCGGCCCAGCGAACGCCAGTACTGCAGGCACATCTTGACCGCGACCTCGACCGACACCGACCCCGAGTCGGCGAGGAAGACGTGCTCCAGGCCGTCGGGCGACACGTCGACGAGGAGCTTCGCCAGCCGGACGGCGGGCTCGTGCGTGAGCCCGCCGAACATCACGTGGCTCATCCGCGCGAGCTGCTCGCGCGCGGCCTCGTTCAGCACCGGGTGGTTGTAGCCGTGGATCGCCGACCACCAGGACGACATCCCGTCGACCAGCTCGCCCGAGCCGTCGGCGAGCTTCAGCCGCACCCCGCTCGCCGACTCCACGACGAGCGGGTCCCGGCGGCCCGGCATGGGCCCGTACGGATGCCAGACGTGCCGCCGGTCGAGCTCCAGCAGGTCGGTGACGGAGAGCTCAGGCATTGGGCGCGAGGTCCGTTCCGGCACCCCGGCGGCGGACGGCGACCAGATCGGTACGCGGTTCACCGGCCCGGCGCACGGTCTCCGCGTCCGCGTCCGCGCTCGCGCAGGAGCCGGCACCCTCCGGTGCCGAACCGCACACCCCGCCGTCCTCGTGCGAGCCGCACCCGCCGTCCTCGTGCGAGCCGCACCCGCCGTCCTCGTGCGAGCCGCACCCGCCGCCCTGGTGCGAGCCGCATCCGCCGCCCGCCCGGTGCTCGGGCAGGGTCACCTGGTCGGTGCCCTCCACCTCGAACCCGGCGTCGGCGATCATCTCCAGGTCGGCCCTGCCCGCCTGGCCCTCACTGGTGAGGTAGTCGCCGAGGAAGATCGAGTTGGCCAGGTGGAGCGCGAGCGGCTGCATCGTGCGCAGGTGCACCTCGCGGCCGCCCGCGATCCGCACCTCGACGTCCGGGCACACGAACCGCACCATCGCCAGGATCCTGAGGCACCGCTGCGGGGTCAGGTTCCACTCCTTGGCGAGCGGCGTGCCCTCGAACGGGATCAGGAAGTTGACCGGTACCGAGTCCGGGTCCAGCTCGCGCAGCGAGAAGACCACGTCGACCAGGTCCTCGTCGCTCTCGCCCATGCCGGCGATCAGCCCGGAACAGGCGGACAGGCCCGCCGCGTGCGCCTTCTGCACGGTGTCCACGCGGTCGGCGTAGGTGTGCGTGGTGGTGATGTCCCCGTAGGTGGACTCGGAGGTGTTGAGGTTGTGGTTGTAGGCGTCCGCGCCCGCCTCACGCAGCCGTTCCGCCTGGCCGTCGGAGAGCAGGCCGAGGCAGGCGCACACCTCCACGCCCTCGTTCTGCTCCTTGATCGCCTTGATGGTGTCGGAGACCCGGTCCACGTCCCGGTCGGTCGGACCGCGGCCGCTCGCCACCAGGCACACCCGTTTGGCCCCGCCCGCGAGTCCGGCGGCGGCCGCCTTCGACGCCTCGTCCGGCTTGAGCCAGGTGTACTTGAGGATGCCGGCCTTCGAGCCGAGCCGCTGGGAACAGTAGGAGCAGTCCTCCGGGCACAGGCCGGACTTGAGGTTGACGAGATAGTTGAGTTTCACTCGACGGCCGAACCAGTGCCGCCGCACCTTCCCGGCCGCGGCCACCACGTCGAGCAGGTCGTCGTCGGACGTCGCGAGGACGGCCAGCGCTTCCTCACGGGTCGGCGTCTCGCGCCGAAGCCCCTTGTCCACCAGCGTGTTCAGCAGGTCCATGAGAGCCGATCCTGTCCTACTCGGCCCGCCCGGGCCAAGGAGAGTTCGTACAACAGAGCCGCTTCGAGGTGTGGGTATTGCCACACAGTGGTCCGTCGGCCGTCCCGCTAGTGTCTGTGCACTGCCTACAAAATCCCCGGAGGACCCATGGCGTTCGGCTGGATCGACGAGCAGGCGGAGCTGCGCCGCCGGGCCGGACTCGTACGGACGCTGCGTCCCCGCCCCGCCCACTCGCCGCTCCTCGACCTCGCGAGCAACGACTACCTGGGCCTGGCCCGCGACCCGGAGGTCGTCGGACGGGCGGCGCGGTCCGCGACGCTCTGGGGCGGCGGTGCGACCGGCTCACGCCTGGTCACCGGCACCACCGAACTCCACGCCGCGCTGGAGCGCGAGCTGGCCGACTTCTGCGGCTTCGAGGCGGCCCTGGTCTTCTCCTCCGGGTACGCGGCCAACCTCGCCGCGGTCACCGCGCTGGCCCCGCACGGTTCGCTGATCGTCTCCGACGCCGGAAACCACGCCTCGCTGATCGACGGCTGCCGGCTGGCCCGGGGCACCACCCAGGTCGTCCCCCACTCCGATCCGGAGGCGGTGCGCAAGGCCCTGCACACGCACGCGGGCACGGCGGTCGTCGTGTCCGACACGGTCTTCTCGGTCGACGGCGACGCGGCCCCGCTGGCCGAGTACGCCGAGGCGTGCCGGGAGCGCGGCGCGGGTCTGCTGGTCGACGACGCCCACGGCCTGGGGGTGCTCGGCGACGGCGGCCGCGGCGCCCCGCACGCGGCGGGGCTCGCGGGCGCCGACGACGTCGTCGTGACGGTCACGCTGTCCAAGTCGCTCGGCAGCCAGGGCGGTGCCGTCCTCGGTCCCGCACGGGTGATCGAGCACCTGGTCAACACGGCCCGGACGTTCATCTTCGACACGGGCCTCGCCCCCGCGTCGGCGGGCGCGGCCCTGGCGGCCCTGGGGTTGCTGCGCCGCGAACCGGAGCGGGCGGAGCGGGCGCGTGCGGTGGCGCACGAACTCCACGCACGCCTGACGGCCGCGGGTCTGGAAGCGGTACGCCCGGACGCCGCGGTCGTCTCCGTGCGCGCCCCGTCCCCGGAGCAGGCCGTGCGGTGGGCGGCCGACTGCCGTGCGGCCGGCCTGGCCGTGGGCTGCTTCCGTCCTCCCTCCGTGCCCGACGGCGTCTCACGGCTCAGACTGACCGCCCGCGCTGACCTGTCCGGGGCGGAGATCGAACGCGCTGTACGGGTGATCGGCGAAACGCGGCCATGAGTCGGCGTGGCACGGCCGTGCGTCGCCCGGTGAAGGGCTGACCGGCGGGGTCAGCGGACCGCGGTCAGGAACTTCGCCCAGCTGTCGGGGGAGAAGAGCAGCACGGGCCCGGCCGGGGCCTTGGAGTCGCGCACGGCGAGCAGTCCGGCCGGGGGGCCGGAGGCGGGCCGGGCCGTCTCGACGCAGTTGTTCGCGCCCGTGCTGTAGCTGCTGCGCAGCCACCGCACACCGTGCAGGTCGAGGCTGGAGGGAACGGTCCGAGGCGGTACAGGCATCGTGCCTCCTTACGCGCCGGCGGCTGCACCGGCGATGAAATCCAACGAGTCCTCGGGTGAAAGGGCGTGGACCGAAAGGGCGTTGAAGGCCTCCGAGTAGGCCCGGAGGTCTTCTTTCCGCTCCAGGTAGAGGCTACTCGTCAAGTGGTCGAGAACAACCACGTCCAGATCAGAAGTGCGCGAAAATGAAAAGATTACGAAAGGACCGGTCACGCCGATGTGCGCCCCGGCGCTGAACGGCAGGACCTGCAACCGCACCTGGGGCAGCCGGGCCGCCTCGACCAGCCGCGCCAGCTGACGGGCCATCACGCCGGGACCGCCGACCTCCCGGCGCAGCACCGCCTCGTCCAGGACCGCGCTCAACTCCAGCGGAGGATCGGACCGCAGCACGTCCTGCCGGGCCAGCCGCACCTCCACCAGGGCGTCCAGCCGCTCCTCCGAGGCGCCCTCCAGCGCGGCCCGGGTCACCGCCCGCGCGTACTCCGGCGTCTGCAGCAGGCCGGGGACCACCGTGGTCTCCAGGGTGCGCATCGCGCTCGCCTGGGACTCCAGGCTGATGAAGTCCCGGTAGGTCGGCGGCAGTACGCCGCGGTAGGCGTGCCACCAGTGGTGCCGGCCGTCGCCGGAGCCCGACAGCACCAGCAGCAGGTCCCGCAGCTGCGGATCGGTCACGTCGTAGGCGTCGAGCAGTAACCGGACGTCGGCCGGTTTCACCCCGCTCGTGCCCGTCTCGATCCGGCTCACCTTCGACTGGTGCCAGCCCACCAGCCGGGCCGCCTCGCCACTGGTGAGCCCCGCCGAGGTGCGCAGCGTGCGCAGTTCGGCGCCCAGTTTCCGACGGCGCACCGCGGGACCGTACTGCATGGACTCTCCCTACTCCCTCCGGGTCGCCCGTATACGGTCTTCCGTCGCAGAGTTCACCGCTTCGGGCGACAGATATATGCATATCTTGGTGGATCGCCGCCCTGCCCCGTGTGGTGATGGCAGTCTGGCGACGAAGCACCAGTGCGGGACCGTACTCGAACCATCCGCTCCGTGTCGGACTGCGGTCCCGTGGGAAAGGGACGACGTCGCCATGGCAGACCACCTGGAAGCATCCGTCACTCTGCCGAGCGATCCCGCCTCGGTCTCCGCGGCCCGTGCCTACGTGGTGGGGATGCTGGCGGAGTGGGGCATGCCGGCGGACGCGGACGTGTCCGACACCGTCCGGCTGATCGTCTCCGAACTCGCCACCAACGCCGTGGAGCACACGTGCGGGCAGTCACCCACCTTCACGGTGGACGTGGTCCTCGACCGCGACGAGCGGTTGCACGTCGGCGTCACCGACAGCCATCCCCGCCTGCCCAAGCGGCTGCCCGCCGCGGTCCAGCAGGACAACGGCCGCGGACTGGTCATCATCCGCTGGCTGACCGCGGAATGCGGGGGGAGGCTCAGGATCCGTCCCACGCGTGAGGGGGGCAAGACGGTCTCCGTCGAACTGCCGTGGGCCCTCCCGGTCACGGCACCGGTCACCGAGCCGGTCACGGCGGCGGGCCGGCAGGAGCCGTAGGGGCCGTCACCGCGCGGAAGCGGCCGGCGGCGTGCCGGTGCGGCTCGGAGCGGCCCGAGGCGGCTTCGGCGCGGCACGCGGCACCGCGGGTGCGCGCCCGGCCCCGGGGCGTCCGCGGGCGGTGGGCGGCACGGCGGTGAGTGCGGCGGTGGGCACGGCCGGCGGCGGGGGCCCGCCGCGTGCGGTGCGGGGGTGACACCGGGCCGTGCCGGTGACGGGCACCCCGCCGAGGCCGTGTCACGCCCGGCGGGGCGGCGGCGCGTCGGGGCGCCGCCGCCCCGCGGATCAGTTGACCCGGCCGTACCAGACGCTGCGGGTCCAGATCTTCTGCAGGCGCACCACGTCCCCGGTCTTCGGGGCGTGCCAGATCTTGCCCTTACCCGCGTAGATGCCGACGTGGTAGACGTTGCTGCCCGAGTGGAAGAACACCAGGTCGCCGGCCCTGCGGTTCGAGGCGGAGATGTGGCGCGTCTTGTTGTACTGCTGGGCGGCGGTGCGCGGCAGCTTCTTGCCCGCCTTCTTGAACGAGTACAGGGTGAGTCCGGAGCAGTCGAACCGGTACGGCCCGGTGGCGCCCCACTTGTACGGTGAGCCCTTCTTCGACGCGGCGACCTTCAGAGCCTTGGTGGCCGTGCTCGCGGCCGCCGCCTCCGAGGCGGCGCCCGGGACCACGATCGAACCGCCCACGGCGGCCAGGGTGAGGGCCGAGGCCGTACCGGCCCGGGCCACGAGAGACGGGACACGATTGAGCGCAGTCATGCGCAACCCTTCGTCAGCCGCCTGTGAAGGATGACCTGTCGGATTCGGGCTGGCGAAGTTGCCCGGCCGCACACGTGCGGCTTCACCCCAAGGGCTGCTCGGAACCGGGGTCCCGGCGACCCGTCGTGCTTGGGTCCTCCACTCCTGCCGATCCACTCCTGTCGACCGGTCATCCGGGCGGCGGCAGGACTCGGCGTCCGCCCGGATCGCCCCGCCGCGGTGGCGGGGGCTTGTCGTCAGTCAGGGATCTTGACTCATGGGCGGCCCGAAATCCCAACGGAACCGGGGATTTGTGTTGTTACTCACCACTCACCCGTTCGGGTGGACACCTCCCTGTTCGAGCCGTTGTCAAGAGCGCCAAAGGGCCCCGGACCAGCATTGGAATGCCCCATTCCGCCCTCGGGACGCGCGCGTTGTGCAACTTCGACGGCCCGAAAACAGCAGGTTCTCCTACGCCGGATGGGGGTAAGCCTTTTGGTCCGTTTCGGCCCCGGCCCGGACACACCGCCGGCGAGGGCGGCCGTCCGGACCGGTGCGGGCGTCAACTCCCGCGGGCCGGCGGCAGCATGAGCCGGGCCGTGCGCCGCTCGCCGTCCAGCACCCGCAGTGCCCGGACCAGCGTGGCGGAGTGCAGTTCGGTCTCGCCGCGCCGGTGCATCACGGTCAGCGCGTCGCGCAGCGCGACGGCCTTGCCGACCAGTGCCTGCGCGGCGCGCAGCCCGCGGTAGGTGTCACCGTCCGAAGCGGGGTTGATGCGGCCGAGCAGGTCGACGACCTCGAGGTAACGGTCGATCAACTCGGCCTCGGCCCGGGTCAGCGCGGGCAGGGGAGGCAGCTCCGGTGGCAGCATCGGGGCTCACCTCGCGCCGGCGGCGGTCCGGACGTCCCCGCGGCCGGGCACGATCCGGTCCGCCAGGCCGTGGTCCACCGCCTCCCGCGCGTCGAGCACCCTGTCCCGCTCGATGTCCGAGCGGACCTGCTCGGCGGTGCGGCCCGTGTGCCGGACGAGCAGCTCCTCCGTCCGGGACCGGATGCGGGCCAACTCCTCGGCCCGGACCGCCAGGTCGTCGGCCCGGCCCTCGGCCGGCTCGGTCAGGGCGGGCTGACGGAGCACCAGGCGGGCTCCGGGCAGCACGAGCCGCTTGCCCGGGGTGCCGGCGGCCAGCAGCAGCGCGGCGGTCCCCTCGGCCCGGCCGAGGCAGACCGTCTCCACGTCGCAGGTGACGTGGCGCAGCGTGTCGTAGATCGCCGACATGGCGTGGAACGGGCCGCCGGGGGAGTTGACGTAGAGCGAGATGTCCCGGTCCGGCGCCCGGTGCTCCAGGTACAGGAGCTGGGCCGCCACGTCGTTCGCGGAGTTCTCGTCGATCCGGGTCCCGAGGAGGACGATCCGCTCCTGGAGCAGCTTCGCGTACGGATCCGTCGTCCGGTGCCCGTGCACCGTGTGTTCGGTGAACCCGGGCAGGGCCTGGCGGGCGGTCGGTCGGGTCATGCGAACCCCTCCTGTGGCAGGGCGCGGCCGTTTCCGGCACGCGCGTCGCTGGCTGCGGCCTCTGTAAAAAATGTACAGGACGTACATGACGTTATGATGGACGCATGGCCTACGAGATTCCGGTGACGCAAGCCAGGGCTGAGCTCGCCGACCTGATCAACCGGGTGGTGTACGGCGGTGAACGCGTCGTCGTGACCCGGCACGGAAAACCCCTCGTCGCCCTCGTGTCCGCCGATGACCTGCGACGGCTCGAAGAGCTCCGGGAGCCTCAGGAGCCCGCGCAGGAGCAGGTGATCAGCACGGTCGCCGGCGTCCGCGGGGCCGCGTCCGCCTCCCGCGAACAGCAGCGGTTCGGCATCGCCGCGGAGCACCGGGGGACGGCCACCTCGTAGGCCCCCCTCGCAAGCCCTCGGGGCGGGCCCCCTCGGACGAGCAGGAGCGTGCGCCCCCGCCACGGCGGGGGCGCACGCTCCTGTCGTCTCCTCGCGGCCGGTCAGCCGACGGCGACCGGGCTCCGCCCGGGTGCGGACTCCGCGTTCCCCGTCCGCTGCCGCAACGGGCCGGCGAGCAGCACGGCGCCCAGGCCCAGCGCCGCCCACCAGGTCAGCGTCAGGGCGGGACCGGTGCCGGCCGCGCCGTCGAAGAAGGACACCGAGCGCAGCAGCGACACGCCCGCGCCCGGCGGCAGCCACTGGCCGATCGCCCCGGCCGGCTCCGGCAGCATCTCCGGCGCCGAGGAGGCCCCGGAGAAGGGGTTGCCGAGCAGCATGACCAGGAGGGTGCCGAGCCCGATGCCGGCCTGCCCGAACAGCGCCGCCAGTCCCGCGACCGCCGCGCCCACGGCCAGCGCGGCCAGTCCGAACGTCCCGGCCACGGCCCACCAGTTCCCCGGGACGAGCTCCAGCCAGCTCTGCGCCAGCGCCGCGGCCACCGCGCCGACCAGGGCGGCCGACCCCACCAGCGCGACCACCGCGCGCACACCGCGCAGCCCCAGCAGGGTCACCGCGGCGCCGGCCCCGATGCCGGCCAGGGCGAGCGGCAGCACGCTCGCGTTCACGGCCGCCCCGCGCGGATCGCCCGCGGCCGCGGGCACGACGTCCTCGGTCGTGACCCGGGCGCCGCCGGCGGACGCCGGATCCGCCACCGCCTGCTGCAGCGCCTGCGCCACGGACGGGCTCGCGGCGGAGGCGGTGAGCAGCTTCGGGCCCCGTTCGGTGACGACGACCGCGCCGTACACCTCGCGGTCCTCCACGGCCTTCCGGGCGGCGGGCTCGTCGGCGTAGCGGTGGAGGTCGAAGGCGCCCTCGCGGTCCTCCAGCCGCTGCTCCACCGGTGCGGTCGCGGTGGCGGGGCCGGCCACGCCGAGCGGCAGGTCGCGGGGGGCCGTACGGGCCGCGGGCCAGGCGAAGGCCCAGAGCGCCAGCGCCACCAGGACGGGGACGAGCACGATCACGGCCGCGACGCGCCGGTGCGGCGGCACGGAGGGTGCCGGAGGGAGCGCGGAGGCGGCGGGGGGAGTGGACATGGAGACTCCTCGGAGGGCTTCCCGGAGGTCGAGCGCTTCTGCGGCGGACGCCCGGGTCCCCGGCGGCCGCCAAAAAAGAAGGATCGTTCGTTTTGGATTCGTCACCACCGTCCCGCTCCCGGCGCTCCTTGTCAAGAAGGAATGTTCGTTTTAGGTTGACCGCATGGCCCGCGTATCCCAGGAACACCTCGACGCCCGCCGCCGCCAGATCCTCGACGGCGCCGCCTCCTGCTTCGCCCGCAACGGCTTCCACGCCACCTCGATGCAGGACGTGCTCAAGGAGGTGGACCTCTCCGCCGGCGCCGTCTACCGGTACTTCAGCGGCAAGGAGGAGCTGATCGCCGCGATCGTGACCGAGGTGCTCGGCACGGTGCGCGGCATCCTCGAGCAGGCCGCGCAGGAGAGCCCGCCGCCCACCCCCGACGTGCTCATCCCGCGCTCCCTGGCCCGGATGAGGGAGCAGCGGCCGGCCACCCTGGACGGCGGCGAGTGGATGTTCCCGCGGCTGATGATCCAGGTGTGGACGGAGACCGCGCGCAGCCCCGAGCTGGCGGCCGTGCTGGGCGACGGATACCGCGACGTCCGCACCGCCTGGGGGAAGGTCGTCGAGAGCTACAAGGACACCGGCCTGATGCCCGCCGACGCCGACACCGACGCCGTGGCCCGGGCGATGATCGCGTTCGTGCAGGGCTTCGCGGCCCAGATGGCCCTCTTCGGCGGACTCTCCGAGCGGGCCCTGGGCGAGGGCCTGCGGGCGCTGATGGCCATGGGCCGCACCACCGCGGACACCTGACACCGGACCACGGCGCGGTTAACGTCCCCGAAACGCCGCCCGACTAGCCTGCCGGTCCACGCCACCGGGACCCTGCCCCGTGGCCGCGGCAGCCGGGCCCCGCACGGCCCGGAACGAGGACTGTGAGGTGGGACGCCGTGCACCTGACCCCGCACGAGCAGGAGAGGCTGCTGATCCACGTCGCGGCCGACGTGGCGGCCCGGCGCCGCGCCCGGGGGCTGCGGCTGAACCACCCCGAGGCGGTCGCCCTCCTCACCTCGCACCTCCTCGAGGGCGCCCGGGACGGCCGTACGGTCGCCGAGCTCATGGCGTCGGGGCGCCGGGTGCTCACCCGGGACGACGTCATGGAGGGCGTCCCCGAGATGATCCACGACGTCCAGGTGGAGGCCACCTTCCCGGACGGCACCAAGCTCGTCACCGTCCACGACCCGATCGTCTGACGGGGAGCGGCCGCCGTGATTCCCGGAGAGATCCTGTTCGCCGACGACCCGGTCGCCTGCAACGCGGGCCGCGAGGTCACCCGGCTGACCGTCCTCAACGCCGCCGACCGGCCCGTGCAGGTCGGTTCCCACTACCACTTCGCCGAGACCAACCCGGGCCTGGAGTTCGACCGCGCGGCGGCGCGCGGCAAGCGGCTGAACGTCGCCGCCGGGACCGCCGTGCGCTTCGAACCCGGCATCCCGGTCGAGGTGGAACTCGTCCCGCTCGCCGGAGCCCGTGTCGTGCCCGGGCTGCGCGGGGAGACCGGGGGCGCCCTCGATGCCTGAGATCTCCCGCGCGGCCTACGCCGACCTGTTCGGCCCGACGACCGGCGACCGCATCCGGCTCGCCGACACCGACCTGCTGGTCGAGATCGAGGAGGACCGCTCGGGCGGTCCCGGACTCGCCGGGGACGAGGCCGTGTTCGGCGGCGGCAAGGTCATCCGCGAGTCCATGGGGCAGGCCCGTGCCACCCGCGCGCAGGGCGCCCCGGACACGGTCGTCACCGGTGCGGTCGTGGTGGACCACTGGGGCGTCGTCAAGGCCGACGTCGGCATCCGCGACGGCCGGATCACCGGCATCGGCAAGGCCGGCAACCCCGACACCATGGACGGCGTCCACCCGGACCTGGTCATCGGCCCCGAGACCGAGGTCATCGCCGGCAACGGACGGATCCTCACCGCCGGTGCCGTCGACGCGCACGTCCACTTCATCTGCCCGCGGATCGCCGACGAGGCGCTGGCCTCCGGCGTCACCACCCTGGTCGGCGGCGGCACCGGACCCGCCGAGGGCTCCAAGGCGACCACCGTCACCCCGGGCCCCTGGCACCTCGCCCGGATGCTGGAGGCGATGGAGGCCCACCCGCTGAACATCGGCCTGCTCGGCAAGGGCAACACGGTCTCCCACGAGGCGATGCTCTCGCAGATCCGGGGCGGCGCGGTCGGGCTGAAGCTGCACGAGGACTGGGGGTCGACCCCGGCCGTCATCGACGCCGCGCTGACCGTCGCCGATCGGACCGGCGTCCAGGTCGCCATCCACACCGACACCCTCAACGAGGCCGGTTTCGTGGGCGACACGCTCGCCGCGATCGCCGGGCGCGGCATCCACGCGTACCACACCGAGGGCGCGGGCGGCGGACACGCCCCGGACATCATGACGGTGGTCTCCGAGCCGCACGTCCTGCCCAGTTCGACCAATCCGACCCGGCCGTTCACCGTCAACACCGTCGAGGAGCACCTCGACATGCTGATGGTGTGCCACCACCTGAACCCCGCGGTGCCGGAGGACCTGGCCTTCGCCGAGTCCCGGATCCGGCCGTCCACCATCGGCGCGGAGGACGTCCTGCACGACCTGGGCGCCATCTCGATCATCTCCTCGGACTCCCAGGCCATGGGGCGGGTCGGCGAGGTGATCATGCGGACCTGGCAGACGGCCCACGCCATGAAGCGGCGGCGCGGCGCCCTCCCGGGCGACGGGCGCGCGGACAACCGCCGGGTGCGTCGCTATGTCGCCAAATACACGATCAACCCGGCCCTCGCCCAGGGCCTCGCCCGCGAGATCGGCTCCGTCGAGAGCGGCAAGCTGGCCGATCTGGTGCTGTGGGAACCGGCGTTCTTCGGGGTCAAGCCCCACCTCGTCCTCAAGGGCGGGCAGATCGCCTACGCCCAGATGGGCGACGCCAACGCCTCCATCCCGACGCCGCAGCCGGTCCTCCCGCGCCCGATGTACGGGGCGATCGGCCGGGCGCCGGCCGCCAACTCGCTGAACTTCGTCGCACGGGCGGCGATCGAGGACGCGCTGCCGGAGAGACTGGGGCTGGGCAAGCGGTTCGCGGCGATCGACTCCACGCGCGGGGTGACCAAGGCGGACATGCGCGAGAACGACGCCCGGCCCGACGTCCGGGTCGACCCCGACAGCTTCGCGGTGCGCATCGACGGGGAGCTGGTCGAGGCGGTTCCGGCCCCGGAACTGCCCATGGCCCAGCGGTACTTCCTCTTCTGATGGCCTCCACGACACCGAGGGCCGCACTCCTCGTCCTGGCCGACGGACGCTTCCCCGCCGGGGGGCACGCGCACTCCGGCGGCGCGGAGGCGGCGGTCGGCGCCGGGCGGATCACCGGGGCGGACACGCTGGAGGACTTCTGCCGGGGGCGCCTCCACACGGCGGGACGGGTGTCGGCGGCGCTCGCGGCGGCGGCCGCGCTGGGCGTCGACCCCGTGGTCCTGGACGAGGCGGCCGACGCCCGAACCCCCTCGCCCGCGCTCCGGTCGGCCGCGCGCAGACTGGGCCGGCAGCTGATGCGGGCGGCGCGCGCGACCTGGCCGTCGGCCGAACTGGACGCGCTGGCGGGGAGGTTCCCCAAGGGAGCGCACCACCCGGTGGTCCTGGGCCTGACGGCGCGGGCGGCCGGGCTGGGACCGGCCGACGCGGCGTACTGCGCGGCGTACGAGAGCGTGAGCGGACCGGCGACGGCGACGGTGCGGCTGCTGGGTCTCGACCCCTTCGACGCGACGCGCGTCCTGGCCCGGCTGGCGCCGGAGCTGGACCGGGTGGCCGGCCGGGCGGTCGAGGCGGCGCGCGGGGCGGCCGACGAGGGGAGCGACGCGCTGCCCGCGGCGTCGGCGCCGCTGCTCGAGACCGACGCGGAGGCGCACGCGGCACGGCCGGTGCGTCTGTTCGCGTCGTAGGCCCCGGGGAAGGCCGCCGGACCGTCACGAGACAGGAAGGACCACGTTCCATGCACCTCGACCACGCCCACCACGGCCCCGGGGCCGTGAGCGCCGACGCCCGCCGCCCGGACGGTGCCCGCCGGGCTCTGCGCATCGGGCTGGGCGGTCCCGTCGGGTCCGGGAAGACCGCCACCGTGGCCGCCCTCTGCCGCGCCCTGCGGGAGGAGGTGTCGCTCGCCGTCGTCACCAACGACATCTACACGCGGGAGGACGCCGAGTTCCTGCTGCGTGAGGCCGTGCTGCCGCCCGAGCGGATCACCGCCGTGGAGACCGGGGCGTGCCCGCACACCGCGATCCGGGACGACATCTCCGCCAACCTCGAAGCGGTGGAGGACCTGGAGGACGAGGTGGGCCCCCTGGACCTCGTCCTCGTCGAGTCCGGCGGGGACAACCTCACCGCCACCTTCTCCAAGGGGCTCGTCGACGCGCAGATCTTCGTCATCGACGTGGCCGGCGGGGACGACATCCCGCGCAAGGGCGGCCCGGGGGTGACCACGGCCGACCTGCTGGTCGTCAACAAGACCGACCTCGCCCCGTACGTCGGCTCCGACCTCGGCCGCATGGCCGCCGACGCCAGGGCGCAGCGGGCCCGTCTGCCCGTGGTCTTCCAGTCGCTGCGCAGTGCGGAGGGGGTGGCCGAGGTCGCCAGCTGGGTGCGGGAGCGGCTCGCCGCGTGGACGGCGTGAACACCACCGGCGTCCGCGCCGTCGCCCGGATCCACGCCCGCTCCGACGGCCGGGGCGGGACCTGCCTGCCCGTGCTGGAGAGCGACGGGCCGCTGGCCCTCCGGCGGGCCCGGGGGAGCGGCGCCGAGGCGCGGGTCGTGCTCGTCGGCGCCATGAGCGGACCGCTCGGCGGCGACCGCTTCACGGTGCGGGCGGAGGTCGGGGAGGGCGCGCGGCTGCGCGTCGGATCGGCCGCCGCCACCCTCGCGCTGCCGGGACAGAACCGGGGCGAGGCCCGCTACGACGTGCGGATCACCGTCGCCGACGGCGCCGAGCTGCACTGGCTGCCCGAGCAGCTGGTCTCCGTCCGGGGCAGCGAGCTGCGCGTCACCACCCGGGTCGACCTCGCCGCCCGGGCCGGGCTCGTCCTGCGCGAGGAACAGGTGCTGGGACGTGCGGGGGAGCCCTCCGGCACGCTCACCGGCCGTCTGACCCTGCGGATCGCCGGACGCGCCGTCCTCGACCAGGAGCTGGCCTCCGGGCCCGGGGCGCCGGGCGGCTGGGACGGCCCCGCCGTGCTCGCCGGACACCGCGCCGTCGGCCAGCTCCTCGTGGTCCGGCCCGGGTTCGCGCAGGCGCCGGTGAGCCCGCGCCCGCTGGGAGACGGTGCCGCGGTGCTTCCGCTCGCCGGGCCCGCCGCCCTGGTGACCGCCGTGGCACCGGACGCGTTGCGGCTCCGCCGCCTGCTCGACGAAGGGCTCTCCCGCCTGGGGTAGCCGTCCGCCGGCACGAGGGACGGCCGGAGCCCCGGGCCGCCCCCGCCGGTGCGCCCGGGACGCTCAGCCCAGCGGCATGCGCGGGAACCGGCGCCTGTCCTCCGCCGCGCGCGCCGCCTCCTGCTCCTTGACGACGGCCGCGTACTGGTCGACGTACTCCTGCCCGGACAGGGTGAGGATGGCGTACATGATCTCGTCGGTGACGGCGCGCAGGACCGCCTTCTCGTTCTCCAGGCCGGCGTAGCGCGAGAAGTCCAGCGGTTCGCCGAAGCGGATCACCACCGGATGGAGGCGGGGGACGACCTTGCCGGGCGGCTGCGCCTCGAAGGTGCCGATCATCGCGCAGGGGACCACCGGGACGCCCGCCTTGAGGGCCATCACCGCGACACCGACCTTGCCCTTGTAGAGACGGCCGTCGTGCGACCGCGTGCCCTCCGGGTAGATGCCGAGCAGTTCCCCCTTGCCCAGCACCCCGAGGCCCTCCCGGACGGCGGCCTGGCCGGCCTCCTTGCCGGAGCGGTCGACCGGGATCTGCCCCGCGCTGTGGAAGAAGAAGGCCGTCAGCCGGCCCTTGAGCCCGGGGCCGGTGAAGTACTCGGCCTTCGCGAGGAAGGTGATGCGCCGCTTGAGCACGGCCGGCATCAGGAAGTGGTCCGAGAACGACAGGTGGTTCCCCGCGATGATGGCGGCGCCGGACGACGGCACGTGCCGCAGGCCCTCTATTCGGGGCCGGAAGAGCAGTCTCAGCAGCGGGCCCAGTAAGACGTATTTCAGAAGGTAGTAGAACAAGCGCACGCTCCTCGACTCTGGCGGACGGGCGGGGCCGCCGCGTTCCAGCAGGTCGACCGGCCGTCGTGAGGGGTGCCAGTCTAGATCCGGGCGGGGTCGCCCGGCACCATGTCCGACGCGCCCGGCACGGAGCCGTGCCGGGCGGCCGAACGCCCGTCGGCGGCCGGGCCGGAGGGCACCGACGCGACCGGGGAGGACCACCGCCCCGGCCTGCCGCCGACGACCGGCCGGCGGCGGCCCGGCCGGCGGGAGCGGCCGGACCGCACGGGCCGGGAGCCCCCGCCGGCCCCTGCCGGGTCTCCCGCCGCCGCCCGGCCGAGTAGGCTCCGGGGCATGCGGATCTCCGTCTCCTCCGACATGGACGAACCCGTGGCCCGCGCCCTCCTCGCCGAGCTGCGCGAGCGCGGTCACGAGGTGCGCGCGCACGGTGCCCTGAGCCCCGGTGACGACTCGCGGTGGGCGGCCTGCTCCGAGGCGGCGGCCCGCGAGGTCGCCGACGGGACGGCGGACCAGGCGGTGGTGTGCTGCTGGACCGGCACCGGCGCGTCGATCGCCGCCAACAAGGTGCCGGGCGTCCGGGCCGCCCTGTGCACGGACGCCTACACGGCGGACGGCGCGCGCCGCTGGAACGACGCCAACGTGCTGGCGCTCGGCCTGCGGCTGACGTCCGAACCGCTGCTGAAGGAGATCCTCGACGCCTGGTTCGCCGGCGCGCCCAGCGACGATCCCGAGGACCGGTGGAACGTGGACCGGACGGGACGGCTCGACCGGGAACGCACCGGCCCCTGACGCGCCGGCGCCCGGCGCACCGGCTTCCCGCCGGACCGGTCACGGCCGCACCCGCGCTCACAGCCGCACGACGACCAGCGCCGTGTCGTCGGTGGCGCCGCCGGGCGGCAGCAGCTCCAGCAGCACGATGTCCGCGAGCGTCTCGGGATCCTGCGTCCGGTGGCGGCGCAGGGACTCGGCGAGACGGAGCAGTCCCGTGTCGATGTCCTCCCGGCGCCGCTCGATCAGACCGTCGGTGTACAGCACGAGCGTCGCCCCCGGCGTGAACGAGGTCGCCGCCTCGGACCTCGGCGTCGGGTCGGGCTGGGCGTCGAGCGGCGGGTCGGTGGCCCGGTCGAGGAACTCCACCCGCCCGTCGCCGTGGAGCAGGACGGGCGGGGGATGGCCCGCGCTGCTGTAGGTGACGGTGTGCCGGTCGAAGTCGATGAAGGTCGTCACCGCGGTCGCGGACTCGGCGCCGTCCACCACGTGGGCGTAGCGGCCCACCACGTTCAGCGCCTGGGCGGGCCCGTCCGCCACCCGGGAGGCGGCGCTCAGCGCGCTGCGCAGCTGGCCCATGACACCGGCCGCCTCCAGACCGTGCCCGACCACGTCGCCCACGGACACGCCGATGCGGTGCCCGCCCACCAGGTCGACCAGGTCGTACCAGTCCCCGCAGACGTTGAGCGCCCCCACCGCGGGCCGGTACCGCACGGCGGCCCGGTGGTGGCCGACCTGCCGGCGGGCGGGCAGCATCGCCTTCTGCAGCGCCAGGGCCACCTCCCGCTCCCGCGCGTGCGCCTGGCGCAGCCGGTTGTTGAGCTCCTGGAGTTCGCGGGCGCGCGAGTACAGCTCGGCCTCCAGCACCCGGCCCCGGCCGTCGTCCGTGCGGCCGCGGGCCCGGACCAGCTCGGTGACCTCCTCCACCCGGTGCACGATCAGCCCGGGCTTCCCGTCGGGACCGAGCACCGGGGTGTTCACCGGGCTCCAGAACCGCTGCTCCCACTCCCCGGGCCGTTCGGGGTTCTCGACGTCGTAGCGCTGGAGGGGCATGGTGTCGCGCTCGCCGGTGGACAGGACCCGCAGCAGCGAGGCCCGGAGGTTGCGCGCGCCCGTGGAGCTCGGGTCGTCCGGGTTGTCGGGGAAGGCGTCGAACAGGTGGCGGCCCACCAGTTCCCCGCGCGAGCGCCCGGTCCCGCGGACGTACGCCTCGTTGACGTCCGCGAACACCAGCTCGGGGGTCAGCAGCGCCACCATGCCGGGCAGGGCCTGGTAGACCGCCGCGTAATCGATCGACGTTTCCGCCATGGCCATCGCCTCATCGCCGGGAACGCGTTGATTTTCCACCATACGGACGTACGGGCCTGGCCGTTCGCCTCCGTCCCGCGGGCGGACGGTGCCGGAACGTCACCCGGCCGGCGCGTCCAGTGACTGCTCGGCCCAGATGATCTTCCCCTCGGCCAGGAACCGGGTCCCCCACCGCTGGGAGAGCTGGGAGACCAGCAGCAGCCCGCGTCCGCCCTCGTCCATCACGCGGGGATGCCGCACGCGAGGCGTCGTCGCGCCGCCGTCGAACACCTCGCACACCAGCGAGCGCTCCAGGATCAGCCGGAGCCGGACGGGGCCGACGGCGTGCCGGATGGCGTTGGTGACGAGTTCGCTGACGACCAGTTCGGTGGTGAAGGCCAGCTCGTCCAGCCCCCACCGGGCCAGCTGCCGGGTGGCGGACCTGCGGGCCTCGGCCACGACGGCCGGATCCCCCGGCAGGGCCCAGACCGCGACCCGCCCGGGAGCGAGGCGCTTGGTACGGGCCATCAGCAGGGCCACGTCGTCGTACGGACGGGCCGGCACCAGTGCGTCCATCACGGCACGGCAGCTGGGCTCGAGCGACTCCGGGGCCCCCTCCAGCGCCCGCCGCAGCCGGTCCCGGCCCGTGCCCGCGTGGGCCAGCAGGCCGTCGGTGTGCAGGGCGAGCGTGCTGCCCTCGGCCAGGGAGAACTCCACCGACTCGAACGGCGGACCGCCCACGCCGAGCGCGGGGCCCTGCGGAAGCTCCACGAAGGTGACCGTGCCGTCGGGCGCCACCACGGCGGGCGCGGGATGGCCGGCGGCGGACATCGTGCACCGGCCCTCCACCGGGTCGTAGATCACGTACAGGCAGCCGGCCCCCACGGCCTGGCCGCCCGGGACCCCGGTCTCCGGCTCCTCGTCCCCGTCCTGCGCGGGGCAGCCGGACACCAGGTCGTCGAGGTGGGCGAGCACCTCCTCGGGCGACAGGTCCAGCGCGGCCAGGGTCCGCACCGCGGTCCGCAGCCGGCCCATGGCCGCGGCGGCGCCGATGCCGTGCCCGGGCACCTCGCCGACGACGAGGGCGACACGGGCGCCGGACAGCCGGACGAGGTCGTACCAGTCGCCGCCCAGACCGGTCAGTTCGTCGGCCGGGCGGTAGCACGCGGACACCTCGACGGCATCCTGCTCGGGCAGCCGGCGGGGCAGCAGGCTGCGCTGCAGGACGAGCGCGGCGTCCCGCTCGCGGGTGTAGCGCCGGGCGTTGTCCACGCAGACGGCGGCACGGGAGACGAGGTCCTCGGCCAGGTTCAGGTCGTCCGCGTCGAAGGGGTTCTCACGGCGGCGCCGGAAGAACGTGGTGATGCCCAGGGTGACGCCCCGGGCGCGGACCGGCACGATCATCACGCTCTGCAGGCCCAGCTCCAGGAAGGTGGGCTCGTAGTCGTCCGGCATCCCCGCGAACCACCCCGTGGCGAGCGGGTCGAGCCGCTCCTGCCGCCAGGACCGCCCCGTGGTCAGACAGCGGACCGGTGGCGAGTCGGCCAGGTACGTCACCACCCCGCCGTGCTCCACGGCCGTTCGCGGCAGGTCCTTGTACAGCGACCGGTGGCCCGCGCGGCGCAGCGGCACCCGGTCCGACTCCGCGAGCGGTCCGGGCGGCAGCTCGGCGCCCCGCAGCACCGTCTCCAGCAGGTCGACGACGACGAACTCCGCGAGCTCCGGCACGGCGACGTCGGCCAGTTCCTGCGCGGTGCGCATGATGTCCAGGGTGCGGCCGATGTACTCGCCGGCCCGGTCGAGCAGGGCGAGGCGCTGCCGGGCGCGGTGCCGCTCGGTGATGTCCACGACCGTGTAGTAGACGCCCATCGGGTGGCCCTGCTCGTCGTCGAGCCGGGTGAACGAGAGCATGTGCGCGGTGTCGCGCAGCGGTGCCGAGCGGACGCGGCCGACGTGCTCGTAGCCGACCACGCGTTCGCCGGTCTCCAGCACGTGCCGCATCTGCGCCTCGACGGACTCGGCGTCCATGCCCGGCTGGACGTCCGCGAACCGCAGCCCCAGGCGCCGCTCGGGCGGACCGCCGCCGAACTGCTCCAGTGCGGCGTTGGACCACACGAAGCGCAGATCCGTGTCCACGATCGCGATGCCGATCGGCGAGCCGGTGACCAGCTGCTCCAGCACCGGGCGGCTCATGTCCCAGCCGCGCGCGCCGGCCAGCTCCGACAGCAGCACCAGCAGCGGCGAGCGGCCCCGCGGCTCCACGGTCGGGATGATCCGGACCATGACCGCGACCGGCCGCCCGTCCCGGTGCAGGGCCGTCATCAGCCCCGCCCAGCCGCCGTCCGCCCGGCACCGCTCGACCAGGTCCGGCACCCGTTCGGCGTCCTGGGGGGTCAGCAGCTCGGCGAGCTTCCTGCCCACCGCCTCGGACGCGCAATGCCCCAGCAGCCGCTCGGCCTGACCGGTCCAGCCCGACACCACGCCCTGCGGATCGAGCAACAGGGGAGCGGCGTCGGCCACATCGAACCCCTGCCGGGCAACGTCCTGCTCCTTGTGTCCGCCCACGGCCGACCTCTCTGTCGCTGAGAGTGGTCTACCACCTCTTGTCCCCATCTTCACCCTTGACCGGAAAGGGGGCTCCCCGGGTGGCGGGGCGGGCGGCGCCGGGCCTCCCCGGCGGGACGGCCCGGCCCGAGGGGGGTGTGACGGGCCCGCGGACCGCCACACCCCGCACCGCCGGTTCAGTCCCGGCGGCCCAGGACCTTCTCCAGGGTCCCCAGGGCCCCCCGGAGCTCGTCCGCCGTGATCGTCAGCGGCGGGGCCAGACGGATGGTGGAGCCGTGGGTGTCCTTGACGAGCACGCCCTCGCGCATGAGGCGTTCGCTCACCTCGCGGCCCGTGCCGAGGGCCGGGTCCACGTCGACGCCCGCCCACAGGCCGCGGGAGCGGAAGCCGACGACGCCCTTGCCGGCCAGCGCCTCCAGGCCCTCGCGCAGGACCACCCCCAGTTCCGCCGCCCGCTGCTGGAACTCACCGGTCTCCAGCAGCTCCACCACGGCCGTACCGACCGCCGCGGCCAGCGGATTGCCGCCGAAGGTCGACCCGTGCTCCCCGGGGTGCAGCACCTGGAGCACCTCGCGCCGGGCGACCACCGCCGACACCGGGACGATGCCGCCGCCCAGCGCCTTGCCGAGCAGGACCACGTCCGGGACGACCGACTCGTGCTCCACGGCGAGCGTGCGGCCGGTGCGGCCCAGCCCCGACTGGATCTCGTCGGCGACGAACAGGCACCCCTCGCGGCGCGTCAGCTCCCGCACGCCCGCCAGGTAGCCGTCGTCCGGGACGACGACGCCCGCCTCGCCCTGGACCGGCTCGATCAGCACCGCGGCCGTCGTCTCGTCGACCGCCGCCTCCAGCGCCGCGAGGTCGTTGTAGGGCACCACCCGGAAGCCCGGGGTGAAGGGGCCGAAACCGGTGCGCGCCACCTCGTCCGTCGAGAAGCTGACGATCGTCGTCGTGCGGCCGTGGAAGTTGTCCGCCGCCACCACGATCGTCGCCCGGTCGGCCGGGACGCCCTTCACGTCGTAGGCCCACTTGCGGGCCACCTTGATGCCGCTCTCCACCGCCTCCGCGCCGGTGTTCATCGGCAGCACCATGTCCAGGCCGGTCAGCGCGGCCAGCCGCTCGGCGAACCCGGCGAGCCGGTCGTTGTGGAACGCGCGCGAGGTCAGCGTGAGCCGGTCCAGCTGGCGGTGCGCCGCCTCGATCAGCGCGGGGTGGCGGTGGCCGAAGTTGAGCGCCGAGTAGCCGGCCAGCATGTCGAGGTACCGCCGGCCCTCCACGTCCTCCACCCACGCGCCCTCCGCGCGGGCGACGACCACGGGCAGCGGGTGGTAGTTGTGCGCGAGGACCGGTTCCTCCGCGTCGATCAGCTCGGCGGACGAACGCGCGGGGACGACAGAGGTCATGAGCGGATCTCCTGAGTGCAGCACTTGATGCCCCCGCCCGCCTTGTGGAACTCGGACAGGTCGACGGGGACGGGGACGTAGCCGCGGTCGGCGAGCCGGGCGGCGAGGGCCGTGGCCCCGGGCGAGATGAAGACGTGGCGTCCGTCGGACACGGAGTTCAGGCCGAACGCCATCGCGTCCTCACGGGTCGCGAGCACCGCGTCCGGGTACAGCCGGGCGAGCACCTCGCGGCTCCCCGGCGAGAACGCCTCCGGGTGGTACGCGATGTTCTCCTCGTCCAGCACGAACAGCGCCGTGTCCAGGTGGTAGAAGTACGGATCCACCAGCGTCAGGCCGATCACCGGCACCCCGAAGAACTCCTGCACCTCGCGGTGCGCCTCACGGGTGGTGCGGAACCCGGTGCCGGCGAGGATCCAGCGCCCGGCGGGCACCAGGTCGCCCTCGCCCTCGCAGACCGACCCGGGGTGGTGGACCTCGTACCCCTCGGCCTTGAACCAGGCCCTCGTACGGCACGGACTCCGGGCGCCGCTCGGGCGCGAGGAACAGGGAGCCGAAGACGCGTCCCTCGACGACGACCGCCGCGTTCGCGGCGAACACCATGTCGGGCAGTCCGGGCTCCGGTTTCACGTTCTCCACGGTATGGCCGTGGTCACGGTAGGTGTCGACCAGCGTCCGCCACTGCCGCTGGGCGAGGGAGACGTCGACGGGGCGGTCGGGGTGCATCCAGGGGTTGATCGCGTATCGCACGGCGAAGTGTCTGGGTTCGCAGACGAGGTAGCGCCGCCGGCGCGCCACACGGGATCCGGGCACAGAGGGGTTCCTCCGCTTCCACACGGTGCCGACAGGGGGTGCCTCCACGGTAGGAACCGGGCGGGACGGGCGACAAGGAACGAGAGCTGCGTGTACGCGCAGGATCACTGCGCGTTTCCGCCGCTCAGCGCACGTCTGCTGCGCCTTCCGGGGCAGGCTGGCTGACTCCTGCCTCAGGACTGTCCGGGAGCAGGTGGGACAGCACCATCACGCTGATCGTCTTGCGGATGAACGGCTCCTGGCGGATGCGCTCCAGCACCTCCTCGAAGTGCTCCACGTCCCGCGCACGCACGTGCAGCAGCGCGTCCGCGCCGCCGGTCACCGTCATCGCCGCGGCGATCTCCGGATGGTTGCGCACCACCTCCGCCAGCCGCCGGGGCGGCGCCGCGCCCTCGCAGTACACCTCGACGTACGCCTCCGTGCGCCAGCCCAGCGCCGACGGCCGCACGGTCGCCGTGAACCCGGTGATCACCCCCGTCTCGCGCAGCCGGTCCACCCGGCGCTTGACCGCCGTGGACGACAGCCCGACGGCCGCGCCGATCTCGGCGAAGGACGTCCTGGCGTTCGCCATCAGCGCGGTGACGATCTTCCGGTCGAGCTCGTCGAACGGTGCGGGCCTGCTGGTCATGCGGGAACTGTATCCAGCGGCGACCGCCCCCGTCCGCGGCGGCGGACGGGGCACCGCAACCGGCGGGACGGCCGCGTCCGGCACGTGCCCAGACGGGGAAATGCCCCCTACACTCCAGCTTCATGCTGCGTGTCCTCGCCGTCGACGACGAACGTCCCTCACTGGAGGAACTGCTCTACCTGCTCAACGCGGACCCCCGCATCGGCAGTGCCGAGGGCGCCGGCGACGCGACCGAGGCGCTGCGCCGCATCAACCGGGCCCTGGCCTCGGGACCCGACGGCCCCGAGGCCGTCGACGTCGTCTTCCTCGACATCCAGATGCCCGGCCTCGACGGCCTCGACCTCGCCCGGCTGCTCACCGGCTTCGCCCGGCCGCCGCTCGTCGTGTTCGTCACCGCCCACGAGGACTTCGCCGTGCAGGCCTTCGACCTCAAGGCCGTCGACTACGTGCTCAAACCGGTCCGCAGGGAACGGCTGGCCGAGGCGGTCCGCCGCGCCGCCGAACTGCGGGCCGCCGCCCGGCGCGGCGCCGCCCCGCACATCCCCGTGCACGAACCCGACCCCGACCACATACCCGTGGAGCTCGGCGGCGTGACCCGCTTCGTCGCGGTCGACGACATCACCCACGTCGAGGCCCAGGGCGACTACGCCCGCCTGCACACCGACAGGGGCAGCCACCTCGTCCGCATCCCGCTGTCCACCCTGGAGGAGCGCTGGCGCTCCCGCGGTTTCGTCCGCATCCACCGCCGCCACCTGGTCGCCCTGCGCCACATCGGTGAGCTGCGGCTCGACGCGGGCACCGTGAGCGTCCTGGTCGGCGCCGAGGAACTCCAGGTCAGCCGGCGGCACGCCCGTGAACTGCGGGACCTGCTGATGCGCCGGACCACGAGCTAGGGAAGGACGCATGCCCCAGGACCCGACCGAACGCCGCGTGGTCGTCACCGGCCCGCCGCGCCGCGCCCGGCGCGCCTTCGGCTACTACCGCCCGCGCACCGAGATCGACGAGCAGACCACCCTCGGCCACACCTACGTCCGCTCCCTGATGCGCATCCAGCTGCGCACCGGCCTCACCGTGTTCGCCGTCCTCGTCCTGCTCATAGGCCCGCTGCCGCTGGTCCTCGCCGCCGCCCCGGACGCCCGCCGCCTGGAGTGGGCGGTCCTCGGCTTCGGGCTGTACCCCCCGCTGGTCCTGCTCGCCCGCTGGTACGTGCGCCGCGCCGAACGCAACGAACGCGACTTCGTGCGGCTCGTCGAGGACCGCTGAGACGACGGGACCGTCCGCGCCGTGAACTCCAGCTACGCCGTCCCCGCCGTCGCGCTCGTCGTCCTGGCGACCGTCCTCGTGGGCGCCTTCGGCCTGCGCATCTCCCGCACCACCTCCGACTTCTACGTGGCCTCCCGCACCGTCGGCCCCCGTCTCAACGCGGCCGCCATCAGCGGCGAGTACCTCTCCGCCGCCTCCTTCCTGGGCATCGCGGGACTCGTGCTCGTACAGGGCCCGGACATGCTCTGGTACCCGGTCGGCTACACCGCCGGCTACCTGGTCCTGCTGCTGTTCGTCGCCGCCCCGCTGCGCCGCTCCGGCGCGTACACCCTGCCCGACTTCGCCGAGGCCCGGCTCGCCTCGCCGGCGGTGCGGCGGCTCGCGGGCGCCTTCGTCGTCGGCGTCGGCTGGCTGTACCTGCTGCCCCAGCTCCAGGGCGCCGGACTCACCCTGACCGCCGTCCTCACCGACGCGCCCGACCGGCTCGGCGGAGTGATCGTCGCCGTGGTGGTGACCGTGATCGTCGCCGCGGGCGGCATGCGCAGCATCACCTTCGTGCAGGCCTTCCAGTACTGGCTCAAACTCACCGCCCTGCTCGTCCCCGCCCTCTTCCTGGTCCTCGCCTGGCAGCGCGACGGAGCGCCCAGCCACGCCTTCGACGAACCGGCCGCCTTCCGCGAACAACGGGTGGTCCGCGTCGAGGACGGCCTCGACCTGAGGCTGGAGGAACCGCTGACCGTGACGGTGGACGGCACCGTCGACGGCCGCGAGCACCACGGCACCGCCCTCCGGCTGCCGGCCGGCACCCACCACATCGACGGCGGCGCACGCCTGACGTTCGCCGAGGGCGCCGGGGTCCCCGCCGCCGGACGCGGCGCCGACGACGCCCTGTCGCCCTCCCGGGCCGAGTCCCGCGAGGAACGCCCGCTGTACGCCACGTACGGGCTGATCCTCGCCACCTTCTTCGGCACCATGGGCCTGCCGCACGTCGTGGTGCGCTTCTACACCAGCCCGCACGGCGTCGCCGCCCGCCGCACCACCGTCGCGGTCCTCGGCCTGATCGGCGCCTTCTACCTGCTGCCCCCGCTCTACGGGGCGCTGGGCCGCCTGTACGCGCCCGAACTCATGCTCACCGGGAACGCCGACGCCGCCGTGCTCCTGCTGCCCGACCGCATGATCGGGGGAGTGGGCGGCGACCTGCTCGGCGCGCTGGTCGCCGGGGGCGCCTTCGCCGCGTTCCTGTCCACGGCGTCCGGGCTGACCATGGCCGTGGCCGGCGTGCTCACCCAGGACGTCCTGCCCTCGCGCGGCGTACGGCACTTCCGGCTCGGCACGGTGCTCGCCATGGCCGTCCCGCTCGCGGCGAGCGTCCTGGTCGGCGGCCTGCCGGTGGCCGACGCCGTCGGGCTCGCCTTCGCCGTGTCCGCGTCGTCCTTCTGCCCGCTGCTCGTCCTCGGCATCTGGTGGCGCCGGCTCACCCCGCCCGGCGCCGCCGCCGGGATGCTGGTGGGCGGCGGTTCCGCCTTCCTCGCCGTCGCCGCGACCATGGCCGGCTACCCCGGCGAGGGCCCCTGGCACGCCCTGCTCGCCTGGCCGGCCCTGTGGTCGGTGCCGCTGGGCTTCCTCACCATGGTCCTGGTGTCCCTGGCCACCCCCGGCCGGGTGCCGCCCGGCACGGCGGGCGTGCTGGCCCGGTTCCACCTGCCGGAGGAACTGCGTACGGAGGTGTCCGCGTGAGCGGTTTCCTCGCCGGGCTGCTGGTCGCCGTACTGCCCCTGCTGGCGGCCGGCTTCTGGCTGGGCCGGCGCACCGCCCGGCCCAGCAGTCTCGCCGGACTCGGCACCCCCGTCGAGCACGCGACCTTCGAGACCCTGCACACCGCCTCCCTGGCCACGCCGCCGCTGCGGGCCGGCCTGACGGAGGAGACCGCCCGCAAGTCCGCCCGCAAGCTGCGCTCCCTGCTGGGCACGGACGCCCTGTGCCTGACCGACCGCGAGCGGGTCCTCGTCTGGGACGGCGTCGGGGCGCACCACCGCACCGAGATCATGGAGCGCCTCGCCGGCCCCCTCGACACCGGCCGCGGCGAGGCCTTCCCGCTCACCTGCGACACCCCCGACTGCGCGGTGCGCTGGGCCGTCGTGGCCCCGCTCACCGTCGACGACCGGGTGCACGGCGCGCTCGTGGCCTGCGCGCCCCACGAGTCGGCGGTCCTGGTCCGGGCCGCCGGGGAGGTCGCCCGCTGGGTCTCCGTCCAGCTCGAGCTGGCCGACCTCGACCAGTCCCGCACCCGCCTCATCGAGGCCGAGATCAGGGCCCTGCGCGCGCAGATCTCCCCGCACTTCATCTTCAACTCGCTCGCCGTGATCGCCTCGTTCGTGCGCACCGATCCCGAACGGGCCCGCGAGCTGCTGCTGGAGTTCGCCGACTTCACCCGCTACTCGTTCCGCCGGCACGGCGACTTCACCACCCTCGCCGACGAGCTCCACGCCATCGACCACTACCTGGCACTGGTGCGGGCACGCTTCGGCGACCGCCTCTCCGTCACCCTGCAGATCGCCCCCGAGGTGCTGCCGGTCGCCCTGCCCTTCCTCTGTCTCCAGCCGCTCGTGGAGAACGCCGTCAAGCACGGCCTGGAGGGCAAGGCCGACAAGTGCCACATCCAGATCACCGCGCAGGACGCGGGCGCCGAGGCCCTCGTCGTCATCGAGGACGACGGCGCCGGGATGGACCCCGGCCTGCTGCGCCGCATCCTCGCCCGCGAGGTGAGCCCCACGGGCGGCATCGGGCTGTCCAACGTCGACGACCGGCTCCGCCAGGTCTACGGCGACGACCACGGCCTGGTCATCGAGACCGCCGTGGGCGCGGGCATGAAGATCACCGTCCGGCTGCCGAAGTACCAGCCGGGCGTGCACTCGGCGGGCCGGCTCACCCCGAAGTGAGACCGGCCGCCGCGGACGGACCTCAGGTGCTGCGCGTGGCGACCATGCCGAGGGTGATCAGACCGAGGACGACCCAGCCGAACCACAGCCAGCCGTTGCTGCCGAGCGCCACCGTGTAGGCCGTCACGGCGACGAGCCCGCCGACGGTGAGCACCCCCATGGTCTTCGTCGAGCTGGAACCGTTCGTGGAACCGGGCATCGCGACACCCTCCTCATTCGGTTCCCTCCATGGTGCCCCCGTTCTGCCTCCGTACGGTGCACACGACGACATGAGTGCCGGATTTCCAGGCCCCCTCGCTGGTCCAGGACCCGGCTTCGTGGACGGACGGGTCGAAGCCGTAGTCGCGCGGCGGCACCTCGCGCGCGCACGCGGCGTCCGACGCGGTGCGCGCCTCGGCGAGCGTGACGTCCCCGCCGAGGCGCGCGAACCCGAGCACCTGCTCGTCGTACCGGCCGCCGCACGGCACCAGCCGGACCTCCCGGCCGGAGCGCACGTCCAGGCAGTCCCGCCGCTGCATCGTCGCGGTGTCGGCGAACGCCGTCCCGAACCGGCGCCGGTCCCCGATCGGCCCGTACACCGGCCCGTGCGCCCCCAGCACCAGACAGGCGGTGCGCCGCCCGGCCGCCTCGAACCCCCGCGCGGTCGGTACGACGGCCAGGCTGCGGACGTCGGCCAGCCTGCCGCGGACCTCCCGCGTCAGCTCCTCGCACCGGGCCGGCCCCTGCTCCCGCGCCTCCTCCTGCGAGGCGGCCCCGGCGAACGCCATGACCTGCCCGTCGGGCGCCTTGTCCCCGCAGGTCGGGTCCAGGGTGAGCCGCGGGACGCCGGTGAACCGGGTGCCGCCGGGCCAGTCGGCCAGCACGCAGTCGCCCTCCGCCAGGGGCTTCACCAGCCCGACGGTCCCGCCGTACGGCAGCGCCGCCCGGCCGCCGCCCCCGGTCCGGTCGGCCAGCGCGTACCAGGCGCCGCCCAGGGCCAGCACCAGGCCGAGCCCGCCGGCGAGGGCGGCGCGCAGCGCGTGCGGGCGGCGCCGCCGGCGGGCGCCGGCGGCGCCGCGGCCCTCCCCTCCGCCCGTGGGCCGGGCCGGGGCCTCCCAGGGCGACGGCGATCCGAGGTCCGTCTGCGTCCGCGCGTACGCCTCCGACTGGGGCGTGACGATGCGCGCCAGCTCCGCCTCCACCGCCCGTGCCGTCGCCCGCCGGTCCGGGTCCTTCTCGAGCAGTGCCCGCAGCACCGGCTCCAGCGCGCCCGCCCGCACCGGCGGGCGCGGTTCCTCCATGACCACCGCGGTGACCGACGCCAGCGGGGACTCCCGCGCGAAGGGACCGTGGCCCTCCACGCCGTGGTAGAGCGTGCAGCCGAGCGAGAACAGGTCGGCCGCGGGGGTGGGCGGGCCCCCGGTGACCCGCTCCGGCGCCAGGTAGCCCGCCGTGCCGACCAGCGCGGACGCCATGGTGTACCGCGTCTCACCGGTGTCCGGCTGGACGGAGATGCCGTAGTCGGTGAGCAGGACCCGTCCGTACGGCGCGCCGGTGCGGTCCGGCGCGAGCAGGATGTTCGCCGGTTTCACGTCCCGGTGCATCACGCCCCGCTCGTGCCCGGCGGTCAGCGCGTCCAGCACGGCCAGCCCGATCCGGGCGCACTCGGCCGGGGGCTGCGGACCGTCCCGGGCCACCAGCTCACGCAGGTCCACGGCGCCCGCGACGTACTCCATGACGATCCACGGCAGCCCTTCGTGCTCCAGGACGTCGTGCACGGTCACTACGTGCGGGTGTCCGCGCAGGCCCGCCGCGTGCCGGGCCTCCGCGCGGGCCCGCGCCACCCGGGCCTCGCGTTCCTGGCCGGGTTCGGCCGGATCGCGGAACACGATCTCCTTGAGGGCGACCTCGCACGCGAGTCCCTGGTCGTGGGCGAGCCAGACGTGCCCCATGCCGCCCCCGCCCAGCCGGCGCAGCAGCAGGTAGCGGCCGGCGATGACCCGGCCGACTCCGGACGTCGGTGATCCTGAAGGCATCCGATGAACTCCCGGGTTCGCGGGGGCGCTACGCGGGGGTGGCCGCGTCGGCGGTTCCGGTGGCGGTCCCCGCAGGGGGGCCGGTGAGGGCGGGCGCTCCGGTGCCCGGGGCGCCCGTGGCGGGTGCGCCGCTCGCGTGCGTACCGGTCGCCGGGGGCGGCGCGGCGCTCGTGACCGGATCGCCGGCCGGGGGAGAGGAGGCGGTGGTTCCCGAAGGCGCCCCGGTCGCGGTGGCCGGCGGGGAGCCGGCTCCCGTCCCGGTGCCCGGCGGAGGCGGTCCGGAGCCGGTCGCAGGTGCGCCGGACGAAGGGGCCGTGGCCCCGGGCGTCTCGCCCGGAGCCCCGGACCCCGGCCGCTCGGATCCCGTCGGTCCGGAAGGGGACGGGGAGGACACCGCCGATGACGACGGGGCCGACGGCGGTGAGGACGGCGCCCGCGGCTCTTCGGCCGCCCGCGACGACTCCGCCCCCGGGGAGGTGGTCCGCCCGCCGGATCCGCTCTCCCCCGCGCCGCCCTCCGTCACGCTCAGCGCGACGTGCGCCCCGAACCCCAGCTCGACGCCGGCGGCCGGGTCGGAGGCCGTGACCCGCGCCCCGTCCGGCGGGGGCCCCTCTCCGGCGTACGCGACCGCCAGTCCCCGCTCGGCCAGCCGCCGGCTCGCCTCGCCGAACGTGGTCCCGGCGAGCGGCGGCACCGCCCGCCGCTCCCGTGTGCCGAAGACCGAGTCGTCCTCGCCGGCCGTCCCGACGGGCCGCTCCAGGCCCCGGTCGGGGTCCTCGACGTCGACGAGGGAGATCCGCTCCAGTGCCCGGGGCGCGGGCCGCACCACCACGACCTCGGAACGGTCGTAACCCTCCCACTTCTCGTTTCCGTCCTCGAACGTGACGGAAATCCTGTTCCTGTCCCCCTCGAAGGGGCGCAGCGGATTTCCGCACGAGCACTTCACCGCGGGCAGTCCCCGCTCGTCGACCAGAATCGCGATTCCGGCCTGGAGCAGCGAGTGGAAGGGAACAGCCTTTCCCTTTTTGTAGTCGTGGTTCTTCACGAGGGTGTCGTGACGCAGGAGAACGGGGGTGAGCCGGTCGAGGTATTCCGGTATCCCGCCCGTGCGGAGCCCCAGCGCCTTCGTCCACGCCCGCGCCTTGCGGTCGTTGCGCGGATCGGTGAGGTACCGCTCCAGCCGCCCGACGTCGCAGAGGGTCCGCTGCCCGGTGCCTCCGTACAGGCCGGGCGTGCTGCCCTGCTGCAGGCCGCCGCGGGCGGGCCGGGACCGCACGTCGGCGTCCCGTCCGAGTCCGCTGCCCTCGTCGAAGAAAGGCGCCCGGGAGGCGGCCCCCGCGGCGACCGCCCTGACGTCGAACAAAGGTGTGGCCGAATCGCACCCGCTGACGACCAGAAAGAACAACGGCAGGACGGCGATCTTCCGAATCGCCGTTTTCCCCGCCCCGTGCATGAACGCGCGCAGTGTCATCACCGCTCCCCCCGGCGGTTTCCCCCAGAAGCATCATGCTACTGAAGGAAATTTCCCGTTCAAGGGGACCGGGGGACCGGTGAATTCAGTTCCCGCGTGCGTGCAGTGAGGCCAGGTAGGCGTTGTACGCCTCGAGTTCCTTGTCCCCGTCACGGTCGGCGGCGCGGTCCTTGCGCCTGGCCTGCCGCTGGTCCGAGGCGTACCACTGGAACAGCAGCGCGATCAGCACCAGGACGGACGGGATCTCGCTGAACGCCCAGGCGATGCCGCCGGCCGCGTTCTGGTCGGACAGCGCGTCGATCCCGAGCGAGGCGGGCGGGTTCTCGAAGGTCGTGACCATCGGGGTGGACGCCATCATCAGCGCGATGCCGAAGAAGGCGTGGAACGGCATGCCCGCGAACAGCTCCAGCATCCGCATGAGGTGTCCCGGCCGGTGCGGGCCCGGGTCCACGCCCATGATCGGCCAGAAGAAGAACAGGCCGACGGCGAGGAAGTGCACCATCATCGCGGCGTGCCCGACCTGCGAACCCATCAGGAAGTCGAACAGCGGGGTGAAGTACAGCGCGTACAGGCTCGCGATGAACATCGGGATGGTGAACACCGGGTGGGTGACGATCCGCATGTAGCGGCTGTGCAGCAGCATCAGCAGCAGCTCGCGCGGGCCCTTGCGGCCCCGCCCGGCCGTCGGCAGCGCGCGCAGCGCCAGGGTGATCGGGGCGCCGAGCAGGATCAGGATCGGCGACACCATGCTGATCACCATGTGCTGCACCATGTGCACGCTGAACATGACCATGCCGTAGTCGTTCAGCCCGGTGCACATCACCAGCCCGATGCTCAGCACACCGGCGGCGAACGCCACCGTCCGTCCCGCCGGCCACTTGTCCCCGCGCCGGGTGAGGCGCACCACGCCCCAGCCGTACAGGGCCAGCCCGATCAGGCAGGCGAGGAGAAAGAACGGGTCCGCCGACCAGGCGAGCCCTCGCCCCAGCGTGAACGGCGGCAGATCCATGGTCATGCCGTGCCCGCTGTGATCCATCCGCCGGCTCCTGTTTCGTGGGGTTGTGCGCTGTCTGTCCGCACCAGAGTAGAACCGCCCCCGGTCGCGACCGCGACCGGGGGCGGGCTCCGCCCACTCAAGGTGTCACAGGACACATTCCGCTTCGGCGTAGCGCTCCTCGGGCACCGTCTTCAGCGTCTCGACGGCCTCGGCCAGCGACACCATGACGATGTCGGTCCCGCGCAGCGCGGTCATCCTCCCGAACTCGCCCCGGTGCACGGCCTCCACGGCGTGCCAGCCGAACCGCGTGGCCAGCACCCTGTCGTACGCCGTCGGCGTGCCGCCGCGCTGGACGTGCCCGAGGATGACCGGACGGGCCTCCTTGCCGAGCCGCGCCTCCAGCTCGAGGGAGAGCTGCCGCGCGATCCCGGCGAACCGCTCGTGGCCGTAGACGTCCTTGCCGCCCTCGTCGAAGTCCATCGTCCCGGCCTTCGGCTTGGCGCCCTCGGCGGCCACCACGATCGCGAACCGCTTGCCGGCCGAGAACCGTGCGCCGACCTTCGCGGTCAGCTCGTCGATGTCGAAGGGCCGCTCGGGCACCACGACGGCGTGCGCGCCGGCCGCCATGCCGGAGTGCAGCGCGATCCAGCCGGTGTGACGGCCCATGACCTCCACGATGAGCACGCGCTGGTGGGACTCGGCGGTGGTCTTCAGCCGGTCCAGCGCCTCGGTCGCCACGCCGACGGCGGTGTCGAAGCCGAAGGTGACGTCCGTGACGGCGATGTCGTTGTCGATGGTCTTCGGCACCCCGACTATCGGCAGGCCGTTGTCCGACAGCAGCCGGGCCGCCTTCAGCGTGCCCTCACCGCCGATCGGGATGATCGCGTCGAGCCCGAGCTCCCGCACGTGCCCCTTGGCCCGCTCCACACCGCCCCGCAGGTGCTCGGGGCGGACCCGGGAGGAGCCGAGGATGGTGCCGCCGAGGGCGAGGATGCCGCTCACGGCGTCGAGGTCGAGCTTGAGGTAGTCGCACTCCAGGAGGCCCTTCCACCCGTCCCGGAAGCCGATGACCTCGTCGCCGTGGTCGACGACGGCGCGGTGCACGACGGACCGGATGACGGCGTTCAGGCCGGGGCAGTCGCCGCCGGACGTGAGGACACCAATGCGCATAGCCCGAAACAACCTTCTCGATGTGGGCCGGGACCGGACCGCGCTGTCCGGCTCGATCTCCGCCACCCTAGCGGCATCGGGGGGCGGGACCGCACCTCACGTCCGCCTGCTGGACGACCCCGCTCACCTGTGCGGAGCAGCCGTCAGACGGGCCGGTCGCGTCCGTCCGACGGCGGGGTGCCCACAGGTCCGGGCGTGCCTCAGGCGGGCTGCTGCGCCGCCGCGATCCGCTCGTTGCGGAGCGCTTCGTACCAGCGGTCGTCGGTCGGCGGCAGCGCGTTGACGTCGAGCGCCAGCTTCAGCAGCAGGTCCGCGATCAGCGGGTTGCGGGCGAGCACCGGGCCGTGCATGTACGTGCCGAAGACGGTGTCGTTGAACGCGCCCTCGGTGCCGTCCCCGGTGCCGTTGCCGTTGCCGAAGCGCACCTGGGCCAGCGGGCGGGCCGTGGGGCCCAGGTGGGTGACGCCCTGGTGGTTCTCGAACCCGGTCAGCGGGGGCAGCCCCAGCTGCGGGTTGATGTCCGCCAGCACGTCGCCCACGCACCGGGCGCCCTCGCCGCGCACCGAGACCACGTCGAGCAGGCCGAGGCCGGGCTCGCGCTGGCCGAGGTCGTTGATGAACTCGTGGCCGAGGATCTGGTAGCCGGCGCACACCGAGAACACGATCGCGCCGTTCTCCACCGCCCGGTACAGGCCGCCGTCCCGGCGCAGCCGCTCGGCGGCCAGCCGCTGCGGACGGTCCTCGCCGCCGCCGATCAGGTAGATGTCGCCGGAGGTCGGGATCGGCTGGTCGCTGCGCACGTCGAGCCGCGCCACGTCCAGGCCGCGCTGCCGGGCGCGTCGCTCGACGACGAGGACGTTGCCCTGGTCGCCGTAGGTGCTGAGCAGGTCCGGGTAGATCCAGACGACCCGCAGCTGGTTGTCGCTCACTTCAAGTCCCCTGAGGTGTCGTGGTCAGTTGCCGACGCGGCGGCGCAGGTCCTGGAACGCGGTGTAGTTGGCGATGACCTCGATGCGGCCCGGCGGGCACATCTGGATCGCCTGGTCGAGGTTCTCGCAGACCTGGAACTGCTGGTCGGCGACCTCCAGGCGCACCGCGAGGTCCAGCTTCCGGTCACCGATGACGCAGATCGGGTGGCCGCTCAGCCGCGTGTAGTCGACGTCCCACAGCCAGGAGGTGTCGGTGCCGTCGGCGGAGCGGGCGTTCACCGACAGGATCACCGGGGTCGGCGGCGGGTCGATCAGCGAGAACGTCTCCAGCCAGCCCGCGGGGTTCTTGGCGAGCAGCAGCCGCAGGTCACGGCCCTGGAACTGCACGACGTCGTAGCGGCCCGCCACGGCCTGCACCTGGTACATCCGCTCCAGGGCGACCTGCGGGGGCACTCCGAAGACGGCGGCGACGGCCGCGGAGCTCGCGGCGTTGGCCTTGTTGGCGCGGCCCGGCAGCTGGAGGTGGATCGGCCAGGCGGAGCCGTGCGGGTCGAGGACGTGGTCGCCGGAGAGCGCCCAGCTGGGGGTCGGCCGGCGGAAGCCGCACTCGCCGCAGAACCAGTCGTCGCCCGGGCGCTGCATCACACCGCCGCAGGACGGGCAGGACCAGGCGTCGTCCTTCCACATCTGCCCGGCGGCGACCCAGATCACGTTGGGGGAGGAGGACGCGGCCCACACCACCAGCGGGTCGTCGGCGTTGGCGACGACGACGGCCTTGGAGCCGGCCAGGCCCTCGCGCCAGTTCTCCGCGAGCATGCGGGTCTCGGCGGCGCGGTCGAGCTGGTCGCGGGAGAGGTTCAGCAGGGCGATGCACTTCGGGTCGGTGTCCCGGGCGACGCCCGCGAGGTACTTCTCGTCGACCTCGATGACGCCGAACTTCGCGTCCGAGCCGCCGGCGAGCGCCGAGGTGATGCCGGCGGGCATGTTCGCGCCGAGCGCGTTGGAGACGACCGGCCCCGCGGCCCTGAGCGCCTCGGCGATGAGCCGGGTGGTGGTGGTCTTGCCGTTGGTCGCCGAGACCAGGACGCAGTCCAGGTTCTGCGCGAGCCGGGCGAGGAGATCGGGGTCGAGCTTGAGCGCCACCCGGCCGCCGATCACCGAACCGCTGCCGCGCCCTGCGGCGCGGGATGCCGCTGCGACCGCCTTGCCCGCGGTCACGGCCAGCTTGGCCCGCGGCGTGAGCGGGTCCGAGTTGCCTGCCATCAGTTCTCGATCCTCCTTGCGTACGCGCCGCGCCTGTGCCTGACGGCCACGTGGTGTGAACGTCAGCCTATCGAGATCCGTTCGCACTCCAGAACCGCGGCACCCTCGTGAGACGGGCGTTGCTGGGAGGACCGTACTCTGACCGCCATGCGACACGGCTCCATCCCCGGCGTCCACGGACGTGTGCGGCCCCTCACCCTGCTCGGCGATCCGGTGCTGCGCGCACCCTGCCGGGAGGTCACCGACTTCGGCCCGGAACTGGCCCGGCTGGTGGAGGACTTGTTCGCGACGATGTACGCGGCCCAGGGGGTGGGCCTGGCCGCCAACCAGGTCGGCGAGCCGCTGCGGGTGTTCGTGTACGACTGCCCGGACGACGAGGACGTCCGCCACCTCGGCCACGTGGTGAACCCGAGGCTGGTCCGGACGGACGGCGTGGTGGTGCGCGGTCCCGAGGGCTGCCTGTCCCTGCCGGGGCTGGAGGCGGGGACGGAGCGCCACGACCACGCGGTCGTCGAGGGTTTCACGGTGACCGGTGAACCGGTCACCGTCCACGGCACGGGTTTCTTCGCCCGGTGCCTGCAGCACGAGTGCGACCATCTGGAGGGCCGCCTCTACGCCGACCGGCTGACGGGGTGGCGGCGCCGCAGGCTCCTGCGCCGGGTGGGGCGGGCCTCCTGGAGCCGGGAGGACCGGGAGGGCTGAGGGCGGCGGGACGGGTCAGAATCCCGGGCCGCCCACCCTGTCGCCCGCCGCGGCCAGCCGCCCCCACAGCAGGTCGGCCAGGCTGCGCACCAGGTCGGCGCGGGAACAGGGCCGTTCGCCGAGCCACCAGTCGCCGGCCGCGTGCATCATGCCGACGATGCCGTGCCCCCACACCCGGGCCAGCCGCTCGCTGCCCGGACCGAGGTCCAGCCGCTCCTCGATGACCTGCGCCAGCTCCTCGCCCATCCGCCGCAGCAGCGGCGCCGAGTGCTTGCCGACGTCGAAGCCCTGATCGCCCTGCGACCCCTCCGCCGGGTGCATCAGGAACCGGTACACCTGGGGGCGCGCCTCGATCGCGGCCAGGTAGGTGTCCAGCGTGGCCTCGACCCGCTCGCGCCGCTCCGCCGGGGCGTCCAGCGCCGCCCGCAGCGAATCCAGCAACGCGTCGGTGTGCCGTTTGGCCAGGGCGGCGTAGAGTCCCCCCTTGTCGCCGAAGTGCCGGTAGAGGATCGGCTTGGTGATGCCGGCCTCGGCGGCGATCGCGTTCATCGAGGCCTGCGGGCCGTCGCGCAGCACCACTCGGTCGGCGGCCTCCAGCAGCTCGCGCCGGCGTCGGTCGGCGGACCGTTGCTGATCGGTCCGCTGTGTGGCGTCCATGAACTCTCCCCACCCGTGCTGTTTCGGTGACGCCTGCGCAAACTAACACTGACGGCGCCCCGGGCATCGAACGGGATGCCGACCGGTCCCGGGGAGTTGACTTTTCCTACCAGCGGGTAACAGACTCGGGTTACCGCAAGTAACATGCACGTGCAGCGCCCGCTGGAGGGGACATGGCCGAGTTCACCATGGAGCTCAACGACGAACAGAAGGAGGTCCGGGACTGGCTGCACGGCTTCGCCGCCGATGTGATCCGCCCCGCGGCCGCCGAATGGGACGAGCGTGAGGAGACTCCCTGGCCGGTCATCCAGGAGGCCGCCAAGGTCGGGATCTACTCCCTGGACTTCTACGCCCAGCAGTACTTCGACGCAAGCGGTCTCGGCATCCCCATGGCGATGGAGGAGCTGTTCTGGGGCGACGCGGGCATCGCCCTGTCGATCGTCGGCACCGGCCTCGCCGCCGTGGGCGTCCTCGCCAACGGCACCGAGGAGCAGATCGGCACCTGGATCCCGCAGATGTACGGCGACGCCAACGACGTCAAGGTCGCCGCGTTCTGCTCCTCCGAGCCCGACGCCGGCTCCGACGTGTCCGCCATGCGCACCCGCGCGGTGTACGACGAGGCCAAGGACGAGTGGGTGATCAACGGCACCAAGACCTGGGCGACCAACGGCGGCATCGCCAACGTCCACGTCGTGGTCGCGGTCGTCGACCCGGAGCTCGGCTCCAAGGGCCACGCCTCCTTCATCGTCCCGCCGAACACCCCGGGCCTCTCCCAGGGCCAGAAGTTCAAGAAGCACGGCATCCGCGCCTCGCACACCGCCGAGGTCATCCTGGACGACGTGCGCGTCCCCGGCTCCTGCCTGCTCGGCGGCAAGGAGAAGCTGGACGAGCGCCTCGCCCGCGCCCGCGAGAAGGCGAAGAAGGGCGGGGAGCGCGTCAAGAACGCCGCCATGGCCACCTTCGAGGCGTCCCGCCCGGCGGTCGGCGCCATGGCGGTCGGCACCGCCCGCGCCGCGTACGAGGTCGCCCTGGAGTACGCCCAGACGCGTGAGCAGTTCGGCCGCCCGATCATCGACAACCAGGGCGTCGCCTTCCAGCTCGCCGACATGCGCACCCAGATCGACGCCGCCCGCCTCCTGGTGTGGCGCGCCTCCTGGATGGCGATCAACGGCAAGCCCTTCACGGCCGCCGAGGGCTCGATGTCCAAGCTGTTCGCCAGCGAGACCGCCAAGAAGGTCACGGCCCAGGCGATCCAGATCCTGGGCGGCAACGGCTACACCCGCGAGTACCCGGTGGAGCGGATGCACCGCGACGCCGCGATCTACACCATCTTCGAGGGCACGAGCGAGATCCAGCGCCTGGTGATCGCCCGCACCCTGTCGGGCATGCCCATCCGCTGAGGCGGCGACGGCACACGGGACCACCCGGCGGTGCGGGCGGCACCGCCGGGTTATCCGCGCCCCGCTCCGGGGGAACGTTCGGGTGTGACCGACGCCACGGAGGACGCGATGACCCGCACGGCCCGGGACCTGATGGAGACGACCGCCCGCGACCTGGCCCCGGACCCGCGCGCCAACCCCCTCGTGCCGCTGATCGCCCGCGGCGAGGCGGACCGGGACGTCCTGGCCGCGCTCGCCCTGGAACAGCGGTGGGTGATCCCCGCGGACCGCCGCGCGTTCCTCCACCTGGCGGACAGGGCCACGGCCACGGCCGAACCGGACTCCGCCGCGTTCTTCACGGCCCTCGCGGAGGGCGAGGCGCTCGCCGAGGGGCACCTCGGGCCGTTCGCGGCCGCCTGCGGTGTCGACGCGGCCCGGGCGGACGGGTACGACCCCCTGCCGGGGTGCCAGGCCTACCCCGCCTACGTCGCCTGGCTGGCCCTCAACGCCGCACCGGCCGACGCCGTCCTCGCCGTGACCGCCAACTTCTCCGCCTGGGGCGGCTACTGCGCCACGATCGCGAAGGCCCTGCGCACCCATTACGGCCTCACCGACGAGGCCTGCGCCTTCTTCGACTTCTTCGCAGGGCCGGCCCCGGACCTCGACCGCACGGCCCGGGCGGCGGTCCGGGCCGCCCTGGACGCCGGCAGCCTGGACGAGCACCGCGCACGCCGCTACGGCCGCCTGCTGCAGAGCTACGAGGCGATGTTCTGGGCGACGCTCGCACCGCCGGCCTGACCGCCCCTACGGCGCGCCGCCGCTGCTGTGCGCGATGCACGCCACGTCGATCCGGTCGGCCAGCTTGGCCAGCTCGATGGTGAGCGCGGCCACCGTGTCCTCGTCGAGCCCGTCCTCCCCGGCCTCCACGAGATGCAGCCACCGTCCGCCCACCGTGCGGAGCAGTTTGCTCACGTCGGCCGCGGCCACCTGCAAGGTACCGCGGTCGTCGACGATCAGAGGCAGAGTCACTTCGCGGTTCACAGTCGGGATCGTAGCCGTGGAAGCCTCACGCACCGTGCCAAACCGTGGTGATGTTGCAGAACTCGCGGATTCCGTGCCCGGACAGCTCACGCCCGTACCCGGACCGCTTGACCCCGCCGAACGGGAACGCCGGATGGGACGCCGTCATGCCGTTCACGTACACGCTGCCCGCCTCCAGGTCCCGGACGAACCGGTCGGCCTCGGCCTCGTCGCGCGTCCAGACGTTGGAACTCAGGCCGAAGTCCGTGTCGTTGGCGATCAGCACGGCCTCGTCCAGGTCGGCCGCCCGGTACAGCGTGGCGACCGGGCCGAAGGCCTCCTCCCGGTGGATGCGCATCTCCCGGCTGATCCCGGTGAGCACGGTCGGCGGGTAGAACCACCCGGGTCCGTCGGGGCGCTCGCCGCCGCACAGCACGGTGGCGCCCGCGCGGACGGCGTCGTCGACCAGTTCCTCCAGGTCCTTGCGGCCCTGCTCGCTGGAGAGCGGGCCGACGTCCGTCTCCTCGTCCATCGGGTCGCCGACCCTCAGCGCCCTCATGCCGGCGACGAAGCGCTCGGCGAAGGCGTCGTGGACGTCCGTGTGCACGATGAACCGCTTGGCGGCGATGCAGGACTGCCCGGTGTTCTGGACCCGCGCGGTCACGGCGACCTCGGCGGCCCGGTCCAGGTCGGCGGACGGCATGACCACGAACGGGTCGCTGCCGCCCAGCTCCAGCACCGTCTTCTTGATCATCTCCCCGGCGGTCGAGGCGACCGCGCGTCCCGCCGGCTCGCTGCCGGTGAGGGTGGCCGCCCTCACCCGCTCGTCCCGCAGGACGTCGTCTACCGCGGCGGAGCCGATGAGCAGGGTCTGGAAGCAGCCCTCGGTGAAGCCCGCCCGGTGGAACAGGTCCTCCAGGTACAGGGCGGTCTGCGGCACGTTCGAGGCGTGCTTGAGCAGGCCCACGTTGCCCGCCATCAGCGCGGGCGCGGCGAACCGGACCACCTGCCACAGCGGGAAGTTCCACGGCATCACGGCGAGCACCGGGCCGAGCGGCCGGTAGCGCACCAGGACCCGGGAGGCGCCGGAGTCCTTCACGTCGGAGGCGTCCGGTTCCTCGTCGGCGAGGAGCCGCGCCGCGTGATCGGCGTACCAGTGCATCGCCTTGGCGCACTTGGCGGCCTCCGCGCGGGCCTGCTTGACCGGCTTGCCCATCTCCGTGGTGATCACCCGGGCGATGTCGTCCCGGTCCTCCTGGAGGAGGTCGGCGGCCCGGTGCAGCAGGCGGGCGCGCTCGTCGAAGGCCGTCGTCCGGTACGTGCGGAACGTGGCCTCCGCGAGCTGGAGTCGGCGCTCGATCTCGTCCTCGTCCATGGGGTGGTACGTCTTGACCGTCTCGCCGTTCGCCGGATTCACCGTTGCGATGTGCATCGCTGACCTCCCTGGGACGGGCTGTGCCTTCGACCTTCCCGCGCGGCGGTGGGCGGCGCAACGCGGGAGGGCTCCTCAGGACGAGTGCTCCGCCAGGCGGTCGAGAAACGCCGCCTGCGCGGTGACGATCACCTCCCGGGCCCGCTCCAGGGTGAACCACTCCACCCGGTCGAGCTCCGGGAACTCCCCGGTCCGCCCCGACCCCGGCGGCCACTCCATCGTGAACGTGCCGGGGACGACCGCCGCCGGGTCCAGGTCGGCCTCGACCGCCCAGACCGTGACGACCTTGCCGCCCGACTGCCGGACCTCCCCGAGCGGGACCGCCTCCCCGTCCGGCGGCTCCAGCCCCAGCTCCTCCCGGAACTCCCGGCGCGCCGCCTCCCGGGCCGGTTCGGCGGGGTCGTACTCGCCCTTGGGCACGGTCCACGCCCCGGCGTCCCGCCGCGCGAAGAACGGGCCGCCCATGTGACCGAGCAGCACCTCCGGGCCCCGGTCGGTGCGCCGGAACAGCAGCAGGCCGGCGCTCCGGGCGCCCCTCACGGCCGTACCCCCGGATGCGCGGCGAGCAGTGCCTCGACCGTGTCGGCCTCCTCGGGGCGCTTGTCCTCGCGGTAGCGGACCACGCGGGCGAAGCGGAGGGTGACGCCGGCCGGATAACGGGGGGAGCGCTGGAGGCCGTCGTAGGCGATCTCCACGACCAGCTCGGGGCGCACGGTGACGACGTACCCGCTCTCGTCGACGGCCAGCTCCCGCAGCCGCTCGGTCTGCCAGGCCAGCATCGCGTCGGTCATCCCCTTGAACGTCTTGCCGAGCATGGCGAAACCACCGTCGGCGGTGCGGGCGCCCAGGTGCAGGTTGGAGAGCTTCCCGGTGCGCCGGCCGTGGCCCCACTCGGCGGCCAGCACCACCAGGTCGAGCGTGTGGACGGGCTTGACCTTGAGCCAGGACGCGCCGCGCCGGCCCGCGCTGTAGGGGGCGTCCAGGCCCTTGACCACGACTCCCTCGTGGCCGCGCGCCAGGGTCTCGGCGAGGAACTCCTCCGCCGCGCCCAGGTCCCCGGGACCCGGCACCGCGGTGCGCCGCACCCGCATGGGTTCCGGGACCAGCCGGGCCAGCTCCGCGTGCCGCTCGGCGAACGGCAGGTCCAGCAGGTCGCGGCCGTCGACGGACAGCGCGTCGAAGAAGACGGGCGAGACGGGGACCTCGCGGGCGGCCGTCGCCACGTCCACCCGGGAGCCGACCCGCCCGGCCGTCTCCTGGAACGAGCGGGGGCGCCCGTCCTCGCCGAAGGAGATGACCTCCCCGTCGAGGATGAAGCGCTCGCCCCGCAACTCCCGTGCCGCCGCGGTCACTTCCGGCAGCCGGTCGGTGATGTCGTCGAGGGTCCGGGTGTGCACGCGGACGGTGTCCCCGTCACGGTGGACCTGGACCCGGATGCCGTCCAGCTTCTCCTCGACCGCGCAGGCACCGAGCTTCTCGACCGCCTCGGCGACCGAGGAGGCGCTGTGGGCCAGCATCGGCAGCACCGGGCGGCCGACGGTGAGACGGAACCGCTCCAGCGCGGCGGGGCCGTCCGCCAGCAGCGCCCCGGCCACCGTCTGCAGGGAACCCGCGAGCATCACCGCGCGCCGCACGTCCGCCGACGGCGCCCCCGTCGCCTGCGCCAGCCCCTCCACGGCGACCGCGTCCAGGGCGCCCTGCCGGACCTCCCCGGTGAGCAGACCGGACAGGAACCGCTGCTCGTCGCCGGTGGCCGCCCCCATCAACTCCCCGACCAGCCGGGCCCGCTCGGCCTGCGACCCGGGGCCGGACACCTCGCCCAGCCGGCTGAGCAGGGCGTCGACCTCGCGGACGGTCAGGGCCGGCTCGGCGGCGGGGGCGACCGGGCGGCTCAGCGCCTTCCAGCCGACGCCGAGCCGGCCCTGCGGCAGCCGCCCCGCCAGATACGGGATGACGATCGGCACGTCGTCCGCCTCGGCGTCCCGGAACAGCTCGGCGAGCAGGGCGATCTTCCGGGACCGCGCGGAGGTGGCGGCGACTTCCTGGGACACACGGGCGAGACGGGACAGCAGCATGCAGTCAGAGTGCTACGCGGCCGCGCCCTTCACACCCGGCCGTTCGGGAGTCACCCGGTCACCGCGGCGTCCAGGTCGGCCATGAGCAGGTCCCCGACGATCGCGGCCGCCGCGCGGTAGCCGCCGCTCGCCGCGTGGACGACCTGTTCGGCGAAGCCGATCGCGTTGCCCGCCGCCCAGACGCCGGGCACCGTGGTCAGGCCGGTCGGGTCGACGACCGGGTACGTGCCGAACGGGGTCTCGTCCATCTCGGCGCCGAGCCGCTGGAGCAGGCCGGTCCGCGGCACGGGGCGCGGCCCGACGTAGAGCACGGAGCGGGCGTGCGCGGAGCCGTCGGCGAGGCGGACCCCGGTGAGGCGGTCGTCCTCGACCAGCAGCTCCGCGACCTCACCGGGCACCACGTCGACCCCGGCGGCGGCCAGCCGCCGCAGGTCCTGGTCGGACAGTTCCTCCTCGGCGACCCGGTGCAGGAAGAAGGTGACGTCCTTGGACCACTGCGACACCATCAGCGCCTGGTGCACGCTCGCCGCACCGGACGCGAGCACGCCGAACGGCTCGTCGCGCACCTCCCAGCCGTGGCAGAACGGGCAGTGCAGCACGTCCCGTCCGAACCGCTCGGCGACCCCGGGCACCGCGGGCAGCTCGTCCTTCAGCCCGGTGGCGACGACCAGCCGGCGGGCCCGCACGGTCCGCCCCGAGCCGAGGACGACGGTGAAGTCCTCGTCCCGGGTCACGTCCGTGACCCGGTCGCGGACGAGCCCGACGCCGTAGCGCGCGATCTCCTCCCGCCCGGCCGCCAGGAACTCGGCCGGTGCCATCCCGTCCCGGGACAGATAGCCCTGCATGTGGGCCGAGGGCGCGTTGCGCGGCTCGCCCGCGTCCACGACCAGCGTCCGGCGCCGGGCCCGGCCCAGCACCAGGGCGGCGGACAGTCCCGCCGCCCCGCCGCCGACGACGACCACGTCGTGGACCTCGTCGCCGTGCGTACCGTCGTACGTCTCGTCCGTCTCGTCGCCGTACGTCTCGTTCGTCTCGTTCATGACGACCACCTCCACGACGACGATCGCCCGGGGACCGCGGGATTGACAAACGGCTTTGCCGATCCTGCAATAGCGGCATGACCGATTCCAACACGAGCACGGACGACGTCCTCGCGGAGGTGGGCCCCCGGCTGCGGCGGATCAGGAAGGAGCGGGAGGTGACCCTCGCCGCGCTGTCCGAGGCGACCGGCATCTCCGTCAGCACCCTGTCGCGGCTGGAGTCCGGACTGCGCAAACCCAGTCTGGAGCTGCTGCTGCCGATCGCGCAGGCCCACCAGGTGCCGCTGGACGAACTGGTCGGCGCCCCGCCGGTCGGTGACCCGCGCGTCCGCTCCAAGCCGATCGTGTGGGGCGGACGCACCCACTGGCCGCTCACCCGGCAGCCCGGCGGGCTCCAGGCCTACAAAGTGCTCGAACCGCGGCGCAGGCTCGAGCCCGAACCCCGTACCCACGAGGGCTACGAGTGGCTGTACGTGCTGTCCGGGAGGCTCCGGCTGGTGCTGGGCGAGCACGACGTCGTGCTGACGGCGGGCGAGGCGGCCGAGTTCGACACGCGCGTGCCGCACTGGTTCGGGTCGACGGGGGAGGGGCCGGTGGAGTTCCTCAGTCTGTTCGGTCCGCAGGGGGAGCGGATGCACGTACGGGCGCGGCCCAGGCAGGCGTGACGCACGAGACTGTTCCCTGAGGGCAAGCGACCGCTTAGTATGCGGTGGACCCGGTCCGGGTGAACCCGACGTCCACAAGCCCCGTGGAGGCCCCCCATGCAGGCATGGCAAGTGCACGAGCTCGGCGAGCCGGGCGAGGTGATGCGCCTCGCGGACGTGGCGCGACCGACGCCCGGTGAGGGGCAGGTCCTGCTGAAGGTGCGCGCCGCCAACATCAACTTCCCGGACGCGCTGATGTGCCGGGGGCAGTACCAGGTCAGGCCGCCGCTGCCGTTCACCCCGGGCGTGGAGATCTGCGGCGAGACCGAGGACGGGCGCCGCGTGATCGCCAATCCCGCGCTGCCGCACGGCGGTTTCGCCGAGTACGCCGTCGCCGACGCCGCCGCGCTGCTGCCCGCCCCGGACGCACTGGACGACGCCGAGGCCGCCGCCCTGCACATCGGCTACCAGACCGGCTGGTTCGGCCTGCACCGCCGGGCCGGTCTCGAGGCCGGCGAGACCCTGCTCGTCCACGCCGCCGCCGGAGGGGTCGGCAGCGCGGCCGTGCAGCTCGGCAAGGCGGCCGGCGCCACGGTCATCGGGGTCGTCGGCGGCGCCGGGAAGGCGGCCGCCGCCCGCGAACTGGGCTGCGACCTGGTGATCGACCGGCGCGAGCAGGACGTCGTCGCCGCCGTCAAGGAGGCCACCGCGGGCCGGGGCGCCGACGTGATCTACGACCCCGTCGGGGGCCAGGCCTACGCCCAGTCCGCCAAGGCCGTCGCCTTCGAGGGCCGGATCGTCGTGGTCGGCTTCGCCAGCGGTTCGATCCCCACTCCGGCGCTGAACCACGCCCTGGTGAAGAACTACTCGATCCTCGGCCTGCACTGGGGCCTGTACAACACCAAGAACCCGAAGCTGGTCCAGCACTGCCACGAGCGGCTCACCGAGCTGGCCGCCCGGGGGGCGATCCGGCCGCTGGTGAGCGAGCGCGTCCCGCTCGACGGTGCCGCGACCGCCGTCCAGCGGGTCGCCGACGGTGTCACCACCGGACGCGTCGCCGTGCTGCCCGCCCTCGCGAACGGAGCCGCCGCATGACCGACGCCGCCGAACTGCGCCGCCGCACGAGGGAGTTGCTGGCCGCGCACCCGCCCGCCGGCACCGGGCGCCTGGACTTCCTGCGCGCCCGCTTCGACGCCGGACTCGCCTGGGTGCACTTCCCCGAGGGGCTCGGCGGGCTCGGCGTCCCGCGCTCCCTCCAGGCCGTCGTGGACGCCGAGCTGGAAGCCGCCGGGGCTCCCGACAACGACCCGCGGCGCATCGGCATCGGCCTGGGCATGGCCGCGCCGACGATCCTGCAGTACGGCACGGAGGAGCAGAAGCGGCGCTTCCTCAAGCCGCTGTGGACCGGTGAGGAGGTCTGGTGCCAGCTGTTCAGCGAGCCGGGCGCCGGGTCCGACCTGGCCGCGCTCGGCACGCGCGCCGTCCGGGAGGGCGGGGACGGGGGCGACTGGGTGGTCAACGGGCAGAAGGTGTGGACGTCCAGCGCCCACCTCGCCCGCTGGGCCATCCTCATCGCCCGCACCGATCCGGACGTCCCCAAGCACCGGGGCATCACCTACTTCCTCTGCGACATGACCGACCCCGGTGTCGAGGTGCGGCCGCTGCGCCAGATCACCGGTGAGGCCGAGTTCAACGAGGTGTTCCTCACCGACGTCCGCATCCCCGACTCCCGCCGCCTCGGCGAGGTCGGCGACGGCTGGCGGGTCGCGCAGACCACGCTGAACAACGAGCGCGTCGCCATCGGCGGCATGCGGCTGCCCCGTGAGGGCGGCATGATCGGCCCGGTCTCGAAGACCTGGCGCGAACGCCCCGAACTGCGCACCCACGACCTGCACCAGCGGCTGCTGAAGCTGTGGGTCGAGGCCGAGGTCGCCCGCCTCACCGGCGAACGCCTGCGCCAGCAGCTCGTCGCCGGCCAGCCCGGCCCCGAGGGCGCCGGCATGAAGCTCGCCTTCGCCCGCCTCAACCAGGAGATCAGCGGACTGGAGGTGGAACTCCGCGGCGAAGAGGGCCTGTTGTACGACGACTGGACCATGCGCCGTCCGGAGCTGGTCGACTTCACCGGCCGCGACGCCGGTTACCGCTACCTCCGTTCCAAGGGCAACAGCATCGAGGGCGGGACCAGCGAGGTCCTGCTGAACATCGTCGCCGAGCGCGTCCTGGGCCTGCCGGCCGAGCCGCGCACCGACAAGGACGTCGCGTGGAAGGACCTGGCCCGATGAGCACCCAGCCCGACCTGCTGTACTCGGAGGAGGAGGAGGCGCTGCGCGCCGCCGTCCGGGACCTGCTCACCGACCACTGCGACGCGGCGGGGGTGCTCGCCCGCGTCGAGTCGGCCTCCCCGCACGACCCGTCCCTGTGGAAGGCGCTCGCCGACGGCATGGGCCTCGCGGGTCTGCTGGTGCCGGAGGAACGGGGCGGCCAGGGCGCCACCCACCGCGAAGCCGCCGTGGTCCTCGAGGAGCTGGGGCGCGCCGTCGCTCCCGTGCCGTACCTGACCAGCGCGGTCGTGGCGACCGAAGCCCTGCTCGCCTGCGCGGACGGCGACGAGCCGCTCGCCGGGCTGGCGTCCGGGCGCAGGATCGGCGCCCTCGCCGTCGGGCTGCACACCGCGCCCGGCGCCGCCTTCGCCACCGCGCGCCTGGAGGGCGGTGCGCTGCACGGCCGGCTGTCCGGCATCGCGGACGCCGCGGTCGCCGATGTGCTGCTCGTGCCGGCGGACGACGGCGGGCTGTACGCGGTGGAGGCCGACGCGGTCACCCTCACCCCGCAGACGTCCCTGGACCTCACCAGGCCGGTCGCCGAGGTCACCCTCGACGGCGCCCGGGGCCGCCGGCTGGGCGACGCCGGACCCGCCGTGCGCCGCGCCCTGCGGGCCGGGGCCGGACTGCTCGCCTCGGAGCAGCTCGGACTCGCCGACTGGTCGCTGACGGAGACCGTCCGTTACCTGAAGGACCGCAAGCAGTTCAACCGCCCCGTCGGCGGGTTCCAGGCGCTCAAGCACCGGCTGGCCCAGCTGTGGCTGGAGGTCGTCAGCCTCCGGGCCGCCGCCCGGGGCGCCGCGGACGCGCTGTCCACCGGGGAGGACGCCGACGTGGCGGCCGCCGTCGCCCAGGCCTACGCGGCCCCCGTCGCGGTCCGGGCCGCCGAGGAGGCGCTGCAGCTGCACGGCGGCATCGGCATGACCTGGGAGCACCCGGTGCACCTCTACCTGAAGCGCGCCAAGGCCGACTCGATCGCCTACGGCACGGCGGGCGCCCACCGGGAGGCGCTGGCCGAGCTGGTCGACCTGCGAGCGCCCTGACCCGTCCGGCCGAACAGCGGGAGAAGCCCGTCCCTCGTGGGGCGGGCTTTTCCGTGCGCCCCGCGCGGGTGAGGTGAACGCGCGACGGCGGATCGGCCAACTCCCCGCACGGCACTGCTTCTTGGCCTCACACGGACCTCATACTCTCCTCCAGTCCCGCATTCGCCCGACCGGGCGGTACCCCACCGTTCCCGTACGGCCCCACCAGGGAGGCAGAGCATGGCCCTCACCACCCGTCGCAGAGCCCTCACCACCCTCGGCACCGCCCTCGCCGGCTCGGTCGCGCTGCCCGCGACCCGGGCACCGGCCGGCGAACGCGGACCCCACCCGCGTCCGTTGTGGCGCGCCCACGCCCACAACGACTACGAGCACCCGCGCCCCCTCCTCGACGCCCTCGACCACCGCTTCGGCAGCGTCGAGGCGGACGTCTTCCTGGTCGGCGGCCGACTCCTCGTCGCGCACGACCCCGAGGACCTCGACCCGTCCCGCACCCTCGAATCCCTCTACCTCGAACCGCTCGCCGCCCGCGTCCGGGCCAACCGCGGCTCCGTGTACCGGGGTCACCGGGGACCGCTCCAGCTCCTCGTCGACCTCAAGACCGAGGGCTCGTCCACCTACCTCGAACTCGACCGCCGGCTGCGCCGCTACCGGCACCTGTTCACCACCTACGCGCACGGCCGGGTCCTGCCCGGACCGGTCACCGCCGTCGTCTCCGGCGACCGCGCGGCCCGCGGCCCCATGGAGGCCCAGCGGGTGCGCCGCGCCTTCTACGACGGCCGGCTCGCCGACCTCGGCGGCCCGGCGCGGTCCTCCTTCATCCCGCTGATCAGCGACAACTGGACGCTCAACTTCACCTGGCGGGGCGTCGGCGCGTTCCCCGACGCCGAGCGCCGCAAGCTGCGGGACCTCGTGGGCACCGCCCACGCCCGCGGTCAGAAGGTGCGGTTCTGGGCCACCCCGGACCTCCCGGGGCCCGCGCGGGACGCGCTGTGGGGCGAACTGGTCGCCGCGGACGTCGACTTCCTCAACACCGACGACCTCGCAGGGCTGGAATCCTTCCTCGACGCCCACCGGAGGGCGTGACACCACACGTTCGGAGGACAGGTCAGCCGCCCGGACGAACCCTCCGCTACGCCACACTTGCGGCCGAACGCCGCGAAGCGGACGTGGCGGAGGAGGTTGACGATGGCCGTTTCCATCTCTGTGGTGCTGCTGCTCTCGGTCCTGGCGGTGATCTTCCTGCGCAACGGCGGGCTGAAGATCTCCCATGCCCTGGTCTGCCTGCTGCTCGGCTTCTACCTGGCCAGCACCAGCATCGCCCCCACCATCCACAGCGGCCTCACGGCGACCGCGGACATCGTCGGCAGTCTGCGGCCGTGAGGCCGGCGGGACGGTCCCGGGGGCCGCTCCCGGAGGACCGGTCCCGGAAGGCCGGGCGGGCGGCTCAGCGGTCGGTCACCGGGTCGCGCGGCAGCACGGTGACCCGGTGGAAGTTGCACCCGGCCGCCGTCGATCCGGCGGAGCGGGGCCGGGCCTGGTGGGCCTTGAGGGCGACGCTCACCAGGCTCAGCAGCAGGTCGACGTCCGTGGTGCAGTCCAGGTGCACCGTCACCCAGCACGAACCCGGGACCAGTTGTATCGCGCTCGACCCGCCCAGGTCGTAGTGGAAGCGCTGGATGGCGCGCTGGGTGAGGTGGAGGTCCACGTCCCGGGCGGAGTGGAAGTGGACGATCTCGTCACGGCTGGTGCGGAGCGCCTGCCCCGTACCGCAACCCGCCGGACAGACCGTGAGATCGGGCCATGTCCCCAGCCGTTCCATGGCTCGCTGCGCCGGTGTCATGCGCTCATCGTCGCCTGCTCACCGTGCGGAAACCAGGAGTTGAGCGATTCGTAATCGAGAGGTGAAGTACCGGGGCCGCCGGCCGCGGTCACGCCGCGGCGGGCGAGGGCCTCGTGCGACCCCGTGACCCGGCACGGCGTCCCCGTCCCCGTGCCCGGCCGCGGGGAACCCGGGGAGAGGACCGGGCGGGGCTGACGGCGGCGGCCGCCCCGCTCCCCGGCGCCCATGGGCGGCCGGCCGTCTCAGGTCCGCCCGGCGACGGCCGCCGGATCGTCCAGGACCCCCCGCACCACCGAGTGCGCCGCGCCCAGCAGCGGTCCCTCGGGACCCAGCGCGGACACGGAGACGGGACAGACCGGTCCCGCCGTACGGCGGGCCAGCTCGGACCGCAGCGACGGCAGCAGCCAGGGCGCGAGCCCGGACAGCGCGCCGCCCAGCACGACGCCCTCGGGGTCCAGCAGATTGACCGCCCCGGTCAGGGCGATGCCGAGCGCCGTTCCCGCGTCGTGCAGGGCGCGCCGTACGTCCGCGTCGCCCTGCTCGGCGCGGCCCGCGAGCACGCCGACGCGGTCCTCGCCCGGCTCCAGGCCGGCCGCGCGCAGCACCGCCTCCTCGCCGGCGTACTGCTCCAGGCAGCCGCGTCCGCCGCACGCGCACCGCGGTCCCTCGGGCCGTACCGGCACATGGCCCAACTCGCCCGCGAAACCACGGTTCCCGCGCAGCAGCCGCCCGTCCACGACCACCGCGGCACCGATGCCGATCTCGGCCGACACGTGGAGGAAGTCCCGCAAGGTCCCCTCGCCGAGCCAGAGTTCGGCGAGCGCGCCGAAGTTGGCCTCGTTGGCCACGGTGAGCGGGAACCGGACCGGCAGCAGTTCGCCGAGGTCGGTGTCGTGCCAGCCGAGGTTCGGGGCGCGTACGACGGTCCGGGCGTCGCGCGCGACCAGACCGGGCACGGCCACGGCGAGCCCCGCCGGCCACAGGCCCTCGGCCTCCGCCTCGGCGACGACCCGGCGGACCAGCCCGGTGAGGTCCCCGAGCACCGACTCGGGGGAGCGGTCCCGGTTCGCCACCTGCCGCACCGCCCGCGAGCGGACGCGTCCGCGCAGGTCGACCGCGCAGACCGCGAGGTGGTCGACGCCGACCTCGGCGCCGATCCCCGCGGGGCCGCGCCCGCTGACGGCGAGCGCCGAGCCGGGACGGCCCACGCGTCCGGGGCGCTCGGGGCCCAGTTCCTCCAGCAGCCCCGAGCGGATGAGCTCGTCGACCAGGGTGGAGACCGCCGCGCGGGTCAGCCCGATGCGCGAGGCGACGGCGGCCCGGGACAGCGGTCCCTCGGCGCTGACGGTGTGCAGCACCCGCGAGAGGTTGCGGCGGCGCATGCCCTGCTGGGTGTCGGGCAGTGCGCGCCCCGGACCGGCCGGGCCGGCCTCGTGCAGCGGTGTGCTCATTCCTCCGTCAGTCCTCGGTCTCTGCGTCGTCGTCCCGTGCCGTCGGTCCCTGCCGTCGGCACGGTGCCTTCGGGGGCGGTGTCCGCGGTCCGCGCGTCACACGGCCTCGGGGGCGCGCTCCAGCAGCGGGGCCGCGTCGGAGAGTACCCCGGCGATCCTGGCCAGCGTCTCCTCGTCCCGCTCCACCGCCTCCAGCACCGGGCCCGCCGCCGTGTTCCACCGCCGGGCGACCGCGGCCGGGTCCTCCCCGGTGAGCAGCCCGGCCGCCTGCGCCGCCGCACCCAGCGCGACGAGTTCCCTGGCCTCGGGCACCTGCACGGGCCGTCCCGACAGCCGCCGTACGGTCTGCTGCCAGGCCGTGCCCCGGGCGCCGCCGCCGATCAGCAGCAGGGGCGACGACGGATCGGCGTCCTCGTCGTCCTCGCCGAGCACCAGGTCCAGCGCGCCGAGCAGGGAGTACACGGCGCCGTCGTAGGCGGCCTGGAGCAGCTGGCCGCCGGTCGTGTCGTGGCGCAGCCCGTGCAGCAGGCCGGAGGAGTGGGGGAGGTTCGGGGTGCGCTCGCCGTCCAGGAAGGGCAGCAGCGTGACGCCGGGACCGGCCTCGACGGCCTCGCGGTCCAGGCCCAGCAGGCTCGCCACCCGGTCCACGGCGAGCGTGCAGTTGAGCGTGCAGGCCAGCGGCAGCCAGTCGCCGCGCGCGTCGGCGAAGCCCGCCACGGTGCCGGTCGGGTCCGCCGGCCTGCGGCGCGACACGGCGTACACGGTGCCCGAGGTGCCGAGGCTCATCACCGGCGTGCCGGGGCGTATCCCGAGGCCCAGCGCGGCGGCGGCGTTGTCGCCGGTGCCGCACGCCACCAGGGTGCCCTTGGAGAACGGCAGGTCGTGGCCGTCGCGCACGGTCCCGGCCACCTCGCCGGGCCGCACGACACGGGGCAGCAGTGCCGGGTCGAGCCCCACGTGCGCGAGGATCTCCTCGTCGTAGGCCTCGGTCGCGGAGGCCCACCAGCCGGTGCCGGAGGCGTCGCCGCGGTCGGTCGTGCCCTGGCCGGTGAGCCGCTCGGTGAGGTAGTCGTGGGGGAGCCGGACGGCCTTGGTGGCGCGGACCGCCTCCGGCTCGTGCTCCGCCAGCCACGCCCACTTGGTGACCGTGAAGGAGGCCGCGGGCACGCTTCCGGTGCGCTCGGCCCAGAACTTCGCGCCGCCCAGCTCCTCGATCAGCCGGCGGCCCTGCGGCGCGGACCGCACGTCGTTCCACAGCAGCGCCGGACGGACCGGCTCGCCGTGCTCGTCCAGGGTGACCAGGCCGTGCTGCTGCCCGCCGATCGACACGGCGGCGGCCTCGTGCGCCGCCTCGCCGCACTGGCGCAGCGCCTCGCGCAGGGCGTCCCACCACTGGCGCGGGTCGCTCTCCCGGCCCGCCCCGGAGGTCACCGTGTGAGGGGCCTGGCCGCTCGCGACGACCCGGCCGGTGGCCACGTCGACGACCAGTGCCTTGGTGGACTGCGTGGACGTGTCCACGCCGACGACGAGCGGGCCCTCGGCTGCTGACATCGGTCTCTCCCTCTTCCGCGGCTCAGCGGGGTGAGTCTCTTCCCAGAAATGTTCCTGCATACTAATTTGTAAACCGCCATGACGAAATAGTCTCAGCGAGCAAGGAGCCGCGGCATGAGCTACCAGCCCACCCCCGAGGACAGGTTCACCTTCGGACTGTGGACCGTCGGCTGGCAGGGACGGGACCCCTTCGGCGACGCCACCCGGCGCGCCCTCGACCCGGTCGAGTCGGTGCGCCGCCTGGCCGAGCTGGGCGCCTACGGCGTCACCTTCCACGACGACGACCTCATCCCCTTCGGCTCGAGCGACAGCGAGCGGGAGGAGCACGTCAAGCGGTTCCGCCAGGCGCTGGACGACACCGGCATGAAGGTGCCGATGGCCACCACCAACCTGTTCACCCACCCGGTGTTCAAGGACGGCGGCTTCACCGCCAACGACCGCGACGTGCGCCGCTACGCGCTGCGCAAGACCATCCGCAACATCGACCTCGCGGTCGAGCTCGGCGCGCAGACCTACGTGGCCTGGGGCGGCCGGGAGGGCGCCGAGTCCGGCGGCGCCAAGGACGTGCGGGTCGCCCTCGACCGCATGAAGGAGGCCTTCGACCTGCTCGGCGAGTACGTCACCGCCCAGGGCTACGACATCCGCTTCGCCATCGAGCCCAAGCCGAACGAGCCGCGCGGCGACATCCTGCTGCCCACCATCGGCCACGCCCTGGCGTTCATCGAGCGCCTGGAGCGCCCGGAGCTGTACGGCGTCAACCCGGAGGTCGGCCACGAGCAGATGGCCGGGCTGAACTTCCCGCACGGCATCGCGCAGGCGCTGTGGGCGGGCAAGCTGTTCCACATCGACCTCAACGGCCAGTCCGGCATCAAGTACGACCAGGACCTCCGCTTCGGCGCGGGCGACCTGCGGGCCGCGTTCTGGCTGGTGGACCTGCTGGAGTCGGCCGGGTACGAGGGCCCGCGGCACTTCGACTTCAAGCCGCCGCGGACCGAGGACCTCGACGGCGTGTGGGCCTCGGCGGCCGGCTGCATGCGCAACTACCTGATCCTCAAGGAGCGCGCGGCGGCCTTCCGCGCGGACCCGGAGGTGCAGGAGGCGCTGCGCGCGGCCCGTCTGGACCAGCTGGCCGAGCCCACCGCGGCCGACGGCCTCCAGGCCCTGCTCGACGACCGGTCGGCGTTCGAGGACTTCGACGTCGACGCCGCCGCCGCGCGCGGCATGGCCTTCGAGCGCCTCGACCAGCTGGCGATGGACCACCTGCTGGGGGCCCGGGGCTGAGCTCCGGACGCGAGGGGCGCGGTCGCACCGGCGACCGCGCCCCTCGCGCGGTACCGCCCGTGGCGGGCTGCCGTCCGTGCCCGCTCGGCGCGGGGCGCGTCCGTCCACCCGCCCGGCGCGCGGTGGGCCCGGTCACGGCCCGGCCCGGCGTGCGGGACGCGCCTGGTCACGGCCCCGTTCGGCGCGCGCCGGTGCCATGTCCGCGCCCCGCGCGTGCCGACGCCGTACGGGCGTGCCTCCGCGCGGAGTACGCCGGAGTCATGGCGCCCGTGCCCTGACTCCGTATCAAGTTCCCCGCGGCGTCCTCGCGCCGGGCCGGGATCCGCGGCGACCATGGCGCGTATGGCCACGCCACCCGTACCGCCCCAGCCGCCGCCCGGCCCGCCGGGTGACACACCGCCGCCTCCGGGCGGCCGCTTCGGACCGCCCTCCCACGGCGGTGCGCCGCCGCCCCGGCCGCCCGGCGACCGGGGCGACCCGGGGCGCGGTCCCGGCGGGCGCAGGGTCCTGTTCGTCCTGCTCACCGTGATCGCGGCCGTCGTCGCCGTCTTGCTCGTCGTGCTGACGGCGTCGGGTGACGACGACCCGGAGAAGGAGCCCGCCGAGAGCGGCACGGCCACGGACGGCCTGCCCGGCCCGTCGCTGGACCTCCCCTCCGGGTTGCCCAGCGGTCTGCCGAGCCGGCTGCCGTCCGGTCTCCCGACCGAACTGCCGTCCGGCTTCCCCACCGAGCTGCCGAGCGGGCTCGAATCGCTCCTGCCGTCCCTCGGGGACGTGGATCCGCCCTGACCGAACGCGGCACCCGGCGCGCCCGCGGTCCGCCTACTCCCCGCCGGCGCGCTCCGCCGTCGCGAGGGCCGTCGCCGGATCCGGGGCGGGGCCGCCCGCCGGGAGCCAGCGGCCGCGTTCCTCGCGGTACGGCCACCACCGGCCGTCGCGGCCCAGGCGCAGCTGGACGGGCGCGCCGACCACCGTCCAGCGGTTGGCCCGGGACCGGAACACCGGTCGTTCGTCCTCGGACCAGGCCGTCTCCAGGGCGGCCCGCGCGCGTGCGAGGTCCTCGCCCCGCACCGTCCACTCCTCGTCGAGCACGGCCAGTGCCGCCGCACCGCCCTGCCGCCAGGCCCGTACGGCCACGGCCAGTCCCTCCCCGCCGCGCCCCGACCCCTCGGCGAGCCGCTCGGACACCGCGCGTGCGGGCTCCCCGGCGGCCAGCCGTACCGCGTCCACCGCCACCGTCGGCTCGGGCTCCACGGGATGCCGTTCGTGCCCTTCCCGCAGCGCCTCCGCCAGCAGGCGGTGGGCCCGCGCGGCGGTCCGCGCGGCCAGGAACTCCAGCGCGGACGGATCGCTCCCGGCAGCCGGCGCCGTCTCCGTGTCCAGCGACGGCGGGATTCCCGGTTCCGCGGGGAGCGCGGGAGGGCCGGGCAGCGACGGCAGGATGTCCCCGGCGGCGTACGCCTCGGCCGGGTCCACGCCCTCCGGCCGGGCGGGCCGGCCGGCGCAGGCCGCGTCGCGCGTCCGGAGCGCGTCCAGCAGGGCGCCTTCACCGCGTCCCCGCAGCAGCAGCAGGACGAACGGGTCCCGGTCCAGCAACCGGGCCACCTGGTAGCAGAGCGCCGCCGTGTGGCCGCAGTGGTCCCAGGCGCCGCAGCCGCACTCCGGCTCCAGATCACCCGGGCCCGGCAGCAGTTCCACCCCGGCCGACTCCGCGTCCTCCACCAGGTGCGCCGGCATCTCCCGGTCGAGCAGCGCCGCGACGTGCCCGGCCCGTTCGCCGGTCATGTCCAGGAAGCGGTCCCACTGCTCCGCGGACAGCTCCTGCAGCAGGACGTCCGCCCGGTGGGCCGTTCCGTCGCGGTCCTTCACGACCGCCGTGACGCGTCCGGGCCGCACGGACACCGCGCCGACCGCTCCCGCGCGCGCGAGCCCGCGGCCCGCCTTGAGCTGCCCGGAGTCCAGCGCCGTGCCCTCCAGCGCCGTCAGCCAGGCCCGGCCCCACCACGTCCGCGCGAAACCCTGCCCCCGCGCGGGCGGCAGCGCGGCGAAGGTGTGCTCCACGTCGGCCCCGTCACCGTGGTACCGGGTCATCGCCGTCCCCCTCGCAGTTCGACCAGATCCGCCAGTTCCTTGTCCGTCAGCTCCGTGAGCGCCGCCTCACCGGAGCCCAGCACCGCGTCGGCCAGCTCCCGCTTGCGGACCAGCAGCTCGGCGATGCGGTCCTCGATCGTCCCCTCGGCGACGATCCGGTGCACCTGCACGGGCCGGGTCTGGCCGATGCGGTACGCGCGGTCGGTCGCCTGCGCCTCGACGGCGGGGTTCCACCAGCGGTCGTAGTGCACGACGTGCTCCGCGCGGGTGAGGTTCAGCCCCGTGCCCGCCGCCTTCAACGACAGGAGGAAGACCGGGACCTCGCCGTCCTGGAAGCGGCGCACCATCGCCTCGCGCTCGGCGACCGGCGTGCCGCCGTGCAGGAACTGCGCCGGCACACCCCGCGCCGCCAGGTGCCGTTCCAGGAGCCGGGCCATCCGCACGTACTGCGTGAACACCAGGACGCCGGCCCGTTCGGTGAGGACCGTGTCGAGGAGTTCGTCCAGCAGCTCCAGCTTCCCGGACCGCCCGGCGACCACGGGCCGCTCCTCCTTGAGGAACTGCGCCGGGTGGTTGCAGATCTGCTTCAGGCCGGTCAGCAGCTTCACGATCAGCCCGCGCCGGGCCATGCCGTCCGCGCCGGCGATCGCGGCCAGCGCCTCGCGCACCGCGGCCTCGTACAGCCCCGCCTGTTCCGGGGTGAGCGACACGGCGTGGTCGGTCTCCGTCTTCGGCGGCAGCTCGGGTGCGATCCCCGGGTCCGACTTGCGGCGGCGCAGCAGGAACGGCCGTACCAGCCGGGCCAGCCGGTCCGCGGCGGCCGGGTCCTGTCCGCCCTCCACGGCGTCCGCGTACCGCCTGCGGAAGGTGCCGAGCCGGCCCAGCAGCCCGGGCGTCGTCCAGTCGAGGATCGCCCACAGCTCCGACAGGTTGTTCTCCACCGGCGTGCCGGTGAGCGCCACGCGCGCGCGTGCGCCGATGGAACGCAGCTGCCGGGCCGTGGACGAGTACGGGTTCTTCACGTGCTGGGCCTCGTCGGCGACGGCCATCCCCCAGGCGACCTCGGCGAGGCGGGGCGCGTCCCTGCGCATGGTGCCGTAGGTGGTGAGCACGAACGTGCCGTCGGCCAGGTCCTCCAGCGCGCGCCGCGCCCCGTGGAAGCGACGCACCGGGGTACCGGGCGCGAACCGCTCGATCTCCCGCTGCCAGTTGCCCATCAGCGAGGTCGGGCAGACCACGAGGGTGGGCCCCGCCGACGAGGGGTCGGTCTGCCGGTGCAGGTGCAGGGCGATGAGGGTGACGGTCTTGCCCAGGCCCATGTCGTCGGCGAGGCAGCAGCCCAGGCCCAGGGAGGTCATGCGGACCAGCCAGTCCAGGCCGCGCCGCTGGTAGTCCCGCAGCGTGGCGGCGAGGGCGGCCGGCTGCGCGACCGGTTCCCGGGCGCCGGGCTCCGCGAGCCGGTCCCGCAGCGCCGCCAGCCACCCGGTGGGGCGCACCTCGATCAGGCTGCCGTCGACCTCCACCGAGCCCGTCAGGGCCGCGCCGAGCGCGTCGACCGGTGCGATCTTGTGGTCCTGGCGCGCCCGGGCGCGCCGGACTTCCCGGGGGTCGACCAGCACCCACCGGTCGCGCAGCCGCACCAGGGGGCGGTTCGCCTCGGCGAGCCGGTCCAGTTCCTCGCGGGTGAGGGGCCGGTCGCCCACGGCGAACGACCAGTCGAAGGCGAGCAGCGCGTCGGCGGACAGGAACGACGGCCCTCCGGGGAGGCCGGTCCTCCCGGGCTCCGGCCCGTCGTCCGCGGGCCCGATCCTCGCGCGGGTGGTGAGTCCGCGGACCGGCTCCCGGGGCCAGTGCACGTCGACGCCCGCGCCGGCCAGCGCCCGGGTGCCCTCGCCGAGGAGTTCGGCGACCTCCTCCTCGGCGAGGTCGACCGCGTCCGGCACGGCCGCCGACAACAGGGGCGCGAGCGGGGCCCAGGCCCGGACGGCGCGTCGCAGCGCGAGCAGGGCGTCCATCCGCGCGCGGGGGCCGAAGGCGGTGTCCGGGGCCCCGGCCCACACCTCGGCGGCGTCCGCGACGAGGGCGGGATCGCTCACGTCGTGCATCTGGAGCACGGCCCGGAACGACACGTCCGCGCCGTCGGACGTGTCGTCCGCCGCGTCCGCCGGCCCGCGCATCTCGATCCGCAGGGAGAGCCGTACGCCCGCGTCGTGGCCCGCGGCGACGTCGGCGGCCCAGGCCCGCAGCCCGGGCAGTCGCTGCGGTTCCGGTACCGCGAAGGCCGGGGTGCCCGTGACCAGGTGGGCGGCGGGGGAGCGGGGGAGGGCGTCGGCGACCGCGTCGAGGAAGGCGCGCAGCAGCCGTTCGGGGTCGGGCAGGCGCGGCGGCCCGGTGCCGTCGAGCGGCGCGGCGTGTGCTTCCGGCGGCATGGCGGCGGCGAGCCGGCGGACCGCCTCGACGTCCTGCGCGTCGAGCGGGCCGACGCGCCAGGCGTCGTGGTCGTCGGGGGACAGGCCGGGCAGCAGCAGACCGCGCGCCACCAGGTGCAGGGCCTGCACGGCGGCGGCCCCCCAGAACCGTGCCGCGCGGTGCCCCGCACCGCCGGCCCGGGCACGCGTGAGGAGCGGGAGCGCGGCGGGCACCGGCACCAGGGTGGCGGGCACGCGCACCGCCTCGACCCCGTCGTCGCCGGGCACGACGACGGTCAGGCGGCCGGCCGACGCCGTGTCCACGACGGGAGGAGCCGAACCGTCGGGCCGCCAGAAGGCGATCCGGCCGGTGCGGGCGGGGTCACCGGGAACGAACACGGCCGGACAGCCGGCCAGCCGGGAGTGTACGGAGGAGGACGCCGGGGGAGTGGTCTGCTCAGCGATGACAAGTCCTCAAATTTGACTACTGAAGTCGGAGTCGCCGAGGGTACCGCATGAGCGGCGTCGACCGGGTATGCCTGCGGTGTGAGACGGGTCACCATGAAGGCGTCGTCGTGAGCCCTCCTCCAAGGGAGGCCCCGGCGGGCCCTCCCGAAGACCCTAGGGGGCGCACCTCAGGGGCGTCTCAGGGTCGCGGTCCGGAACCGCCGAAAGCGCGGGCCCGTTCTCACGACAGAGAGCGGCAGTGGCCGCGAAGGAGGCGACACTCATGTCGAAGAACGCCAAGATCGCCGCGGGGGGTGTGGCGGCCGGGCTCGTCCTGCTCATCTGGCTGCCCTGGTGGGCCGCGCTTCTGATCATCCTGGGAGTCCCGGCCGCCGCGTACCTCACCCTGGACCCCTCGCAGCGGCGCAGGCTGCGCCGCGTCTCGCGCAAGGAGCTGGGCCGCTGAGGCGCTACCGCGCCACCGCCCCACCGGCGTCCAGTGCGCAGGAGTCGACCACGTCACCCTCCGCGGGCCGCTCGACGGTCCGGTCCGCGGGGGGCCTGACCCCGCGTTCCACCCAGGCCACCAAGGCGTCGAACGCCGACCGGTGACAGGGCAGGATCGGCCGCAGCCGGTCCGGGTGGGTGTCGTACAGCCCGTCGGCGTGCGTGCCGCCTTGCACCGTGTAGTAGCGGTGCAGCGCACCCCGCCCGGCCGTGTCGATCATGCGCGCGTACACATCGGAGTCGGTGGCTTTCGGCAGCAGCGCGTCCAGATCGCCGTGCAGGGTGATCAGCGGCCGGCCGATGCGCCCGGTCAGCGACACCCGGGCCACGGCGCGGTGCACGGAGTCGGGGCGCGAGGCGAAGTCGTAGGCGGCGTCGGAGGCGCACGGTGCGAGGACCTGCTCCGTCGTCGACCCCGCGGAGGGGCCGGGGCATCCGGGGTCGTAGGCCGGGTCGAACTCGGCGCGGTAGATCTTCTGCGTGATTCCCCAGTAGACCTTCTCGTGGTACGGCCACAGGAACTCGGAGCCGCGTGCGAAGCCCGCCGCGTACATGTCCTCGTCCCCGGCCGTGCCGGACATCCGGGCCACCGCCACCGGCAGGGAGGTGAGCGGGTGGTGCCCGTCGGCCGCCCACAGGGTGCCCTCCCAGTCCACCCCGCCGTCGTACAGCTCCGGGTGGTTCTCCAACTGCCAGCGCGTGAGGTAACCGCCGTTGGAGATGCCGGTGACGTACGTGCGGCGCGGGGCGTGCCCGTAGCGCTGCGCCACCGCGCGCCGGGCCGCCCGGGTGAGTTGCGTGGTCCGGGCGTTCCACTCGGCGACCGCGTCACCGGGCCGGGTCCCGTCACGGTAGAAGTCGACCCCGGTGTTGCCCTTGTCGGTCGCCGCGTACGCGTAGCCCCGGGCCAGCACCTGGTCGGAGATCGCCTCGTCCGTCGCGTACTGCTTGCGGTTGCCGGGCGCGCCGGTGACGACCAGCCCGCCGTTCCAGCGGTCGGGCAACCGGATGACGAACTGCGCGTCGTGCCGCCATCCGTGGGTGGTGTTGGAGCGGGAGGAGTCCGGGAAGTAGCCGTCGATCTGCACACCGGGCACCCCGGACGGCGACCGGGTGGCCGCGGCGGTCAGACCCGCCTGGTCGGCCATGTCGGTGTACGGGGTGCCGGCCAGCCCCGTGGTGGTCAGGTCGGGCAGACAGGCACTGCGCTGATGGGCGGCGCCGGGCACGCGCACCCGTTCCTGGTGCGCGCAGTGGCCGTCCCCGGCCGCACGGGCCGGGGACGGGGCGGTCAGGGCCGCCGCCGCGAGGGCGACGGCGAGCAACGGAACACCACGGGACGGACGCATGACGGCCTCCGGGAGGACGGACGGAAGAGGGGTACGGGGCTGCCCCATGGTGAGGTGCGACCGCGCCGTCATCGATGGGTTGGGGCCCTATGGAACGACACCTGCGCGTAGGGGGTCACCACATGCCGACTTCCGTCATCCGTAGCCCTTCCGCAGCTCTTCCGCGCCCTTCCGCGGCCCTTCCACAGTCCTTCCGCGGCCCTCCGGCGGGACCGGGAGGGCTCAGAGGGGTCGTACGGCCATCCTGTCGAGTGCTTCGAGCAGTCCCGGCAGCTCCGGCCCCCGGCCCACCGGGAGCACCTCACCGGGTTCGTCGTCCAGCAGGACGAACGCGATGTCGTCGGTCCTGGCGACCAGCGACCAGCCGGGACCGTCGGCCCGCAGGATGCGCGCGCCGCCCGGCGCGAAGGACGAGCGGACCCGGCCGAGCGGCGGTGGCGAGTCGGCATAGGCGCGCGCCTCCGCCAGGACGCGCCGGATGCCGCTGCGGACCGGCCGCCGGCCGCCGCTGCCGCCTTCCCGCCCGCCGTCCTCCGCGCCGCCCTCCGGGGAGACCCCGGCGCCGCCGGCCGCCGCCCCCGAGCCGCCGGGCGCCGCGAACGCCGTGTCGTCGACCTGCTCCCGCCACATCGCCCACTGCAGCGCGATCTCGTCGGCGCCCAGGCGGCGCTGGGCGGGGCCCCAGACGCTCGTGTCCGGCGGAGACAGCGGGGGCCGGTCCGCGACGTCGGGGCCGGGATCGTGCGGCGCGGGCACGTTCGGCGCCGTGACGGCGACCGCGAGGGGCCAGCCGGGCAGCGCGGTCACGACCGTCCGCTCGTCCGGCGACAGGTCGTGCTCCATGCCGCAGTCCCAGGACGCGATCGCGACGGCGACCAGCGAGACGTCGTCGACGACGACCGTCCACCGGGCCCCCTCGCCGTCCTGCCCGAGCACCAGCCCGTACCCGTCGGCGAGCGGCGGGAGACCGAGCGCCGCACACGCCTCCGGGTAGTCGTCGCCCAGCACGCTCGGGAACTTCGCCGGCGTCAGCAGCACCGCCGTGAGCACGTAGAGCGCATCGTCGGCGGCGACGGCTTCCTCATCCGTCCCGGCCATCCCAGCCTCCCCATCGGTTCGTCCGTCGGCGCGCACCCTATGCCGCCCCCGGCCGCTTGTCACGACCCCGCAGCCGCACCCGGAGCTGCGGGTTTCCGGCCGGACGGGACGGATCGGCCGCGCACCGCCGCGGGGATCAGGCCGCCGGAAGCCCCAGCAGCGCACGCGCGACCGTCCGCGGGGACTCGTCACGCTCCCGCGCGAGCGCGATGACGGCCCGGCACGCCAGCTCGTTCACCCCGAACGACAGGGCCTCCGGCGACACCCAGCCGGCCGCCTCGTCGATCCGCTCCTGATCGTCCTCCGCGCAGGCCGAGACGTAGGCCGCGGCGGCCTCGAACAGGTTGTGCGGGCGATCCGCCCGCCCGGCCCGCCGGCGCGTGCGCACGCCGTCGGCCACTCTGACGCCGACCCTGCGAACCCTGCCCCACATGCGGCTCACCTTCCCCCTGTGCCGTTGTCCTCGCCGGTCTTTCCTCTCCTGCTGTTCAACGTAGGGTTGGAACTCCGTCGGCAGAAGGGGGCAGCGTGGTGAAGCGCTTCGAACGGCTGGAGCGGATCCGGCGGATGGACCCGTACCGGGAGGCCACGGAGATCTACCGGCTCAGCGTGGCGTACGAGTTCCCCTGGGACTTCGCCCGGGCCCTCGAACTGGCCCTCTACCGCACCTACGCCGTTCCCCGCATCGGCCGGCTGCTCGCCGAGACGGCGGAGCTCACGGACCGCACGCAGAAGCGCTACGACGACACCTCACTGCTCCTGGACGCCGTCGTCGAGCACGGATTCGGCAGCGACCGGGGCCGGACCGCGATCCGCCGCATCAACCGGATGCACCGCAGCTACGACATCCCCGACGACGACATGCGCTACGTCCTGTGCACGTTCGTCGTGATGCCCAAGCGCTGGATCGACGCCTACGGGTGGCGCAGGATGTCGCGCCACGAGACCGTCGCCGCCGCCGTCCACTACCAGACCCTCGGACGGCACATGGGCATCAAGGACGTCCCCGGGTCCTACGAGGAGTTCGAGACCTTCCTCGACGCCTACGAGGAAGCCCACTTCGGCTGGGACGAGGACGCGCGGCGGGTCTCGGACGCCACGCTCGACCTCATGGCCTCCTGGTACCCGCGCCCGCTCGCCCCCCTGCTGCGCACCGCCACGCTCGCCCTGCTCGACGAACCCCTCCTGCGCGCCTTCCGCTACACCCCGCCCGGCCCCGCCACGCGCGTGTGGGTGCGCCGCGCGGTACGGCTGCGGGGACGCGCCGTCCGTCTGCTGCCGCCCCGCGGCGCCCCGCACTTCGCCCGGCAGAACCGGGAGATCAAGGGCTACCCGAACGGCTACCGGCTGGAGGACCTGGGCACCCGCCCCGTCCCGGGACTGCGCGGCTGTCCGGTGCGGCACGCGGACTGAGGGACCCACCCCCCGGCCCGGGCCCCCGTCCCGGGAGCTCAGCCCTCGCGCACGGCGAGCACCAGGAACCGGGCGTCCTCGTCGGCGTACGAGGTCATGCGCCATCCCGAACGGGCGAGCAGCGGACGGAGATTCGGCTCCGCGCGCAGGTCGTCCGGTGTGATCGAGCGGCCCTGGCGGGCGGCGAGCGCCGCCCTGCCGAGCGGATGGAACAGCGCGAGCACGCCCCCGGGCCGCACCACCCGCGCGAGTTCCCGGAGGTTCGCGGCGGGGTCGGGCAGGTGCGCGATCAGGCCCGCCGCGAACACGGCGTCCAGCACCCCCGGGCGCAGCGGCAGCGCGGTGACGTCGGTCAGCAGCAGCGCCCCGTCGCGGTCCCGTCCGGCCCGTGCCGCCTCCCGCAGCATGGCCGGGGTCAGGTCCGCGCCGAGCACCACCCCGAGGGCCCCACGGCCGCACGCAACGGAGGCAGCGCCCGCCCCGTGCCGCAGCCCGCGTCGAGCACCCGGTCGCCCTCGCGCAGCCCGAGCCCGGCGACTGCGGCCGCGTAGGCGGGGCCGTCGTCGGGGAAGCGGCGGTCCCAGCCGGCCGCGCGTGCGCCGAAGAACTCCTGGACGTGTGTGTGGTCGTCGCTCATGCACCGCATGATCCCTCACCGGGGCGGACGACCCGCTGTGCGCACGTTCGGGCGCGACACGGTCGATCCGGCGCACCGCTGCGTCATCTTCCGACAGCTTTCGGAACGCGCCCCCTCCGCGCACCTGTGCCCCCCTAGCGTCCCGGGGCCATGGGACACCTGGACCACGCCACCCTGGGATGGCTCACCCCCGTGCTGTCGTACGCGATGGCCTGCACCGGTGCGGCCCTCGGGCTGCGCTGCACGGTACGCGCGCTCGCCGCCACCGGCCGCGCGCGCCGCAACTGGCTGGTCACCGCGGCCTCGGCGATCGGCACCGGCATCTGGACCATGCACTTCGTGGCCATGCTCGGCTTCGGCGTCAGCGGCACCGGCATCCGCTACGACGTGCCGCTCACCCTCGCGAGCCTGTTCGTCGCCATGGCCGTCGTCTGCGCCGGCGTGTTCGCCGTCGGCCACGGCCCCGGTCGTGGCCGGGCCCTGCTGCTCGGCGGGCTCACCACCGGTCTCGGCGTCGCGAGCATGCACTACCTGGGCATGGCGGCGGTGCGCCTGCACGGCGACGTGAGCTACGACCCGGTGCTCGTCGGCCTCTCCGTCCTCATCGCCGTCGTCGCGGCCACGGCGGCCCTGTGGGCGGCGCTCAACATCGAGTCACCCGTCGCGGTCACCCTCGCCTCCCTGCTCATGGGCGCGGCGGTCAGCAGCATGCACTACACGGGGATGCTCGCGGTGAGCGTGCGCGTCACCCCCTCCGGCGAGGAACTGCCCGGGGCCACGGCGATGCAGTTCGTCTTCCCCCTCGCGGTCGGCCTCGGGTCCTACCTCTTCATCACCTCGGCCTTCGTCGCGCTCTCGCCGGCGACGCAGGAGCGCGGGAGGCCCGCCCCGGCCCGGCGGCCGGCCGGGGGCGCCGCCCAGTGAACGTGCCCGCCGCGCCGGGACCCGCCCCGGCCCGTCCCCGCACCCCTTCCGAGCGAGGAGTCCATGCGCACACCCCGTAGGACCCCGGCACCCCGCGACGAGGCGCCGCCCCCGCCTCCCGTGCGCGGCCGGCGCGCGCACGCCGGGCCACCGGCCGACGAAGGCCCGGACGCCCCGGACGAGCCGGCACCGGGCACCGCGCCCCCGTCCGCGCGACGCGGACTCACCGGGCCCCGCACCGTGCGGGCCAGGGTCATCTGCCTGCTGATGGTGCCGGTCGTCTCCCTGCTGGCCCTGTGGGGCCACGCGACCGTGACCACCGCCCAGGACGTCGCCCGGCTGCGCCAGGCCCAGCGCGCGGACGCCGCCGTCCGCGCCCCGCTCCTGGCCGCCGTCGCCGCCCTGCAGGACGAGCGCGCCGCCGCGGTGCGCCGCGCCGCCCACGCCCCGGCCGTACGGACCGACGAACTGACGGAGCTCGCCCGGCGCACCGACCGGGCCGTCGCGAGGCTGCGGCTCGGCGAGCGCGGGACCGTCGCCGACGGAGAGGACCTGCCCCGCGCGGTGTCCGGCCGGCTGGAGGCCTTCGTCACCGGGGCGGAACGCCTGCGCCCGCTGCGGACGGCGGTGCGCGAAGGGCACGCGGGCTGGGCGCGGACGTACGACCGGTACACGGACACCGTCGCCACGGCCTACGGCGTCGGCGGCGCCCTCACCGGCGTCCGGGACGCCGGCCCCGGCTCCGACGCGCGCGTGCTGCTCGAGTTCTCCCGCGCGGGCGAGGCCCTGGCCCAGGAGGACGCGGTCCTGGCCGGCGCCCGCCCCGACGGCGGACTCGGCGGAGAGCGGCTGAGACGGTTCACCGGGGCCGTGGCGCTGCGCCGCGCCCTCACCGGATCGGCCGTCGCGGACCTGGACGGCCCCGGGCGCGCCGCCTGGAACGCCCTCGCCCGCGGCGGCGCCCCCGAAGCCCTGGACGCCGCCGAGGACGAGGTGCTCGCCGCCGGCCCGGGCGGCCGGGCCCGCACCGCCGCCGAGCGGGACGCCTGGGACGCGGCACACGCGCGCGTCCGGGACGGGATGCGGACCGTCGAGGCCGACGCGGGCAGCGGTGCGGCGCGCCGGGCCGACCCGTTCACCCGCGGGCTGCTCACCCCGGCCGGCGCCGCGGTGCTCCTCGGCCTCGCCGCCGTCGCCGCCTCCCTCGTCATCTCCGTGCGCATCGGCCGCGGCCTCGTGGTCGAACTGGTCGGCCTGCGCGACGACGCCCTGGAGATCGCCCGCCGCAAACTCCCCGAGGCGATGCGGAGACTGCGTGCGGGCGAGGGGATCGACGTCCGGGCCGAGGCCCCGCCCGGACCGCCCGCGCGGGACGAGGCCGGCCAGGTCGCCGAGGCCCTCGGCACGGTGCACCGCGCCGCCCTGCGCGCCGCCGTCGAGCGCGCGGAACTGGCGGACGGCATCTCCGGCGTCTTCGTCAACCTCGCCCGCCGCAGCCAGATCCTCGTCCACCGGCAACTGAGCCTGCTGGACGGCATGGAACGCCGCTCCGACGACCCCGACGAACTGAGCGACCTCTTCCGCCTCGACCACCTCACCACCCGCATGCGGCGCCACGCGGAGAGCCTGATCATCCTCTCCGGAGCGGCACCGGGCCGCGCCTGGCGCAGGCCGGTCCCGCTCACCGACGTGGTGCGCGCGGCCGTCTCCGAGGTCGAGGACTACGCGCGCGTGGAGGTACGGCAGCTTCCCGAGGCGTCCGTCGTCGGGACGGCCGTCGCCGACCTCACCCACCTGCTGGCCGAGATCATCGAGAACGCGGCGCAGTTCTCCCCTCCCCACACACGCGTGCGCGTCACCGGCGAGCCCGTGGGCAACGGCTACGCCGTCGAGGTCGAGGACCGCGGTCTGGGCATGGGCCGGGAGGCCCTCGCGGAGGCCAACCGCCGCATCACCCGGTCGGAGGCGCTCGACCTGTTCGACAGCGACCGGCTCGGTCTGTTCGTGGTCAGCAGGCTCGCCGCCCGGCACGGCGTCAAGGTGCACCTCAGGACCTCCCCCTACGGCGGCACCACCGCGGTCGTCCTGCTCCCCACCGCCCTGCTGGACGGCACCGCGGCCGAACCCCCCGCCGACGGCGCGGCGGGGACGCGGCGGCCCGACCGGCACGCCCCCGCGCCGCGGCCCGACGGCCTCGCGCCCCCGCAGGCCCTCCCCGCACCGGACGACCGGCGCGCACCGGCGGCTCCCGTCACCGCCGTGCCGGCCGGCACCGCCGGCACGGCGCAGGGCGCCGTCCCGGACCGGCCCCCGGGCGTCGCCACCCTGCGACCGCGCCGCCGGGAGGAGGAGCCGGCCGGTTCCGACGGCCTCCCGCGCCGCGTGCGGCAGGCCAGCCTCGCCCCCCAGCTGCGCGCGGACCACCCCCGGCCCGCCGCGCCCCCGCACCACGGCGAGGGCCGGCACGACCGCACCCCCGAACTCGTACGGGACCGCATGACCGCCTACCGCGACGGCTGGGCGCGTGGCGGCGGCGGACGACCCGGCCGCGGCGTCACCCCGGGACCGGCCGGGCACAGCAGCGAAGGAGATCCCGCATGATCCAGGACCCACGCACCGGAGCCGGCCGGCGGTCCGGCGAACTCGACTGGCTGCTGGACGACATGGTGCTGCGCGTCGGCGACGTACGGCACGTCGTGGTGCTGTCCGACGACGGCCTCGCCGTGGGCGCCTCCGGCGGCCTCGGACGCGAGGACGCCGAGCACCTGGCGGCGGTCGCCTCCGGCTTCCACAGCCTCGCCAAGGGCGCGGGCCGGCACTTCGGGGCCGGCGCGGTGCGCCAGACCATGGTCGAGATGGACGACGGCTTCCTGTTCGTGGCCGCCGCCGGGGAGGGCTCCTGCCTCGCCGTCCTCACCGCCGTGACCGCCGACATCGGCCTGGTGGCCTACGAGATGGCACGGCTGGTCAAACGCGTCGGCGAGCACCTCCGCACCCTGCCGCGCGCCGGCGCGCGGCCCCCCGCCGCCGGATGAGGCGAGGAAGCGGTCCGAGCAGATGACCGAACACACGACGGGCGTCCCGCACGAACGGGGCGGCCACTGGTACGACCACGAGGCCGGGCCCCTCGTCCGGCCGTACGCCGTGACCGGCGGACGCACCAGACCCGGCCCCGGCGGAGCGCGCTTCGACCTGATCGCCCTGGTCACCCTGGACCCGGGCGCACCCGGCGCCGACGACCCGGCGCTCGGACCGGAACACCGTGCCCTGATCGGCCTGTGCCGCCCGGAGACGCAGTCGGTCGCCGAACTCGCCGCGGGCGCCGATCTGCCCGTCGGTGTGGTCCGGGTGCTCCTCGGCGACCTGCTGGAACGCGGCTGCGTCACCGTCAGCCGCCCCGTACCGCCCGCCCGCCTGCCCGACGAACGCGTTCTGCGCGAGGTGATCGAAGGACTGCGGGCGCTGTAGCGGCCCCGCACCCGCCGTCCGGACGCCGCGCGGCGGCGGCTCCCCGGACCCGCGGCACACCCGTACCGCTGCCGACCGCGGCCGGCACTCCAGAGAGAAGTGATCCATGGTTCCCGAACACCCCGGCGCCGCGGGCGGCGAGACGGCCGCACTGGCGCTGAAGATACTGGTCGCCGGCGGGTTCGGCGTCGGCAAGACCACCCTGGTGGGCGCGGTCAGCGAGATCCGGCCGCTGCGCACCGAGGAACTGCTGAGCGAGGCGGGCCGGTCGGTGGACGACACCGACGGCGTCGACCGGAAGGTCACCACGACCGTCGCCATGGACTTCGGGCGCATCACCATCCGGTCCGGACTGTCCCTGTACCTCTTCGGCACACCGGGACAGGACCGCTTCTGGTTCCTGTGGGACGAGCTGGCGCAGGGCGCCCTGGGCGCGGTGGTCCTCGCCGACACCCGGCGCCTGGAGGACTGCTTCCCCGCGGTGGACTACTTCGAGCACCGGCGCATCCCCTTCGTGGTCGCCGTCAACTGCTTCGAGGGAGCCCGGCGGCACGACGCGCGGACCGTGTGCCGGGCGCTCGACCTGGACGAGGGCACCCCCGTCGTGCTGTGCGACGCGCGCGAGCGCGACTCGGGGAAGGAGGTGCTGATCCGGCTCGTGGAGTACGCCGGGCGGGTGCACGCCGCCCGGCTGCTCGACTCGGTGGGGTGAGCGGAGCCCGCCGCCCGCGGCCGGGTCTCAGTCCGCGACGCCCTTCTCCGCCAGGACCTTCCCGATCGTGACGCGGACGAGGAGTTCGCCGGGCACGCCGTTGCGGGCCCCGAACTCCTCGGCGCGGTCCTCGCCCATGTACCGCCCGCCGATCCGGGCGGCCCAGCGCCGGAGCTCCCCGGGGTCCGCCGACAGCCGCGCCCGGCCGTGCAGCACCACGTGGGCGAACGGCGGCCGGTCGTCGTCCACGCAGAGGGCGACCCGTCCGTCACGGGCCAGGTTGCGTCCCTTCACGGTCCCCTCGCCGGTGGTGAACACCACCTCGTCGCCGTCGAGCAGGAACCAGACCGGGGCCACGTGCGGACTTCCGTCGGCGCGGACGGTGCAGAGCTTGGCGGTGCGGGTCCCGGACGAGACGAACTCCCGCCACTCCTCGTCGGTCATCTTCTGTCCCATGGCTCCCATCCTCCTTGCCCGGCGCCCGGTCGTGGGGAAGGCTGGCGCGGGGACCCTCCCGCCAGGAGGGGACGGCGGGCGGGGAAAGCCACGGGGAAGAACACGGGGAGATTCACGACATGGCGCAGAACCGGGGACTCGACTGGCTGCTGGACGACCTGACCCAGCGCGTCGAACACGTACGGCACGCGCTGGTCCTGTCCAACGACGGGCTGGTGACGGGCGCGAGCACGGGGCTGCGCCGGGAGGACGCGGAGCACCTCGCCGCCGTGTCGTCCGGACTGCACAGCCTCGCCAAGGGCTCGGGGCGGCACTTCGGTGCGGGCGGGGTGCGGCAGACGATGGTCGAGTTCGACGACGCGGTGCTCTTCGTCACCGCGGCCGGCGCCGGCAGTTGCCTGTGCGTCCTCAGCGGCGCCGAGGCCGACATCGGCCGGATCGCGTACGAGATGACCCTTCTGGTCAACCGGGTCGGCGAACATCTGGACGTGGACGCCCGCCGGCCGGATCCCGGTCCCTCCACGGGCCTGTGACCTGATCGTCCGCCAACCCCGTGGAGCCGCCCACGGGTCCGCCGCGAAGCGTGACGGAGCCGCCGCGTCTCCCGGGCGGGCGCACACGGCGCCGGCCGCCCGCACTCCACGGGGGAGACGGGCGTGTCCGGACGCCGTCCTCTCCCGCACGCCGCCACCACCGCCGGACGGGCCACGGCGGCACGTGGCACCCGGGCCTCCCCGTACGCGGCGGGGACCCGCCCCGCCCCGGTGCCCGGCGACGGCGGGGATCAGCCCAGCCTGCGGAAGAGTCCCTCCTGGACGACGGAGACCAGCAGGCGGCCGTGCAGGTCGTAGATCCGGCCGCGGGCCAGGCCCCGTCCGCCCGTGGCGATCGGCGACTCCTGGTCGTACAGGAACCACTCGTCCGCGCGGAACGGGCGGTGGAACCACATGGCGTGGTCCAGCGACGCCATGTCGAAGCCGCGCGGACCCCACAGCGGTTCCACCGGGATCCGGACGGCGTCCAGGAGGGTCATGTCGCTGGCGTAGGTCAGGGCGCAGGTGTGCACCAGCGGATCGTCGCCGAGCGGACCGACCGCGCGCATCCACACCGCGCTGCGCGGCTCGGCGCCCTTCACCTCGTCCGGGTCCCAGCGCAGCCGGTCCACGTAGCGGATGTCGAAGGGCTGGCGGCGGGCCATCCGCTCCAACTGCTCCGGCAGCGCACCCAGATGCGCGCGGATCTCGTCCGTGACCGTCGGCAGCGACTCCGGGTCCGGGACCTCGCGGGCCGGCGGCAGCTGGTGCTCGAAGCTCCCCTCCTCCGGCTGGTGGAAGGAGGCGGTGAGATTGAAGATCGTGCGGCCCTGCTGCACCGCGGTGACCCGGCGGGTCGTGAACGACCGGCCGTCCCGCACCCGTTCGACCTGGTACACGATCGGCACCCCGGGCCGGCCCGGGCGCAGGAAGTACGCGTGCAGCGAGTGCACGGGACGGTCGCCCTCCGTGGTGCGGCCCGCGGCGACCAGGGCCTGGCCGGCCACCTGGCCGCCGAAGACCCGCTGCAGCGACTCCTGGGGGCTGCGGCCGCGGAAGATGTTGACCTCGATCTGCTCCAGGTCGAGCAGGTCGACGAGCCTTTCGGCCGGGTTCGTCATGGGTGGGATTCTCCTGTGTTCACAACTGGCCGACGTCGGTGACGCGGACGACGGCGCGGCCCTCCGCGTCGGAGGCCGTGAGGTCGACCTCGGCGCTGATGCCCCAGTCGTGGTCGCCGGCCGGGTCGTCGAAGATCTGCCGGACCCGCCACAGCGCGTTCTCCGGCTCCTCCTCGATCAGCAGCAGCTTGGGCCCGCGGGCGTCGGGGCCGGTGCCGAGTTCCTCGTGCTCGTCCCAGTACCTGTCCATCGCCTCGCCCCAGGCGTCGGCGTCCCAGCCCGACTCGGCGTCCAGCTCGCCCAGTTCGTCCACCTGGTCGAGCGCGGCCAGCTCGACGCGGCGGAACATGGCGTTGCGGACCAGGACGCGGAAGGCGCGCGCGTTGGCGGTGACCGGCTTGACCTGGTCGGCCTTCTCCTGGGCCTCCTCGGCGGTCATCTCCTCGGGGTTGGCCAGCTGCTCCCACTCGTCCAGCAGGCTGGAGTCGACCTGGCGCACCGTCTCGCCCAGCCAGGCGATCAGGTCCTGGAGGTCCTCGGACTTGAGGTCGTCCGGGACGGTGTGCTCCAGGGCCTTGTAGGCGCCGGCGAGGTAGCGCAGCACGATGCCCTCGGTGCGCGCCAGCTCGTAGAGCGACACCAACTCGGTGAAGGACAGCGCCCGTTCGTACATGTCCCGCACCACGGACTTCGGCGACAGCGGATGGTCGCCGACCCAGGGGTGGCTCTTGCGGTAGGTGTTGTACGCGTGGAAGAGCAGCTCCTCCAGCGGCTTCGGGTAGGTGATGTCCTGGAGGCGCTCCATGCGCTCCTCGTACTCCACCCCGTCCGCCTTCATCGCGGCGACCGCCTCGCCGCGCACCTTGTTCTGCTGGGCGGCGAGGATCTGGCGCGGATCGTCCAGCGTGGACTCGACCACGGAGACCATGTCCAGCGCGTACGACGGCGACTCGGGGTCGAGCAGCTCGAACGCCGCCAGCGCGAAGGTGGACAGCGGCTGGTTCAGCGCGAAGTCCTGCTGGAGGTCGACGGTGAGGCGGACGATGCGGCCCTCGGCGTCCGGCCGGTCCAGCTTCTCGACGATGCCGCCGTCCAGCAGCGACCGGTAGATGGCGATCGCCCGCCGGATGTGCCGCAGCTGCTGCTTGCGCGGCTCGTGGCTGTCCTCCAGCAGCCGCCGCATCGCCTCGAAGGCGTTGCCGGGCCGGGCGATCACCGACAGCAGCATCGCGTGCGTCACCCGGAAACGGGACGTCAGCGGCTCCGGCTCGGAGCCGATGAGCTTCTCGAAGGTCTGCTCGGTCCATCCGACGAAGCCCTCGGGCGCCTTCTTGCGCACGACCTTGCGCCGCTTCTTCGGGTCGTCCCCGGCCTTGGCCAGCGCCTTCTCGTTCTCGATGACGTGCTCGGGGGCCTGCGCCACGACGAAGCCCTCGGTGTCGAATCCGGCGCGTCCGGCGCGGCCCGCGATCTGGTGGAACTCACGGGCCCGCAGCGTGCGCACCCGGTTGCCGTCGTACTTGGTCAGGGCCGTGAACAGCACCGTGCGGATGGGGACGTTGACGCCCACGCCGAGCGTGTCCGTGCCGCAGATGACCTTCAGCAGTCCGGCCTGCGCGAGCTTCTCCACCAGCCGCCGGTACTTGGGCAGCATGCCGGCGTGGTGCACGCCGATGCCGTGCCGGACGTAGCGGGAGAGGTTGCGGCCGAACTTGGTGGTGAAGCGGAAGTTGCCGATCAGCTCGGCGATCTTCTCCTTCTCCTCCCGCGAGCACATGTTGATGCTCATCAGCGCCTGCGCCCGCTCCACGGCCTGCGCCTGGGTGAAGTGCACGATGTAGACCGGGGCCTGCCGGGTCTCCAGCAGGTCGGTGAGCGTCTCGGTGAGCGGCGTGTACCGGTACTCGTAGGACAGCGGCACGGGCCGGGTGGCCGAGCGGACCACCGCCGTGGGACGGCCGGTGCGGCGGGTGAGGTCCTTCTCGAAGAAGGAGACGTCGCCGAGCGTCGCCGACATCAGCACGAACTGCGCCTGCGGAAGCTCCAGCAGCGGGATCTGCCAGGCCCAGCCGCGGTCCGCCTCCGCGTAGAAGTGGAACTCGTCCATCACGACCTGGCCGACGTCGGCGTCCTTGCCGTCGCGCAGCGCGATCGACGCCAGCACCTCGGCGGTGCAGCAGATGACCGGGGCGTCGGCGTTGACGGACGCGTCGCCGGTGAGCATGCCGACGTTCTCCGTGCCGAAGATCTTGCACAGCTCGAAGAACTTCTCCGACACCAGCGCCTTGATGGGGGCCGTGTAGAAGGTGACCTCGTCGCGGGCCAGAGCGGCGAAGTGGGCCCCCGCGGCGATCATGCTCTTGCCGGAGCCGGTGGGTGTCGACACGATCACGTTCGCCCCGGAGACCACCTCGATCAGCGCCTCCTCCTGATGGGGATAGAGCGTGAGACCGCGCTCCTGGGCCCAGGACTCGAAGGCTTCGTACAGGGCGTCGGGGTCGGCGGTCGGCGGCAGCTGATCGATGAGGGTCACGCCCCCATCTTGCCTGGCCTCCCGTCCGATGCGGGAATCGGATGCGGGCGCGAAGATCGCGAACGCTACGCTGTGTCGCCGGCGGAGCGCCAACGCGCCCGGCCGGCCGGGCGACGGCGGACGAGGAATGGGGCGGGCAACGGCGATGATGGGACCAGCACACTCACTGTCGGGCGCCGCGGCCTGGCTCGGCGTCGGCGCGGCGACGGCCGCGGCCGGGCACCCGATGCCCTGGCCGGTCCTCCTGGTCGGCGCCCTGGTCTGCGCCGGTGCCGCGCTCGCCCCGGACCTGGACCACAAGGCGGCCACCATCTCGCGGGCCTTCGGGCCGCTGTCCCGCTGGCTGTGCGAGATCGTCGACAAGCTCTCCTACGCCGTCTACAAGGCCACCAGGAAGCAGGGCGACCCGCGCCGCTCCGGCGGGCACCGCACGCTCACGCACACCTGGCTGTGGGCCGTGCTGATCGGCGCCGGCACCGCGGTCCTGGCGATCACGGGAGGCCGCTGGGCGGTGCTGGCGATCCTCTTCGCGCACATGGTGCTGGCCATCGAGGGCCTGCTGTGGCGGGCGACCCGGGGGTCCGGCAGCGATGTCCTGGTGTGGCTGCTGGCGGCGACCAGCTCGTGGATCCTCGCCGGCGTCCTGGACGAGCCGGGCAACGGCTCCGACTGGCTGTTCACCGCGCCGGGCCAGGAGTACCTGTGGCTTGGTCTGCCGGTCGTCCTGGGCGCGCTGGTGCACGACATCGGGGACGCGCTGACCGTGTCCGGCTGCCCGGTCCTGTGGCCCATACCGGTGGGCCGCAAGCGCTGGTACCCGGTCGGCCCTCCGAAGGCCATGCGGTTCCGGGCGGGCAGCTGGATCGAACTCAGGGTGCTGATGCCGGCGTTCATGCTGCTGGGCGGCGTGGGCTGCGCGGCGGCGCTCAACGTGATCTGAGGCGCGCGGGCACCCCGCGGTGGTGCGCCGGGGGGCCGCGCCGGCGGGGGCGGCCCCCGGGCGGCGCCACCGGCCGGCCCGGCGCGCGGCCGCCGGTTCAGCCGGACCCCTCACCGCCGTAGCGGCGCTCGAACCGGGCGACGCGGCCCTCGGTGTCCACCGTCCGGGCCTTGCCCGTGTAGAACGGGTGGCTCTCCGAGGAGATCTCCACGTCCACCACCGGATAGGTCTCGCCGTCGTCCCACTCGATGGTCTGCTCGCTCGTCGCCGTGGACCGGGTGAGGAAGGCGTAACCGGCGGCGCGGTCACGGAAGACCACGGGGTGGTAGTCGGGGTGCTTGTCCTGCTGCATGGATGCTCCTCGGGCGACTCGGGCGGGCGCGACGGAGGGGGAACGGCGGGTTCGGCGGGTCAGCCGGGCAGGGTGTCCTCGTCGACGATGTGCACGGCGGCCTCCTCGGCGGAGGCGGCCGCGCCGTCGATGCCGACGTCGCTCGCCACCAGGGCCTCCTCCTCGTCCTCGTGCGCCCCTTCGTCGGGGGCCACGAGCCGGCCGGAGCGCGCGGCGCCGACCTCGTTGTCCAGGAGCTCGCCGTCGGTGTCCTGGGTGTCGCCGAGACCGTCGCCGTCGGGTACGCCGACGTCCGGGAGTTCTTCGGAGAGCCGCTGGTCGAGCGTCTCTCCTCGCAGGCGCTCCGCCGCCGTCACCCCGACGTGCTCCACGGCCCAGGGCCGCTCGGGAGGGGACCAGCCCGGGTCGAGGGGGTCGTCGGTGCCGTCGAACGCCAGGGTGTCCTCGGTGTCGAGCACACCCGTGTCCTCGAGCTGCCCGTCCTGCTGGGGCTGGTAGACGTCGTCTCCCCATCCGTCGGCGCTGTTCACGGGTACCTCCAGGGGGTGGGGACGGCCCCTTCTCGCCGCGGACCGCGGCGGGCCACCGCTGCACGGGGCACCGGCGCCACCCGTACCCGGTCCGCCGGGCCCCCGGGGGGTTCCCCGAGCCGGTGCTGACTCCAGCCTTCCACCGGTGTTCCCCACCGCGCAACGGCACGCCCCGGCCGGGGTCACGCCGTCGCCCCGCTCCGGGCCCCCGTGCTCCGGACCGCCCGCCGCCCGGATCGCCCGCCCGACGCCACCGTGCCCCGCGGGCGCCGCTCACCCGTGCCAGGACCGCCACAGCGCCGCGTACGCCCCGTTCGCGGCGACCAGCTCGTCATGGCTGCCGAGTTCGCTGATGCGGCCGTCCTCCACGACGGCGATGACGTCCGCGTCGTGGGCGGTGTGCAGACGGTGGGCGATGGCGACGACGGTCCGGCCGTCCAGGACGCGGGCCAGGGAGCGTTCCAGGTGACGTGCCGCACGCGGGTCGAGCAGCGAGGTCGCCTCGTCCAGGACCAGCGTGTGCGGATCGGCCAGCACCAGCCGGGCCAGGGCGATCTGCTGGGCCTGGGCCGGCGTGAGCGGCAGGCCGCCCGAGCCGACCTCGGTGTCCAGGCCGTCGTCGAGCGCGCGCGCCCACCCGTCCGCGTCGACCGCGCCCAGCGCCGCCCACAGCTCGGCGTCCCCGGCGTCCGTCCGGGCGAGCCGCAGGTTGTCGCGCAGCGAGCCCACGAAGACGTGGTGCTCCTGGTTGACCAGGGCCACGTGCGCCCGGACCCGCTCCGCCGTCATCCGCGACAACTCGGCGCCGCCCAGGGTGACCCGGCCGTCCCGGGGCGCGTAGATCCCCGCGAGCAGCCGGCCCAGGGTGGACTTGCCCGCGCCCGAAGGGCCGACCAGCGCCAGCCTGGTCCCCGGGGCGACCTCGAGCGACACCTCGCGCAGGACGTCCACGCCCTCGCGGTAGCCGAAGTGCACCCGCTCCGCCCGCACCCGGCGTCCGTCGGGGACCAGGGCGGCGTCACCGGCGTCGGGCTCGATGTCCCGGACCCCGACCAGCCGGGCCAGCGACACCTGGGCCACCTGCAGCTCGTCGTACCACCGCAGGATCAGTCCCACCGGGTCGACGAGCATCTGAGCGATCAGGGCCCCCGTCGTCAGCTGGCCGACGCCGATCCAGCCCTGCAGGACGAACACACCGCCGATCATCAGCACCGAGCCGAGCACGGTCACGTGCGTGATGTCGATGACGGGGATGAGCACCGACCGCAGCCAGAGCGTGTACCGCTCCCAGGCCGTCCACTCCCTGATCCGCCGGTCCGACAGCGCCACGCGGCGCGCGCCGAGGCGATGGGCCTCGACGGTCCGCCCCGCGTCCACGGTCTCGGCGAGCGCGGCGGCCACGGCGGCGTACCCGGCCGCCTCCGAGCGGTAGGCGGCCGGCGCCCGCCGGAAGTACCAGCGGCAGCCGGCCACCAGCAGCGGCACGGCCACGAGCACGGCCGGCGCCAGCTCGGGCACCGTGACGACCAGCCCGCCCAGCAGCAGGACGGCCCACACCACGGCGATGGCCAGCTGGGGCACGGCCTCGCGCATGGCGTTGCCGAGCCGGTCGATGTCGGTCGTGATCCGCGACAGCAGGTCACCCGTGCCCGCCCGCTCCAGCACGCCCGGCGGCAGTCCGACCGACCGCACCAGGAAGTCCTCGCGCAGATCGGCCAGCATCCGCTCGCCGAGCATCGCCCCGCGCAGCCGCACCTGCCGGACGAACACCGCCTGGACGGCCAGCGCCAGCACGAACAGCGCGGCCGTGAGCCCCAGATGCGGTTCCCGCGCCCGCTCCGCGACCCGTTCCACCAGCCCGCCCAGCAGGTACGGGCCCACCATGGAGGCGACCACGGCGACCGTGTTCACGGTGACCAGCAGCAGGAAGGCCCGCCGGTGCCGGCGCAGCAGCCCGCTCACGTAGGCGCGCACGGTCGCGGGCGCGCCCACGGGCAGGGTGCCGGCCGTGGTCGGGGCCGCCGGGTCGTAGGCCGGTGGCGCCACGCCGATCATGCTGTCTCCTCGATCTCTTCCAGCTCCCGCAGCCGGTGCCGGACCTCGTCCCCGCGCAGTGCGCCGTCCCCGTCGAGGCCCCCGGCCGACGCGGCCCCGTCCTCGGTCTCGCGCGTCACCACGGCCCGGTACCGGGGCTCCGCGCGCACCAGTTCGCGGTGGTCGCCGACCGCCGCCACGGTGCCGCCGTGCAGGAACACCACCCGGTCGGCGAGGTCCAGCAGCAGCGGGGACGAGGTGAACACCACGGTGGTGCGCCGCGCCCGCAGCCCGCGCACGCCCCGGGCGACACGGGCCTCGGTGTGCGAGTCGACGGCCGAGGTCGGCTCGTCCAGGACGAGCACCTCGGGATCCGTGACCAGGGAACGGGCCAGCGCGAGCCGCTGGCGCTGGCCGCCGGACAGGGACCGCCCGCGCTCGGTGATCCGGGCGTCCATCGGGTCGTCGGCGCCCAGGGAGCCCTGCACCAGTGCCGCCAGTACGTCCCCGCACTGCGCGGCGTCCAGCGCGTCGCGCGGGTCGACCGCACCGGACGCGGGCACGTCGAGCAGTTCGCGCAGGGTTCCCGACAGCAGCACCGGGTCCTTGTCCTGCACGAGGACGGCGGCGCGGGCGGAGTCCAGCGGCAGTTCGTCCAGGGGCACCCCGCCGAGCAGCACCGGGGTGCCCTGTTCCGCCGCGTGCCCGCCGAGCCGTTCGGCCAGCCGTCCCGCCGCGTCCGGATCCCCGCACACCACGGCGGTGAACCGGCCCGCGGGCGCGAGCAGACCGGTCACCGGGTCGTACAGGTCACCCGTCGGGGCCTCGGCGTCACGGGTGCCCGCGGTGTCGGTGGCCCGCTCCAGCGACAGCACGCGCGCGGCCCGCCGGGCCGAGGGACGCGAGAAGGAGTACGCCATGGCGATCTCCTCGAAGTGACGCAGCGGATACGTCAGCACCATGACCGAGCTGTAGACGGTGACCAGTTCGCCGACGGCGATGCGGCCCTCGCGGGCCAGGCGGACCCCGTACCAGACCACCGTGACCAGCAGCAGTCCCGGCAGCAGCACCTGGATCGCGGCGATCAGGGACCACATCCGGGCGCTGCGCACGGCGGCGCGGCGGACCTCCTGGGAGGCGCGGCGGTAGCGGTCGAGGAACAGCTCCTCGCCGCCGATGCCGCGCAGCACGCGCAGCCCGGCGACGGTGTCCGAGGCCAGTTCGGTGGCCCGGCCGGCCTTCTCGCGCTGGATGTCGGCCCGCCGGGTGGCGTGCGGCAGCAGCGGCAGCACCGCGATCGCCAGCACGGGCAGGCCCACGGCCACGACCACGCCGAGCGCCGGCTGGTAGACGATCAGGCCGACGCAGACCAGCACGACGGTGACCGCCGCCGCGGTGAACCGCGACAGGGCCTCCACGAACCAGCCGATCTTCTCGACGTCGCCGGTGGAGACGGCCACGACCTCACCGGCCGCGACGCGCCGCGTCAGCGCCGAACCCAGCGTCGCGGCCTTGCGGGCCAGCAGCTGCTGGACGCGGGCGGCGGCGGTGATCCAGTTGGTCACGGCGGCACGGTGCAGGAAGGTGTCGCCGACCGCGTTGCCGGCGCAGGCCAGCGCCATCAGGCCGCCGGCCAGCGCGAGCCGGCCGCCGGAGCGGTCGACGGCGGCCTGGACGGCGACACCGACGCAGAACGGCAGCGAGGCGACGGAGGCGAAGTGCAGCAGGCCCCAGGCCAGCGACTTGAGCTGCCCGGACAGCTGGTTGCGGAAGAGCCACCACAGGAATCGGGGACCCGAGCGCGCGTCGGGCACACCCGGGTCGGGGAACGGAAGGTCCTGGATCTGCATGACGTCCCAGTGGCTCGGGTCAGGAGGGCGGCGGGAAGCGGCCGGAGGGGAGCACGGGCGAGCCGCACGCCGCCGGACGGCAACAGCAAACCGTGACAGGTTGACGCCGCTCAGTGCCGGGAGGCAAGCGGTTTTCCCCGCCACCGCGCAGAACCGGCTGCCGGCCGCCGGGCCGGTGTCCCGCCCGGGACGCGGGTCACCCGGATGCGCCACCGGGCCGCGGGGCGGCCGTCCCGTCGATCAGGGCGTCCAGCAGTTCCCCCAGGACCTCGCGCTGTTCGTCCGCCAGCGGGGCCAGGATCTCCTCCGCGGCGGCCCTGCGCGCGGCGCGCAGCTCCCGCAGCGCCGCGTGCCCGTCCCCGGTGAGCTCGATGCGGATCACCCGCCGGTTGGCCGGATCCGGCACGCGCCGTACCTTGCCGCTCGCCTCGAGCCCGTCGACCAGCGTGGTCACGGCCCGGGGGACCACCTCCAGCCGCTCGGCCAGATCCGCCATGCGGGGAGGGGAACCGTAGTGCGCGAGGGTGCGCAGCAGACGGGACTGGGCAGGAGTGACACCGAGCCCGCGCCGTTCCAGATGACGCTTCTGGATGCGGTGCACCCGGCGGGTGAGCCGGAGCAGCTGCTCGGCCAGCAGGCCGTCGGGATCGGGGACGGTCATGCGGGAACAATATCAGGATGCCGTTCATTGTGAATACAGGTAACAATGAGCTGGGCTCAGTTCGCCCGGGCCGCCCGGCGTCCGTCCCGAAGGGAGACCATGCACCCCGACCACGAACCCGCCTGGACCCCGCCCGCCGGTGCCGAGAGGCAGCCCCGGCAGGTGCGGCGCATCCTGAAGCTCTTCCGCCCCTACCGGGGCCGCCTCGCGATCGTCGGCCTGCTCGTCGGCGCCGCGTCCCTGGTCTCGGTCGCCACACCCTTCCTGCTGAAGGCGATCCTCGACGTCGCGATCCCCGAGGGGCGCACCGGGCTGCTCAGCCTGCTCGCGCTCGGCATGATCCTCAGCGCGGTCCTCACCAGCGTCTTCGGCGTGCTGCAGACCCTGATCTCGACGACCGTCGGCCAGCGCGTCATGCACGACCTGCGCACCGCCGTCTACGGCCGGCTCCAGCGCATGTCGCTCGCCTTCTTCACCCGCACCCGCACCGGCGAGGTCCAGTCCCGCATCGCCGACGACATCGGCGGCATGCAGGCCACGGTGACCTCCACGGCGACCTCCCTCGTCTCCAACCTCACCAGCGTGGTCGCCACCGTCGTGGCGATGCTCGCGCTCGACTGGCGGCTGACCGCCGTGTCGCTCGTCCTGCTGCCGGTGTTCGTGTGGATCAGCCGCCGCGTGGGCGACGAGCGCAGGAAGATCACCACCCGGCGTCAGAAGCAGATGGCCGCCATGGCCGCCACGGTCACCGAGTCGCTGTCGGTCAGCGGCATCCTGCTCGGCCGCACGATGGGCCGCTCCGACTCCCTGACCGGCGCCTTCGCGCAGGAGTCCGAGCGCCTGGTCGACCTGGAGGTGCGTTCCAACATGGCCGGCCGCTGGCGCATGGCGGTCATCACGATCGTCATGGCCGCGATGCCGGCCGTCATCTACTGGACCGCCGGCATCGCCCTGCAGACGGGTGGCCCGGAGGTCTCCATCGGCACGATCGTCGCCTTCGTCTCGCTCCAGCAGGGCCTGTTCCGCCCGGCCGTGAGCCTGCTGTCCACCGGCGTCCAGATCCAGGCCTCGCTCGCGCTCTTCCAGCGCATCTTCGAGTACCTGGACCTCCCGGTCGACATCACCGAGCGCGAGGACCCCGTGCACCTCGACCGGGTCAAGGGCGAGGTCCGCTTCGAGAACGTCACCTTCCGCTACGACGGCGGGAGCGATCCGGTCCTCGACGGCATCGACCTCACCGTTCCCGCGGGCGGCAGCCTCGCCGTCGTCGGTCCGACCGGCGCCGGGAAGTCCACGCTCGGTCACCTCGTGCCGAGGCTGTACGACGTCACGGGCGGCCGGGTCACCCTCGACGGGGTCGACGTCCGCGACCTCGACTTCGACACCCTGGCCCGCGCGGTGGGCGTGGTCTCCCAGGAGACCTACCTCTTCCACGCCTCGGTCGCCGACAACCTGCGCTTCGCCAAGCCCGACGCCACCGACGAGGAGCTGTACGCGGCGGCGAGGGCGGCCCAGATCCACGACCACATCGCCGCCCTGCCCGACGGGTACGACACGGTCGTCGGGGAGCGCGGCCACCGTTTCTCCGGCGGTGAGAAGCAGCGCCTGGCGATCGCCCGCACCATCCTGCGCGACCCGCCGGTCCTGGTGCTCGACGAGGCCACCAGCGCCCTGGACACCCGGACCGAGGCCGCCGTCCAGGCGGCCATCGACGCGCTGTCGGCCGATCGCACCACGCTCACCATCGCCCACCGGCTGTCCACCGTGCGGGACGCCGACCAGATCGTGGTCCTCGACTCCGGCCGCGCGGTCGAGCGCGGCACGCACGAGGAACTGCTGGAGCGGGGCGGGCGCTATGCGGCGCTCGTGCGCCGGGACGCCCAACTGGAGCCGACAAGATGAAAATATGCCGGGTTTGTGGCGATATGCGGGTTACCGTGCCCGCATGCAGATGAACACTCCGTCACGGAGCTCGATCCGACTGACGCGCCGGGGCCGTCTCACCCTCGTCGCGACCGGGGCCGTCGTGGCCGGCACCGCCGTGGCGGTGCCGCTGCTGATCCTGCGGACCGACGGCGAACCCCGCCCCACCACCCTGGTGATCCCGGAGGGCCGGCGCGCGAGCCAGGTGTACACGGCCATCGACAAGGCCCTGGAACTGCCCGCGGGCACCACCAAGAACTCCGTCGTCAAGGCCCGCCTCAAACTGCCGGACGAGGCCGAGGGCAATCCGGAGGGCTACCTCTTCCCGACGACGTATCCGCTGGAGGAGAAGGCGACCCCGGAGAAGCTGCTGTCGCGGATGGTCGACACCGCCGACAAGAAGTTCAACGGGGCCCCGATCGCCGCGGGCGCACAGCGCAACGCCATGAACGTGTACCAGGCGGTCATCGTCGCGAGCATCGTCCAGGCGGAGGCGTCCACCGAGGCCGACATGGGCAAGGTGGCCAGGGTGATCTTCAACCGGCTGGAGCGCGGGATGCCGCTCCAGATGGACTCGACCGTCAACTACGCGCTGGGCCGCTCCACCCTGCGCACCACGGCGCCCGACACCAAGGTCGACAGCCCCTACAACTCCTACGAGCGCATGGGGCTGCCGCCGACCCCGATCGACAACCCGGGCGAGGACGCGATGCGCGCCGCGATCAACCCGGCCCCGGGCGACTGGCTCTACTTCGTCACGGTCAAGCCGGGCGACACCCGCTTCACCGCCGACCCCGTGGAGCACCGGCGCAACCTCGCCGAGGCCGCCGCCCGGCAGCGCGGGAGCAGCGAACGGCCCGGGAAGTGAGCCGCGCCGGACATCACGCCGCGGCCCGCTCCGGCGCCGGCAGCCGCCTGATGTCCCGCACCGCCGCCCGCCCCGCCCGGTTGGCGCCGACGGTGCTGGCCGAGGGGCCGTAACCGACCAGGTGGACGCGGGGATCGGCCACCGCGCGCGTTCCCTCGACACGGATGCCGCCGCCCGGTTCCCGCAGCCGCAGCGGGGCGAGATGGCCCACGGCGGGACGGAACCCGGTCGCCCACAGGATGACGTCGGCCGCCACGTGCCCCCCGTCCGCCCACTCCACGCCGTCGGGCGTGACGCGGTCGAACATGGGCCGCCGGTCGAGCACGCCGTCCGCGAGACCCTGCCGGACGGCGTCGTTCAGCGGCAGTCCCGTCACCGAGACGACACTGCGCGGCGGCAGCCCCCGCCGTACCCGCTCCTCGACGAGCGCCACGGCCGCCCGCCCCGCCTCCTCGTCGAAGGGGCCCTCGCGGAAGACCGGCGGCCGCCGGGTCACCCAGGTGGTGGCCGCCGCGTACGGCGCGATCTCCAGCAGGTGCTGGGTGCCCGAGGCGCCGCCGCCCACCACGACCACCCGCCGCCCGGCGAACGCCTCGGGCCCGGGGTACTGCGCGGTGTGCAGCTGCCGGCCGAGGAAGGTCTCCTGCCCCGGGTAGCGCGGCCGGAACGGCCGGTCCCAGGTGCCGGTGGCGTTGATCAGCGCCCGCGTCGACCAGGTGCCGTCCGAGGTCTCCACGAGGAGCCGCCCCCCGGTCCCCTCCCGCACGGTCCGCACGTCCACCGGACGCCGTACCCGCAGGTCGAAGGCGCGCTCGTAGCGCTCGAAGTACGCGGAGATCACCTCGGAGGAGGGCCGCGCCGGATCGGCGTCCGTGAGTTCCATGCCGGGCAGCGCGTGCATCCCGTGCACCTTGCCGTACGTCAGCGAGGGCCACCGGAACTGCCAGGCGCCGCCCGGGCCGGGGGAGCGGTCGAGCACCACGAAGTCGCGGTCCGGCTCGAACCCGGTCCGCCGCAGGTGATGGGCGCTGGACAGTCCCGCCTGCCCCGCGCCTATGACGACCACCTCGACCTCACGCATGTCGTTCACGTCTCCACCAACGGTGCGGAGGCCGTGGATCTTCCCGCCGGGATCCCGGAGGAACCCGGCGCATGGGTGAGGATGGAGGGCATGTCAGATGCCTTCACCACCCGAGTCCTGACCGTCGCCACCGGCTCCTCGGAAAGGGTCGTCGACATCACCGGCGACTGCGAGTCCTTCCTGCGGGAGGCGGCGGCCGGCCGCGACGGCCTGCTGAACGTCTTCGTGCCGCACGCCACGGCCGGCATCGCCGTCATCGAGACCGGCGCCGGCAGCGACGACGACCTCCTGGCCGCCCTGCACACCCTGCTGCCCGCCGACGACCGCTGGCAGCACCGCCACGGCAGCCCCGGCCACGGCCGCGACCACGTCCTGCCGGCCCTCGTCCCGCCCCACGCCACGCTGCCGGTGATCGGCGGACGGCTGGAGCTGGGCACCTGGCAGTCGGTGTGCCTGGTCGACACGAACAGGGACAACCCCGACCGGAAGGTCCGGCTGAGCTTCCTCGGCTGAGGCGTGTGGCGGCACTGCGGCCTCCGATTCCGGCCGCAGTGATCACCTTGATCACGCGTGGCCGTCTTCTGGCCGCTGGGCCATGAATCGTCGTGACGGTGTCCGCGCAAGCTCGTCCGGCACGGTGGTCGCCCATGCTCCGTTCCTCGTCACGGGCAGCGTTTGGCCCGGCTGTCACCCGGGACGCCTCATGCCGGAGGGCCGGCCTCGTTCCGGAGGGCTGACCGTAGGCTCAGTGCGTACTTCTGGCTCATCGCGGTGGGCGGGTACAGGGGAGGGAGCAGCGTCAACGGCACCTTGTTCCTGGTGATCTTCAGCAGCGCGGTGTTCAGGACGGAGACCTGCCTGTCCAGCAGAAAGCGCTGGGCTGCGGCTGCGTCGGCGGCGGGACGAAGGCTCCGGCCGAGGTCGGCCAGCGGACGGAGGATGACGGCGTCGTTGAGGAGGGCGTCGGCGTCCGGCAGACCGCCGCACGCCGCGACCAGACCTCGGGCCACCGGAGCGGCCGGGTGCGAGTCCCCGTCCGCAGTGGCCAGCCCGGTCAGCGCCTGCGCGAACCTCTCCAGTGATTCCATCTGGGCGTCGGTCAGTTCGGGACCCAGCTCGATGGATCGCAGCCGCCGCCACAACCCGCCGGACTCCTGCTGGCGGTCCTGTCGCGTCAGCCATTGGGTGACCAAGGCCTCGGTGTGAAGCGAACCGAGGGCCCGCAGACCGATCTTCTGGAGCAGGAAGACGGGCCAGTCGTCGGGAAGCGACGGACGTACCGGCCAAGACTTCTTGACTGCCAGTGAGCCGATGGCGCACGCGGCGAGAGCGGGGGCCAGGTCCACGCTCCTCCTGTCGTGGTGCAGGACCGCTTGGCCCTCGATGCTGCCGAGCCAGCCCGTCACCGCACGCACGGCGAAGCCCTGGACCTCGGCCCGGTCGGCGCCGTCGGCTGAGAGGAGCAATCCGCGGGCGCGCATGACCTGGCATGCCTCGGACTCCGCCGCCTCGGCCGTCAGCTTGCCGGCCTGTCCCTCCTCGTAGCTCCGCCAGTACGCCGCGAACCGGGCGGGAACGAGGTCGGCCACGGGCCGCGGAGCCTGGCGGAAGTCCGGCAGCCGGAGCTTGACCAGAGCCTCGGACGTCCATCGGGGAAGGTCCATGACGGTGTGCCGGCTGCCCGGTTTGACCAGAGTCACGAACCGTCCTCCCCTCCGGTCCCGCCTCACTCGGGCCACCTCAGCCACGAGGGACTCCTCGGCCAGTTCGGCATGTACATCTGCCGGGGAGTAGGCGGCGAGTACGCCGAGCGGTTCCACGGACACGAGGCAGGAGGCGGTCTCGCCGGAGGACGTTTCCGCCGGGGACCTGGTGACCACACGCACCGGCAGCAGGCGTCCCGGCGTCAGGTTGTGGAACTCACGCTCCACCAGCGGAAGCCGGCTCAGGCTGACGGTTCCGGGGCCGTCCCGCAGTACGGTGAGCCGCCGGATGCCCCGCAGATGGTCGAAGAGCGTCGCGCCACGAAGACCACCGGTCCACGCCGCTTCCCCGACGGGCAGCCAGTGGGGACGCTGCGTACGGATGTCGCGGCAGACTACGCCGAGCACGCGGTCCTCCTCGTTGTTGACCCGCAGCCAGGGCCGGACGACGATCTCCTCACCGCCCCCGGCCCCGTCGGCCTCACGCCTGCCCGGGATCCCGCACGACAGCAGTTTCTCGGCCTTGTTCCAGTGCAGCCTGACGTACTCCCGGGTGCCGACCAGCGCCCGGGAAGCCGCCTGGATCGGCGTGCCGTGCTCGGGGAGGCCGGGCACGAGCTGCCGGATGTGTACTCGGAACAGCGCGCTTCCCGAACGCACCGCCACGTTGCCGCGGCCGAGGTCGGCTACCGGCTGGACCAGCACCGCCCCCTGGGGCCAGATGCTACGGGGCTGCGCGCGACGGGAGACCGTCACCACGGTTTCCGGCCCGGTGACGACCTGCTCGACGGTGACGGGCAGGACATCCAACTGGTTCAGCAGACCCGCCCCGCCCTGCCGCGCCCGCATCAGTTCGGTGCGCAACCAGCCGCAACCGAACCAGGCGTCGGTGTCACTCTCCGCAGCCAGTTCGACCCGTGCCCTCGGCAGTCCGCAGACCCGCAGGCCGTGCTCCCGATCCAGGGCCAGGAAGACCACGTCGTTCACCGCGACGCTGCCGGGCTCGGCGGCGCTGAGCCGGTTGGCCCGGTCCAGCCACACCGCGCTCTCGACCTGATGGGCGTCCAGTACGGTCTGGTCGGCCGGGTACAACATGGTGCCACGTCCCTCACCCAGATAGAGGGCGCCGGCTTCCTCGTCCCGGAGGGCGACCGGCAGCAGCATGCGACGTGCGGACGATGCCGCCATCGCTCCGCGCAGCCCCGGCCGCCAGTCGTCCAGCACCAGGTGGCCGCACTCGTTGACCCCTCCTTCGACCCGGCCGTAGACCAGGTCGCCCGGGCTGAACAGCGACCAGTCGAGGTCGGCCAGCGAGTGGCCGTCGGCGAACCGCACCAGTTCGCGGCGCACTTCCGAGACGCGGCCCGGGGCCAGTTCCAGCCAGACGCTGCGCCGATTGGCATGGGCGACGGCCCAGGAGCGGCGTCGCCCCTCGGCGATGTCGTCGGTCGGCTCCTCCAAGAGCTCGGTGGCCGGAAAACCGAACCGTTGCAGCGCCTCGCTCTCGTGCCGCAGGGTCCAGCCGGCGGAGTTGCGGGAGAAGAACACGGGCTCGTTGATCGAACGGGCCCGCGCCGGAAGCCGGCGTGTCCGGGGCTTGTCCTCGCCGGGCACCCACTCACGGGTGCGGCTGTCGTGGTAGGTCCACCCGTGCCGGGCGCAGGCCTGCGCGATGCGCTGCGCGCTGTCGTCCATGAACGACAGCTGGGCCCACGCCATCGGCGCCTGTGCGGTGGCCAGTTCCGTACCGGCTGGTGCCAGCCGCTCGCGGCGCACACCGCCCACGACATCGCTGGGATCGAAGGCGAGGGTTCCCGCCTCCGAGTGGTCCAGCGGCACCACCCGGTCCATCGGTCCGCCCCTGGGCTGCTCCTCCCGCCGGACAGCGGCGATCCGGGGATGGCGGGTCTGCAGCAGAACCTTGCCGAAGCCCTTGCGGGAGGTGGCGCTGATCCCCGGGAGCCCTGCGAGGGTGAACCGCCCCGGCTCGTCGGCGCGGCGCAGGTCGTCCTTCGTCTTCAGGTTGTCCTTGGGAAAGACGACCACCGGGCGGGGCCGGTCGCTGAGGTAGGCGTCGTCGGCGGGGATGGCCAGGACGACGTTCACCAGCCCGGTGTCTGCCAGGTCCAACCGGACCACCGACCGTGGTGTGATGCCGGGTCCCCTGTGCAGGTCGGCCATGGGGAAGACGACGCCGGGCCGCACCTCGACACATTGGCCCGCCGGGTCGACGACGCCGAAACAGCCACCCGACCGGCTGTTCAGGTAGCTTCGCAGCACGTCCAGCGGCCGGGGCAGCGGAGACTTGGTGGATCCCTGCCAGCGGTTTTCCTTGTCGGGCGACGGACGCAGGAGTTCCACCAGCATCTTGGCCTGGCCCTCGTAGGCGCCCAGCCCGTCGGTCTCCGCCGCGCGCCGCAGGACGCCTTCCCGGTGGGAGAAGTACCGGCGGGTGACGATGACGTGGAACGGGGCCCGGTCGGGGGCCGCGTCCGGGGCGCCCGGTTCGACCACCCCCGGGGGCAGATCGAAGCGAAGCAGGTAGTCGTTGGCCGTCGGCTGGATCCGGCCGGCCTCCATGTAAAGCCGGTCGCCCGCCCGCAGGCCGGGGGTCTGGTCGTCCGGCGCGGCCTTCGGGGGCACCAGGCGGAAGTGGTGGACGCGACCGCGGGCGGGTCCTTCCCCCACCGTGGCACGGCCGAGGACGCGCTGTCGGGACGTGTCCCGGGGGACGGCCGCCAGCAGCCGGGCGACGTCGTCCGGGTGGAGGAGGGCCCGTACCGAGCGCCCTTCCACATGGTCGTCGGCGCCGTGGCGGTCGACCCCCCGGCTGCGGGTGTACACACGGAGCACCGCCACCCGTCCGGTGGCGTGGTCGATCTCCAGGTCCAGCAGGTGGACCACGTCGTGCGCGGCCTCCTGGTGGATCTGGTACTCGACGCTCTTGCGGATGTCCCGCAGCGCGATCGACACCCTCAGCCCGCCCGGTACCTCTTCCTCGGCCGCGGCGGTCAACGAGACGGCGTCGATCCGGTCACCGTGGAAGAGCGTCAGCGCTGCGGGGTCCACCGGCGCGCCTCCGACGGTGAGGGCCGCGTGCGGCACATCGGCGAACCATCCGTACCCCCACTCAAAGCGGTGCATCGGTCCGGCGTCGGTTTCTTCGAACCCGACGTAGTAGGGGCGGCGGTCGTGTTCGATCGGACAGCGGCTTCCATCCGTGCGGGCGCGGGGGGCGACCTTCTCGACGAACTCGGCCACCGTCAGCGGGGCGGCCCGCAGGTGCGAGTAGCGGTATCCCCGCCCGTACGGCACCGGGGCGGCCCGGACCAGATGCTCGGAGTAGCCGCGTCCGCCGACGAAGGTCTGCGGGCCGTCGTCCGGGTCCAGCCATGTCTGGTAGGTGCCATTGGCGTCGGGAGCCAGTACATCGAGGTGGAGGCGTCCCCGCACCTTCGGGCCCTCCAGGGTCCGGTCGCGGCGCGCCAGGAAACGGGCCCATTCGACCGCGGGGTCCGCGGTCCGCCGGTTCCGATCCGGCCGGGAGCGCAGAGTGGCCGGTGACAGCACGAACCGGCGTTGCACGTCGGTATAACGCGGCCGATCGCCCTGTCGTCGCGATGCGGGGGTCGTGTCGACGCTCAGGGTGTGCACCAGGACCTGGTCCACGTGGACGGGCTGCGCAGTGGCGTCGAGGTAGAAACCGCTCATGGTGCCCACCAACGAGCGTCCGTCCAGTTCCACCAGGACTCTGCCCCGGTGCAGGCGCCTCGCCCTGGCCCGCTCGGGCTGCTGCCGGCCGGCCTCCAGGGCACGGCTCAGCGCAAGCCGGGCGAGCGAGGGGTGCTGGGAGACGGTGTTGCCGTAGTTCTCGCCGCGGTCGGAGACGACACCCACGGTGTGCCACGTGTTGTCGGGTAGGTCGTCCGCCCATTCCCACAGCGCGCGCAGCCGAAGCCGGCGCCGGAGGATGGAGAAGACCCAGCCGTCCGGTGTCCGGACGGCCGTCAGATGGTCGCCCACCGAGGGCGATGCCTGGTCGAAGCACAGGGCCGGGACGACGGCCTCGATGACCTCATCATCGAGACGGAGCCAGACACGCAACATCGTCAGGGCGTTGTCGGTATTGTACATGCGGCCGAGGACCAGACCTGGCAGTGCGGCTGTCCGCTCCAGGCGGGCCGGGTCGGTGAGGCCCGTGCACGCCTGGCCGAGGTCGTCGTAGGCATCCGGGACGCGCTGTGGCTGCGGACGCGGGGCGTGATTGTCCTGAACGACGATCGCGCGCCGACGCGTGGTCTCCGAAATCACGGGAAACTCGCCGGTCAGCGTGAGTGATTCGGTGGCCGCCCAGCCGGTCAGCCCGGACGACAGCATCACCAGGCAGTCCGTGTCCTCCGGCTTCCTGGTCAACTGCCGGACCAGTTCGACCACCATGCCCTCGCGCAACCGGGCTAGCCGGTCGTAGGCCTCGGGAGAGCGCTCCTTCTCCCTGACTCCCGACTCGTCCATCGCCCGGGCGACGGCCAGACGGCCTCGGGCCTGTGGCTCTCCCCAGTGGTCGATGCTGCACAGCGCACGCTTACGCCGCACCCGGCCGATGAGGTTGACCTTGATCCGGGTGGGGAAGCCGGCGACGGCCGGGACGTCGATGGTCCAGGAGCCGCCGTCACCGTCGGCGTCGTGCCGTTGCGCCTCGAGGTAGAGCTCCTGGACGGGGATGTCGGTCTGGTCGTCGTCGTGTTCGTCCTCGGCAGGTCCGCTGGACGGTGCCTGCGCGGGGGAGGCGTCGAAGAGCTCCAGCCAGCGGGCGTTGCGGTCGTCGAACGGGCTCTGGCCGGGTGCCGGTTCGCGCAGGGTGAGCCGTCCGTGCCCTGGTTCGTAGGAGGCGTGCACGATCAGCCCGGCACGTCCGGCCGAGCAGGCCTCGTCCAGCTTCTGCCAGTCCGCCGCATCCCAGGCGGAGGGACCCAGGACATAGGCACGACCCGGTGTGGTGACGAACCGCCAGGCAGGGCCGAATCCCGTGCGGTCGGTCGCCGGCCCCTCGAGCACCAGCCGCAGCGTCGTCCGCTCGGAACGCTGCCCGGTGTCGGCCTCGTCGACGCCCGGCGCCACGGCGAGTTCGGGAGGCCCGGCGTCCACCGGCACCCAGTGGCCGAGCGTCTTGTCCCACCGGGCCAGGGTGTCGCAGGGCAGACCGGTACCGGCGGAGGACGAGTGGGTCCGGGACAGGTCGGGATCCCAGCGGCGCCGCGCCGCGATGTCGTTGGGATGCGTTCCTCGCGGATAGCCGTCCTCGTCCACGCCGTGGACGGACAGTTCCAGCCCGGGGAAGCGGTCGACCACGCTCAGTTCCGCCGTCCGGATCTCCCCGTCCTCGGGGGGCCTGCGGGCCAGCGCGACGACGCGGTCACCGTGCAGCCGGGCTCCGTCCGCGGTGAGCAGGACGGCCACGGCATCGCCTACCCGTCGACGTCGGGCCAGGTACTCGGGCACCAGCGCGGGCACGGGAAACCGCTGCCCGAAGTTGATCCACAGCTTTTGCCGGGAACCCGTCGTGCTGCCGTCCTTGGCGGTGACGAGCCCGAGAACGTACATGCCCTCTTCCGGGCGGGGCGCGTCGGGCAGGAAGAGGTTGTGCACCGGCACGCGGTTGCGTCCCTCCATCCGCGCGTCGATCACGACACCGGGCTGGTACAGGATCGTCTCCCCGGCGCGACGGTCGACGGTACCGGCCCGGACCAGCCACGACTCCCCGTCGGAGGCACCGGGCTCCACCCGTTGGGCCGGAGTGAGGGCCGGTGCGTGGGCGTCCCGCCACAACTTGTTCATGCCGGTGGCCAACGGCAGCTCGCGGGCCTCCAGCATACGGTGGGACGTGTTGCGCAGGAATTCGACCAGGGCGGCCTCGGTACCGCGCAGCGAGGCACGGTCACCGCAGACGTCGAAGGGGTTGCCGGCCGAGGTCGTCAGACCCCAGGGCCCCCAGCGGACGTACAGCGACCGCAGCGCCCGCTGTCGCAGACGGTTGGCGCTCGTAGGAGCCAAGTGCATGCCGTCGCCGAGCACTTCGAACAGCCGGTCGTAGTAGAACGGAGCCTTGGAACTCAGATCGATGACCGTGTCGACGACCTGCTCCAGGACGCGCAGCACACGGTCGTGCGACCCCTTCCCCGAGACGGGGGACGCGAACATGTCGAACATGCGGCCGCGCACCCAACGAGGCAGGTGTTGGGGCAGGTTGAGGGACCGGACCAGCAGCGACCAGGATGTCACCCAGTCCCCGTACGCCTCCGCGTCCCCCAGGTCCGGCTCGCGGAGCAGCGCCGTCAGCCTGAGGGTCCGCACGGTCACCGGAATGATGCCGTAGTCGTCGGAGACGTCCCTCTCCAGTTCCTCGCCCATGCCGGCCCAATCGGCCACCGAGAAGGCGTCCCGGCCCGGGTCCTTGGGCGCGCTCAGCAAGAGCCTGCGGTAGTGCAGTGCGGCCGCCGCACTCGGGTCGGCGTACTCCGGCCTGCCCCCCACCCAGTCCCAGCGCAGCGCGTAGGCGGACTCTCCCGGATAGATCTCACGCCACAGCAGTGCCGCCTGGACGGAAGTGCTCCGGTGCGGCTGGTCCCCGAGGCCCGAGGCGAACTCGAGCAGTGCACGTGCCGGGGCCACCGTGCCGTCCGGGGTGGTGAACCATCGGCCGCTGCCCTCCGTCCGGTGCGGCCGGGTGCCTCCGGCCGCGGCCTCCTGGAGCCAGCTGAGCCCGATTCCGAGCGCGGTACGGGACCTGACCAGCGATCGGACCGGCGCGGGCGGCTTCCGCTCCTGCGTGTCCCAGGCGTGCACCCCGGCCACCAGCCGCACCACCTCGCCAGGGTGCACGCCGGGCCGCTTGCCGGTGCCGACGGCGTCCACCTGCTGGATCTGATGGAGCATGAATGCCCCGAGACGGCGTACGGGCGCCGACAACACCGCGGGACTCCTGGGCGCCCCGGCCTCCCTCTGCCCCTGGCCGGTGCTTCCGTCCCCGTGGCCGTCGGTCAGCTCCTTCATGAGGGTCCGGTGGCGGGTGCCGAGGATGTCACGGACATGCGTCAGCAGGAGCAGCAGGAAGTCGGGGACCCGCCCGGTTACCCGAGCTTCGCGCGGAGACCTGGCGGACAGCAGGCGCACGGCCAGGGAGCCGGCGGCAAGCAGTCGGACCATCTGTTCGGGAGTGGCGCGGAACTGCTTCGGTTCACCGGGCGGCGAAAGGATCCACGGCGACCACACCTGGGCAGCCGTCGCCGGATCGGTGGCCTCGGCGGGACCGTCGGTCAGGTAGAGCACCGGCAGGCGCCCGTCGTGGCCGCGCAACCGCAGCAGCCGTCCTACGTGAAGCTGCGCGTGTGCGTAGTCGTCGCCGTGAGGGACGGTCACTCGCATCTGCCGCTGGGGCGGCAGACCATCCGGTGCCTGCCAGTAACGCTCGAGCCATCGTGCGGCTCGGCCGGCGTCGAGCTCGGCGGCACGCTCGTACAGGGCCGCTTGCCAGAGCACTCCCGGCATCGGCGAGTAGCGGTGGTTCCCGGTGCCGCCGAGCCGGGCGTACGCCAGTACCCGGCGGCTTCCGTCGGGGGTGCCGTCACCCGGAACGCCCGTCGGTCGCCTCCGGGCCGTCCAGCGGCCCAGCTCGGCTCCCGTGGCCGCCTCCGTCACGAGCCGGTCCCACACGTCGTCGTCGGTCTCTCCGGTGGAGCGGAAGACCACCCGGGCGGCCGTGGCCAGGACGTCGGGTTCCATGTCGAAGGAGCCGCCCACGGCTCGCGCCAACCGGTCGATGAGGGCCGTGGTGTCCTCCGGTCGCAACGCGGCGGCAAGTTCCGTCGCCTGCAGCAGCGCCAGCCTGCCGTACCTGCCGCGCAGGGCACCGTCGAGGAGCACCGGGAACTCGTCCAGGAGCTCACCGAGGGCGTCCCGGCGCACGCCCGTCAACGCACGGGCGGCTGCCAGCAGGACGGAGGGCAGCAGATGGTCCAGGAGGTCGTGGTAAGGAGGCGACGGCTCGTCGGCGGTGGCGGCCGCGACCACGGCGGGCCCGTCCAGCACCTTGCCCAGCAGCCGTACCGCCTCCGGGTCTCCCGTACCGACGGCTTGGAGCACGGCGGTGACCAGTGGCCGCAGCTCCTGCGGCAGTACCTCCGCGACACTCCGGTACAGGACACCGGTCCGTCCGGTCAGCTCTCGGACACAGACGCAGCGCCGGTGCTCCGCCGGAGCGTCCTCCGTCTCGTAGCGCTCGTGCTCGGCCAGGAACACCTGGTGCGCCCTGAGCACATGAGGCAGTGCGTACACCGCGAGCGGAGTGTCCGAGCCGGCCAGCCATTCGAGGGCGGCACAGACCAGTTCGCCGGAACCGGGCTGTTCGACGGGCTCCCGCAGGGCGGTGACGACGTCGAGGTAGTCCGAGGCCGCACGTGGCGGCAGGCTCAGAGCCGAACAGAAGTACCAGTTTTCGAGCACTGCGGTCCTTCCCTGTTGTCCGGCGCACTGTCCGCCGTCCCCCGCGGTGCGGCACGCACCCACACGCAACACAGCGATCAAGGTGTGCCGCGGATCACGCAGTCTATCGGGTCATCAGGTTCATCACGTGCTCCAACGGACATCTCCGATTCACCCCATGTCCGCACAAGGGCGGACCGTCGGTCGCCGGAGGCGCGCACGCGGCCGATGGTCAAGTCCAGGACCCCTCGGGGGGATGAACAGTGAAGGCCGCAACGCTCCCCGCAGATCGTGCAGTTCGTCCTGGAGGTCGTAGTCCGGTACACCGCTGGGGAACTTGCTTGCCAGACCGACGAGCGAGCGGCGGGCCGGTGAGCGATCGAGCACCCAGGTCATGCGGGAGGTGCTCAGAGGAAGACGCATCAGCAGGGTCCAGCTGCCGAGCCGTTGCCCCAGAGGATCCAGCTCGGTGAAGTCCGAGCCGGACAACAGCCCGGCTCGGTCCAGTGCCACGGCGTGCTCAGGACTTGCCAGGTCCTGGGCGCGCACCACGGGCTCCTCCCCGCGTGCCGCCACTCTCGCCGCGGCGGTGACCGCGTCGGACGGCTGCTGCTCCTCGAGCCACGCGCGGAACGCGTCGTCGGTGTGCAGACCGGTGTGCAGAAGGCCCAGGACGACCGTGTCGACCATCGTCGGAGTGAGGGCGACGCCCCGGAACGCTTCGGGCCGCGGCAGGCGGCCGGCCCGGTGGGCCGTCCGCAGCCACGCCCGGGTGGCCGCGTCGTCGCCCTCGGTCGCCCACAGCGAAGCCCAGCGTGCCGGGTCGGACCGGTCGACGGCATGAGCGCGCAGCAGTTCGTCCCCGATGTCCGGCTGCCTGGCCCGTACGGCCCGCAGCACCCCGGCCTCGGCGGTGAGGTCGCCCCAGGGCGAGCCGGCGCCATTCAGGTACGCGATGACGGTGGAGGCGTCGGACAGCCCCGTGGGCGGCGTCGTCCCGGTGGCCCTCAGGGCCTCGGCCAGTGCGGCGCCGAACAGGTCCGGATCGGAGGCGTCGGGGTGTTCCAGGGCCCGAACCAGGTACTCGCCCTCACCCAGTTCCTCGGCGATGCGCTGCGCCGTACGCCGTGTGGCCGGGAGGGAGCCGTTGTGGACCTGGAGGACCACGCCGCGCAACCCCGGGAGCAGACGCCGTAGTTCTCGGACGTGGCCGGTCCAGTCCAGGCCGGCGGGAAAGGAAGCCGGTCGGCGGATCACCAGCCCCATGGGCCGCTCGGGAACGTAGGCCGGGGAGAGGGCCAGCCGCAGTGACTCCGGGGTCAGGTCGGGCAGATTCCGCGGCGACCCGTACGTGTACCAGAGGAGCCGCTTACCGTCCAAGGGCTCCTTCCGCTCGACTCTCGTCCGCCACAGCTCTTGTTCCGTACGGTTGAGCAGGTCCGCGAGGTTGTCGCCCGAGGGATCGGCGAGCACCGAGGTGAAGGCGCTTTCCCGCAGGCAGAGCTCCGCCTTGAGACAGACGCGGAAACGTTCGTCGATCCGGTCGGCGACGCCCGTGGGCACGCGGTGCGCCGCCGAGGACATCGACGCCGCCTCCCGGGGGGCCGGTGTGCCCAGTCTGAGCGGGGCTCCGGCCCGGGAGGTGAACAGCACCGGGTGAACGCTGGTCCCCTCGAAGGCCTTGGCACCCTCCAGCACGGCCAAGTCCACGTCGACACCGTTGACCAGGGCCGCGAAGAACCGGCCGGCGAAGTCGCCCGCCTGACCGTCCCGGACCTTGCCGTCCACCGCCACCACGTACGGCACCCCGGCCAGCGCGAGCCGTTCGGCCAGCGACGCCTCATGGCGCCCCTCGTCGTCAGGGGCCGGCGACGCCGAGTCGCACGCCATCAGGACGGCCAGCGGGACCATTTCGTCCACCAGCCACGCCGCGAGTGTGTCGCCGTCCAGCCAGTGCGCGGCCCTGGATCCCGGCTCGCGCGCGACGACGAGTCCGCCGTCGACATGATGTCCGCCGAAGTAAAAGGCGAGCGGCCCACCGGCCAGGTCCCGGTGGATCGCCGCGGTGTCCGCCGGCGCGGGGTCCAACGGCCGGGTCCGGAACCGGCTGCCGTCCAGGACCGCCACGATCCGGTCGCGATCCTCGCTTCCGTACGTCAGCGGCCCCGGACCCGCCACGTGTCGCGTCGTGCCCGGCCTGGTGGTGATCTCCCCCTGGACGGAAGCGGCGCCGGCGACCACGATGACATCGTTGAGGCCTTCCACGACGGCCGAAGGCATGGTGCGTCGTGGGAGGACTTCACGGACCAGGGAGATGTGCGGGTGCTCACGCAGAGAGGTCTTCGGGACGCCCACGACGCCGTGACCGTGCTCGACCCAGTTCTGCCACGCCTCGGTCGCGTCGACGGCGTGCGCCTCGGGTACACAGACCCGTTCCAGCGGAAGAGCAGCCAACCGAACCGTGTCTTCCGGTCCGGTGAGGAGACGGACTCTCAGCCGCACCTTCTGGCCGTCCGCGAGGAGGGTCATTTCACGACTGAGGTGACGCCGCACGGCCTTCGGCAGTACCGCGTCCGACAGATCCTCCAGCGCGAGGGCGTCCTGCAGGATCAGGAGCGCTTCGACGTCGTCCTCGTCCATGAACCGGAAGCTCTCGGCCTCGGTGCCGGGGAGGCCCTCGGGAGACAGAAGCGCCGCGCGTAGCTCCGTTTTGGTCGTCCATGACAATTCGACCAGTACTTCCCGCGGCGTCGTCACCGTCCGCCCCTCTCCGCCTGCTGAATCCCGGCTCATCAGTGCGCGGCGTGCACAATTATCCCTCAGGGTTGTCTGGCCCCAGTCGAAAGGCCCTCATGGTGAACGCCGCGATCGGGAAGGAGGAACTGCGACGGCTTTGCACCTCACCGCTGTGGGACGAGCTGGACCAGCCCTCCCGAGAAGCACTGCTGGCCCTATTGGCGGAGGACATCGCCGACGAGCAGACGTTCCAGGTACGGCTGCAGGAGATACGGCGCAACAACGCCGGCGTGAAACGGATGCTGAGGAAGTACCTGGCCGAGCGTGGGACGAACGAGCGCGGCGTGCCCGTACAGGCACTGCCGCAGCCGGACACCGACGAGCCGCCCGTCACCCAGGACCGGTCGGCCGCCGCGCCTCCTGACGACCGTTACCTCAACCTCTGCCTGACGTGGCCGATCTCCCAGCAGGTGGTGGCCCATGACTGGCTGCTCGGGGCGGGTGCCCGATACCACCTGCGGCTGGACATCGGAAACCTCACTCAGGACAGTCTGCTGTGGGAGAGCGCGCAGCCGTTCCCGGAGGACGCACTGCCGCACGTGGACAGCGGTGCGCAGGGCGACTGGCTTCAGATCAACGCGCTGAGCGAGGACTTCCTGGTGCCGGACCGGCGCCACGCGATGTTCCTGCCGCTCGACGGGGGTGCTTATGTCTGCCCCTGCCCGCCCGGCGGTCGGCACGTGTGTCGGTCCGAGCATCGCGGCAAGTACTTGTGGATCCCGGTCACGGCGCCCGCCGGGCCACGCTCTGAGGCGAGCCTGCGGGTCACCGTGTCGTACCGGGGCAACCTGCTCCAGTCCGCGACCGTCCTCGCGCGCGTGGGGGAGCGGGAGGAGCCCACGGGCGGCTCACTGCGGGGCGAGGTCGACTTCACGCTGATCTCTGGTTTCCTCGGCCTGGACACCCTGCCGAGCCGTGACGCGGCCATCAGGGTCTCCCGCGGATTCGACGGGGCCCTGGTCGTGGACGTCGACGGAGGGGACCGCCCGGTCAGTACCTTCTGGCTGACCGAGGCACAGATCGAGGGTGCCCTCTCCCGGGCCCGTGCCGTCCTCACCGATGTGCACGCCACCCGCGCGGTTCCTCCGGAGAAGCCCGGTGACCAGGGGATCCCGCCCCGGGACAGGCTCGGTGCGGACAACGCCAAGAGCGACGCGGAGTTCCGGGACGATCTGTGGCGGCTGGCCGCCGTGGGCTGGGACCTGCTCCATCTGCTCGCGCCGGTGCCCGCGCAGCGGGCAGCACTGCGCGACCGACTGCGGGAGCCCGCGACCGTCCAGATCTGCCGGCAACAGGGGCAGCCGCTGATGTTTCCCTGGGCCCTTGTCTACGACATCCCTGTCGACACCGGCGACAGCCCTGCGTTCTGCGAAGCGGGCCTGGAGCAGGCCCGTCACGACGACGGCACCGGACGAGCGTGCCGGGACTCGGCGCGGCACACTCGCAACACCGTCTGCCCGTACGGCTTCTGGGGCTTCCGGCATGCGATCGAGCAGCCCACCTCGCGAAAGGACCGAGGCACGTTGCCACTACGGGCCGGACGTGGCCTGGGCAAGCCGCACGTGACTGTCGGGCGCGCTCTCACTCTGCCGCGCGCAGACCTGGCGGAGCGGCACATGACGTCCCTGAGGGAGCAGTTCGGTGCGGACAATGTGCGGGACTGCGACTCTCGCACGACCCTGCTGGATGAGCTCTTCGGTGCCGACCAGGACTGTGTGTACTTCTACTGCCACGGCCGCAGAGAGAAGGATGCCGCTGACCGCACGGGTGCCACGGTCCTGGAGGTCGGGCACGGACAACTCGTCAAACCCGCTGACATCTCGGCCCGGATGACCGAGGCGGCCGGCGTGACCGGGGCGCGTGACGTGACCGAGACGAAGGGGTGGCGGGACTGGGAGGAGAATGCCCCGCTCGTCTTCCTCAACGGCTGTCACACGACCGACGACAACCCGGGCACCTGGCTCTCCTTCGTCGACGTGTTCAGCAACCTGGGTGCTTCCGGGATCATCGGCACGGAGATCCCGGTCGGCCAGAACTTCGCGAGCGAGGTGGCCCAGTCGTTCTGGCGTCATTTCCTGGAAGGGCTGACAGTGGGCGAGTCACTGCACCGCGTGCGGGCGCAACTGCTCGGCAAGGGCAATCTGCTGGGACTCGCGTACACGGCTTACTGCTGCGCCGACCTGAGACTCAGTCGCCCATGAAGGAGCTGACGCTGGGTACTTCGGACTGCTGCGGCAGTGAGGGGGAACCTCCCGCGGCCCCCTCCGGCTGTGGCGCCGGCTGGGCGGCCCTCCGCTTGCTCTCCGCACGGTTCAGCAACCCGGCGACGATCAGGTAGCCGAAGAAGCCGACAGCCAGCCCGAGCGCGTAACAGGCGAACAGATCCGGTTCCGGGAACTGCGTATTGACCACTACACCGCCACCCAGTGCGGCAACTACGGTGACCAGGTCGGAGATGTGCGACCCCTCGGAGCGCCGCAGGGTCCGATAGGCGATCCACCCGACGACCAGGCCGAAGCAGCCGGAACCCACCAGACTGAGGACGGAATGCTGCACGCTACTCCTCACCGCTGTTGTCGCATGGAACACCGTTTTGGACGGCTCCGCGAGAGTAGCGCAAACTCCCTCAGCGGACTGGCGCTTTGAGGGGGGCAGGCAGCGCGCGTGGGCCCGCCGCCCGGGTACGGGTACAAGCCGGACGCCGGCAAGCGCTGGGTTCTGTCTCTCCGGTCAGCGTCGGGTCCGGAATGAGGATGCCCGCGAGGTGGAGCGCGGCCTGGTAGGCGGTCGCGAGCTTGTCTTGTCGGTTCGTGCGGCCAGGCCGCGCCGCTGAATCCATTCCGACCTCAGGTTGAGGCGTGGCGGAGGACGAAGACGGCCTTCACGATGTCGGTGATCCGGCTGGTGCCGCGGCGGAGTTTGCACTGCAGGCGCCGGCCCTTCAGCCCTGCCGTTGCGAGCGTGTCGATGATGCCGTCGTGGCTGCGGGAGCGAGGTCCGGCCACACCGAGTGAGGAGGCCCGCCAGGTTTGGTTTGGGGGGCGCGAACCGTCCTGATCCGGTCGTCCGGGTGCTCGTGGCGGTACGCGGCGGCCCGCCGTCCGGGGTGCGCGATGCACGGGCCGCCGGCCGCGACCTCCGGGTGCCCGGCGGCACCGCCCCGTCCCCGGCCCTCGCCTGCGGACCCGGCGGTGCCACGCTCCTGCACCGACCCGGGAAAGCGTTGTGAACGCGTTCGAGGAGCGTTCTATAGTCGTGCGGCCTGAGACTGACGGTGGGCATGACAGCCGCTGGTCTCTGCGTGGCCCCCTGCGCGAGCCGAAGGCGGCAACCGCCCTCGCGTGGGACCGGGCAGTCGAAACAGGGGGGACCCCACCGCATGAACACGCACTCCGGCCGGCGCGCCAGAACCGCCGCCGCCACGGGACTGGCAGCCGCGCTGCTCGCCGCCGCCCCGGGCGTCGCCACGGCGGCCGGGGAGAACCTCCCCCCGCTCCGGCCGAGCACCGACACCCTCACCGTCGACGCGGCCAAGACCTGCTCCGACGAGCCCGTCCACGTCCCCCGCGCGCCCGAACTCCGGGCCGTCGTGGAGGACCCGGCGGAGGACAACGAGGGGTGGGAGACCAACGGGGCCGGTGCCGAGTTCGAGCTCTGGTGGACCGGCGCCGACGGAACCGAGCAGCGCCGCACCCACACCTCCGGCATCGTGCACTCGCCCGTCACCCAGCTGTGGCGGACCCCTTCCGACCTTCCGGCGGACACCGTCGTCTCCTGGCACGTGCGGGCCGTCGACGACGAGGGCGCGACCTCCGCCTGGAGCGACCAGACCCCCGGCACCACCTGCCGGTTCGTCATCGACACGGTCAACCCCGAACCGGCGACGGTCGTCTCGGAGCAGTACCCGGACGACGGCGGCGGCTGGCACGGCGGCGTCGGGGTCTACGGCAGCTTCACGTTCGACTCCCCGTCCGAGGACGTCGTCGAGTACGTCTACTCCTTCCTCGGCTCCGTGCCCGGACGGGTCCGGCCCGAGGAACCGGGCGGACCGGTCACCGTCCGGTGGATGCCGGAGGAGAGCAAGCCCTACTACCTGGAGGTCACCGCCGTCGACCGGGCCGGGCGCCCCAGCTCCCGGACGACTCACTGGATGCGCGTCGCCGCCGGCCGCGCTCCCGTCGCCCACTGGACGCTCGCCGATCCGGCCGGAGCCGACGCCGCCGCCGCCGAGGCCGGCCCCGCGGCCCGCGCCGAGGACGGCGTCGTCTTCGGCGCGCCCGCCCCCTCCCGCACCGGCCTCACCTCCACCGTCAGCCTCGACGGCCGGGGCAACGGCTACCTCACCCCGGACGCCCCCGCGACGGACACCGCCGAGACCTTCGCCCTCTCCGCCTGGGTCCGCCCCGCCGCCACCGACGCCCCGATGACGGTGGCCAGCCAGGACGCCGCCGACGGCACCTCCGCCTTCACCCTCGGTCTGCGCCCGACCGCGGACGGTCCCGCCACCTGGGCCTTCCGCTACGGCGGCACCACCCTCACCGGCGGCAGCGCCTCCGCCGGCGGCTGGGCCCACCTGACCGGCCTGTACGACACCGAGGACGACACCCTGCGCCTCTACGTCAACGGCGAGGAGGTCGCCTCCGAGACCGGTGTCGCCCCGACGTCCGCCCCCGGCGCCTTCCAGATCGGCCGCGCCCGCGGTGACGCGGGTGCGCGCTGGCGGGGCGAGATCGGTGACGTCCGCGTCTGGGACCGGGTCGTGCCCCGCAAGGAGATCGAGAGGATGGGCTCCCGTCCCGCCGAACTGGTCGCCGCCTGGGACATCGAGCGGACCGACGACGGCGTGATCCCCGACCGGGAGGGCGGCGAGCCGCTCACCCTGCACGGCGGCGCCGGCTTCTACACCCCCGACTACGACGCCTGCTTCGAGGACCCCGAGTGCCTCGAGTTCCCGGCGGGCGCCCTCGACGGCGACGACCACCTGGCCCTGGACGGCACGGGCGGCCACGCCGCCACCGACGGCCCCGTCGTCGACACCGCCGACAGCTACAGCGTCGGCCTGCGGGTCCGCTTCGCCGCCACCACCCCCGACCGGCCGATGACCGTCCTGTCCCAGGGCGACGCCGACAGCGACGCCTTCCGGGTCCGCTACGACCCGGCCGCGTCCGAGTGGCAGCTGGTCGTCACCCACGGCGGCGAACCGGGCGCCGAGGAGACCGTCGTGGCCGGGCCCGGCGCCCCCACGTCCTCCTCCGACGAGGTGATCGTCGTGCACGACGACTCCGAGGGGCGCATCACCCTGTACGTCGGGGGCGAGGCCGTGGCCACCGCGGGGTTCGGCGCGTCCCGGAGCGCCCCCGGTCCGCTCCAGATCGGCCGCGGCCACACCGCCGACGGCGGCTGGGGCGAGTACTTCCACGGAGGTGCGGACACCGTCCGGGTCTTCAGCGGAGCCCTCACCGCGTCCCAGGTGCCCTCGTTCGCCCACCTCGGCTGAGTCCGCGGGAGCGCCCTTCGGCCGTTCCCGGTTCCCGAACGGCCCGGGAACGGCCCCCTGCGCCTTCGCACCGGACGCGCATGCCGCACGGTTCCCGGGCGTGGCCGCCCCTCCGGCGTCCCCACGGTCCGTACCGCTGCCGCGGCGGCCGGCCCGGGCGGTGGCCCGCGGCCACCGGCTGACCGAAGCGGCGGAGGGGACGCTCACCGTGCTCGCCGGCGAGCCGGGGACCGGTCACTGCGTGCCGCGGACGACCGTGACCGGACAGTCGGCGTGGTACAGCAGCGCCTGGCTGACCGAACCGAGCAGCATCCCGGTGAAGCCGCCGTGACCGCGGGCGCCGGCCACCACCAGCTGGGCGTCCCGGCCGGCGTCGAGCAGCGTGTGGCGTATCCGCCCCCGCTCCAGGCGCAGCTCCACGGCGACCCGGGGACGGGCGGCCCGCCAGGGCGCCACCGCCTCCTCCAGCAGCCGACGGTGCTTCTCGCGGAGCCGGTCGAGGTCCACCACGACGTTCAACGGGTCGGCGGGACCCTCGTAGGGCGTCGGTTCGCTCCAGGCGTTCCACACGTGCACGGCGACCAGCGGAGCTCCGCGCAGGGACGCCTCGGCGAAGGCGAACTCCGCCGCCGCGTTCCCGGCGGGCGAGCCGTCCACGGCGAGCAGCACCGGTCCCCGGGGGTCGGGGCGGCCCCGGACCACCATGAGCGGGCAGTGGCCGTGCGCGGCCAGCTGCACGACCGTCGAGCCCAGCAGCAGCCCCCCGAACCCGCCGCGGCCCCGCCCGCCGACCACCGCCAGCACGGCGTGGCGCGACTCGCTCCGCAGCACCGTCAGCGTCCCGCCCGACGCCACGGTCCGGGCGACCTCCAGGTCCGGCGCGATGCCGTGGGCGCGCCGCTCGGCCTGCGCCAGCACGCCGTGGATCATCGGGTCCAGGTCGGCGGGGCGGCTGAAGGCGTGCACGATCCGCAGCTGCGCGTCGCGCAGGCGGGCCTCCCGCGCAGCGACGTCGACCGCGGCGAGACTGGGCGGCGAGCCGTCCACTCCGACGATGACCGTGTCGTTCACTGCTCTCTCCCGTCCCCGGCCGCGCTGCCCGGCACGGGGCGGACGGGGAGGACACAGCGCCCCCGTGCCCCGGTCCCGGCAGCGCACCCGAGTACCCGCGGGCGACGGCGCCCACGCGTCACGCGGCGCGCCCCGCGCGGCGTCCCCGGCGCACCGGTCCCGGGGACGCCGCGGGCCGGCCGGCGCACCCCGTGTGGACCCCGCTGATCTGCGGCGATACGGTCCCCCCGGGCATCCTCGGCCTCCCGGCGGCCCGTGTCCATCGGTGACAGCACCCATATTCCGGCCGGATGACCGGATGGCACCATGTCCGCTGTGGGTGTGGATCATCCGTGCGATGCGGCACCCCGTCCAGGATGAAGCCGTCGAGGGAGAACGGGAAGGGGAGGGCTGTGCCTGCTCCACGGATGAGCGCCACGCCGCTGCCGGGCATCGGCGTGAAATACGACCTCACCACGCGTGAGCACCAGCACTTGTCCGTGATCGCGCACAGGGACGGCGCCCGCACGGTCAACGTCTACCGTTCCGACGACCCGGACGCCTGCGCCCAGTCGCTGCGTCTGACCGTCGCCGAGTCGGCCGCGATGATCGACGCGCTGATGCCCGACCACCACAGCCCCAACCTGCTGCACACCACCGACCTCGGACTGGTCGCCGAGCGCATCGAGCTGTCCGCCGCCTCCCACTGGAACGGCCGGGTGCTGGGCGAGACGCGGATGCGCACCGACACCGGCGCCTCGATCGTGGCCGTGCTGCGGCGGGCGGAGGCGATCCCGTCCCCCGCGCCGGACTTCCGGCTGGCCGGCGGGGACACGCTGATCATGATCGGCACCCGCGAGGGCATCGACGCCGCCGCCGAGATACTCGGGCGGGAGTGAGCGCGTGCACTCCTCCGCTGTCTTCCTGATCGAGTTCGGCGCGATCATCCTCGGGCTCGGCCTGCTGGGACGCCTCGCCGGGCGCCTCCAGTTCTCCCCGATCCCCCTGTACCTGCTGGCCGGCCTGGCCTTCGGCGAGGGCGGGCTGCTGCCGCTCGGCGCGAGCGAGGAGTTCGTGGCGATCGGCGCCGAGATCGGCGTCATCCTGCTGCTGCTCATGCTCGGCCTGGAGTACACGGCCAGCGACCTGGTCTCCAACCTCAAGACCCAGTACCCGGCCGGCCTCGTGGACATGGCGCTGAACGCCCTGCCCGGCGCCGTCCTGGCCCTGCTGCTCGGCTGGGGCCCGGTCGCCGCGGTGGTGCTGGCCGGCGTCACCTGGATCTCCTCCTCCGGCGTCATCGCCAAGGTCCTCGGCGACCTCGGACGGCTCGGCAACCGCGAGACGCCGGTGATCCTCAGCATCCTGGTGCTCGAGGACCTGGCGATGGCGGTCTACCTGCCGATCATCACCGCCCTGCTCGCCGGGGTCGGCCTCGCCGCCGGCAGCGTCACCCTGGCCATCGCGCTCGGCGTCGCCGGGCTCGTCCTCTTCGCCGCCGTCCGCTACGGGCGGATGATCTCCCGGTTCGTCTCCAGCGACGACCCGGAGAAACTGCTGCTGGTGGTCATGGGCGTGACCCTGCTCGTCGCGGGACTCGCCCAGCAGCTGCAGGTCTCGGCGGCCGTGGGCGCGTTCCTGGTCGGCATCGCCCTGTCCGGGGAGGTGGCCGAGGGCGCGCACAACCTGCTGGCGCCGCTGCGGGACCTGTTCGCCGCGGTGTTCTTCGTCTTCTTCGGCCTGCACACCGACCCCGGTTCCATCCCGCCGGTGCTCCTGCCCGCCCTCGCGCTCGCCGTGGTCACCGCGCTGACGAAGGTCGCCACCGGGTACTGGGCCGCCCGGCGGGCCGGGATCTCCCCCAAGGGCCGCTGGCGCGCGGGCGGCACCCTGGTCGCCCGTGGCGAGTTCTCCATCGTCATCGCCGGGCTCGCCGTCACCGCGGGCATCGAACCGGACCTCGGCCCGCTGGCCACGGCGTACGTCCTGATCCTGGTCGTCGCGGGCCCGCTCACGGCCCGCTTCACCGAGCCCGTCGCGCTGCGCCTGACGAGCCGCCGCGCGGCATCCGCCGACGCCCGGCCCGCGCACACCGCGGCACCGGCCGCGGAGACCCTCGAGCCGGTGCGGGACGGCACGCCCGAACGGTGACCGGGCGCCGTGCCCCCTCGTCCGCGCGGACGAGGGGGCACGGACGACGGCGCACGGGAGGCGGCCGCGCGCGGGCGAGGGGTCCTAGCCCTCCAGCCGGACCGGCATCAGGAGCGAGAAGGTGTCCTCGTCGTCCGGCCGGCGGATCGCGAGGGGCGCCGTGGGGGCGCCGATCTCCAGGACCAGCCGGTCGCGGCCCCCCGCGGCGAGCGCGTCCAGCAGGAACGCGCGGTTCACGGCGACGAGGTCCCGGTCGTCGTCCCCCTCCCCGGCGAGGACCGGCGAACCGTCGTCCGCCACCTTGAGCACGCTGAGGTCACAGGGCGCACCGTCCTGCGCGCGGACGGGACCGGCCAGCACCGCCTCCCGGAAGACCGGCACCTCGACGAGGACGCGCCGTCCGGCCGGGAGGCCGGCGAGACGGCGGTAGTCGGGGAAGTCCTGGCCGAGGCACTGGCCGGCCGTCTGGCGGTTCCCGGTCTCCAGGGTCACCCGGTCGCCGTCCACGGCGAGCCGGGCCCGGCCGTCGCCGTCCAGCAGCGCCCGCATCGCGTCGACGAGCGGAAGCGGGACGGTGACCCGGACGCGGGGCCCGTCGTGTCCGGTGGCGGCGGTGCGCGCCACCGCCATCCGGTACCGGTCGGTGGCCACGAGGCGCAGCGCGTCGCCCTCGGCGTCGAACAGGACCCCGCCGAGCACCGGCAGCTCCGGATCGGTGCCGGCCGCGAAGCGGACCGCGTCCAGCGCGGCGGCCAGCCCGGGTGCGGAGACGGTCAGCCGGACGGCGGCGGGGGCGGCGGTGCGGGGCGGGGCCATGGGGTTCTCCCTGTGGTCGAGAAGGGCTCGGAGCGCGGAGAACTCGGTGCGGGCGTCGGACAGCCCCTGCTCGAGTCGGCGCAGGTGCGCCTGGAGGAGCTGGCGTACGAGACCGGTGTCCGCGCCCGACCAGCCGGCCAGCACCAGCCGGACGTCCGCCAGCGGCATGCCGGCGCGACGCAACCGGGCCAGCAGCCGGGCCTCGTCGAGCTGCCCGGGGGCGTACCAGCGGTAGCCGCTGACCGGATCCACCCGGGCGGGGACCAGGACGCCGGCACGGTCGTAGAACCGCAGGGCGCTCACCCCCAGCCCGCTGTCCCGGGCCATCTCACCGATGCTGCGCATCTCGCTCTCCACACCGCCCCACCCTGATCCCTCGACAAGGTCGAGGGTCAACCCCCGCATTCAACGCGGCGTCCGGGACGATCGCGAACCGCCGGACGGCCGGGAAGGCGCGTCCGATGCCGCCGGGCCCGGGCGCCGGAGTCCCGGTCGTCCCGGCGGTGTCGAGCCGCTCGTGCGCGACCCGGTCGGCTTCCGGGCGGACGGCCCCCTCCGCCGCTCGCCCGTCCGACCGGTGCGCGCCCCCGTACGGGTGATGGCTTCACCCGACCCGGCGGACCCGGGGCCGAGCGCGTACCACCGGCGCACGGGGGCGCGTTGGCCCGGCATGGACAGCACTGAGGCGGCGCGGTGCCTTCCCGGGAACGGCGCCGCGAGCCGGCCGTACGCCGAACTCACCAGTGGGTACGTGGGGCACACACCGATCTACGCGGCCCTCGTCGCGGAGTGGCGGGCCAGGGGCCACACCGTCCCGGAGCACCGCGACGGCCAGTGGGCGTCCTTCGCCGCCTCCACGGTGAGCGAGCGCGCGTCCGTGCCGCCCGTGCCCTTCCGCGTCCCGATCCCCCTGCTGCGGCCGCCCGGCGGCGAGAGACCTCACGGGGAAACCGGCGACGAGAGGCCCGACGAGGAACCCGGCGACGCGGGACCCGACCAGGGACCCGGCGACGCTCCCCCCGACGGCCGTCCCCCCGCCGGGGACGCCCGCGAGGAACTCACCAGCGCTCCGCCCCCGTCGGCTCCGCGCTGACCGGCGCCAGCACGGCCAACGTGCAGGTGGCCTCGCGCAGGGCCAGTTCGAGCGGTCCGGGAGCGTGCAGGACACCGCTGCCGTCCGGCGGGACGAGCCACTCCAGGCGGCCGGCGGGCCGGTACGGCGGTGGTACGGCGACCCAGGACCCCCGGCCGACGTGCCGCACGCCGAACCCGACCCACTCGCTGCCCGGATCGGGCGGCAGGAAGAACCCCACCCTGCGGGCCGTGACGTCCACCAGCGTGGGCCCGGGCACCTTCAGCGGATCACGCCACAGGACGTCCAGGGCGAGCAGTCCCAGCCGGTCGGGCACGCTGAGCACGTCCCAGTACCGTCCCGCCGCGAGCAGCGCCGTGCCCGTGCCCCGGTCCCAGTCGCGTTTGCACTCCTGGGGGTTCGTGGCCGCCGCGGCCAGCCACTCGACGGCCTGCTTCCACATGGCGCTGTGCATGTTCCATCCCGGGCGCGGTCGGGTGCGCCGCTGCGGGCGCGTGCCGGACGCGGGCCGTCGGTGTCGCGGTCGTCCACGCGGCGGCCCGGTACGCCGACATGTTGGTAGATATTTCTATCCGCCGGAAGGGGTGGAGCGGCCCGGTGTTCCGTTTTGCCCCCGGCACGGACGAGAACACCCCCGAGGCCGGGGATCCCGGTCGGGGGTGTGCGGGGCGGGGAGAGCGAACGGACTGGTTTCAGGAAAGGAAAGGAGAAGGAAGCCCGTTCATGGCCTCGCCGCGGCCAACGGTAGCAGTCAGGCGGGGATCAGGTCCCGCAGGTTTTCGGGGGTGAGGACCCGGGAGTCCGGGTGCAGCCCCTCGGGACGCTCCAGGCCGATGTAGGTGACCGGCCCGTCCGGGACCCTCTCGCCGTCCCACGACGTCACGGCCGTGGCCCGGTCGGCCAGGAGCCCGGTGAGGTGGCGGACGGTGAGGTGCTCGCGGTCGGCGATGCCGCGCAGCAGGGTCGCCACCGACACGCGGTTGCCCTCGACCCGGTTCGCCGACGGGTGTCCCTTGAGGTACAGGTGCAGCCACTTGGCGTGCCACCGCCCGTCGTCGCCGCGCACGAACACCAGCGGCAGGGCGACCCTGCCGGGGCCGCGCAGCTCCGACTTCATCCGCACCGTCCGCGGTTCGAACGGACGGCCCCGCTGCCCGGCCTCCCGGAGCATGAACCCGAAGAAGGACTCCTCGACCTCCTCGAAGCCCTCGCCGGAGTAGATGTTGACCTGAGGCACGATGTAGCTGCCGCGCACCGCGCCCAGCCGCAGGTCGATGAACTCCGACGCGCCCTCGGGCGCGTCGGTGACGTCGCCGGAGTGCGTGCCCTCCACGTCCCGCAGCGCCGTGTACGACAGCCACGTGACGGTCCGGTGGTCGGCGTCCAGGACCAGGGCCGACAGGTCGTAGTCGGTGGAGCGGCCGGTCTGCTTCCAGTACACGAAGAAGCGCAGCAGCTCGCCCTCCACCGCGGACACGGACCCGCGCGGCAGCACACCGAGCCCGGCCGTCGTCGCCCGGCCGCTGAGGGGGAGCGCGACGTCCAGGACGGCGGGGTCGATCAGCAGGTGCCCGGGCCCGGGCAGCCGGCGGCCCACCTCGGCGTCGAAGGCGGAGACCAGGCGCCGGCGCACCGGAGCCGGCAGGGGCGCACGGCTGTCGGAGGCCACCCAGGCACGGCCGAGCCGGTTCACGAAGACCCGGCGGTCCTCGGGGCCGCCCTCCTCGTCGGCCCGGTTGCCCAGGTGCTCCCGCACCGCCAGCACCACCCGGCCCGAGACCAGGGGCGCGGCCTCCTCGGCGGCGGCCGCGACCGCGTCGCGCTCCTCCTCGGTGCCGGCCGTGCGCAGCAGGCGGTCGAGCGCGCGGAACAGCTTGCCCGGAGCGGACTTCAGCAGCGCCACCGCGCCGGTGACGTCACCGAGGCCGAGCAGTTCCTCCACCCGGCTGTCGAGGGAACGGACCGGTGTCTCGCCCCGGGCGGCCGCGAACACCTCGGCCGCGTGCGGCCACCGCGGGTACTCGTGCGGGTGCAGCCGCTCGCCGAGCCGCTTGAACGCCTCCCGGTGGGCGAGGACGTCGGCGAGCTTGGCGGGGGAGGTCTCCACCACCGCGTCGAGGCCCGCCAGCAGCGCGCGGCGCACGGGCCGGGACAGCGCCCGGAACCGTGTCGGCCGCTGCAGGGTCACGTCGCCGTCCGACAGCGCGCAGGCCAGGCGCAGGACGTCGGTCACGGTGTCCAGCAGCAGGTCCGCGCCGGCCCGGAGCCGTGCCCGGTTGACGACCGCGCGGTTCTCCCGGACCGGGATCGCCCCGGGCTGCGGCCCCGCCGCGCACGCGCCGGCCAGGGTCTCGAGGTCGGCCAGCCCCTCGTCGCCCAGCGGGGTGCCGCTCCCGGCGAGGGCCAGGTACAGGGCGGTGACCTCGTCGTCCAGGGAGCCGCCGAGGTGCAGGACCGTCGTCCGGTCGCCCGCGGCGGCGATCAGCTCGTCGTGGGCGGCGAGCATCTCGGCGTAGGTGTGGCGGTAGGCGCCGTACGACGGCAGCGTGAGCAGGTCCAGCACGCCCGTGCGGAGCCGGGCGAGGACGCCCTCGCGCGCGGTGCCGTCGGCGAGCGCCTCGGTGACGCAGCGCATCCAGAAGTCGAAGGTGTCCGGCACGTTCGCCGGGAAGTCGACGAAGTACACGTTGTGCCGCACGTGGTCGCCGACCGTCTCACGGACGGTGCCCAGGGTGCGGACGGCCGTGTCGACGACCGCCTCCTCGGACAGCCCCGACAGGTGCTCCAGCAGCCGGGCGGAGAGCTTGAAGCCGACCGACATCAGCGCGGCGTCGAACTGGCGCGCCGCGGTGCTCCCGTCCCCCGAGGGACCGGTGGGGGAGGGGAGACGACGGGTGCGCCGGACGATCAACTGTTCGAGGCGGTGATCCATCCGGGCATGGTCCCAGAGCCCCGAGCGCCGCCGCACCCGGGTTTTCCCGGGCCTCCGGGGCCTGGGGGAGGAGCGGCGGCCCCGGCCGGGTCAGTGGCCGCGTGCCGCGCGCTCGGCGTCGCGCTTCTTGATCCGCGCCGCCTCCCTGCGGACCTCCGCCTGGGTGGCGCGCTCCCGCTCCAGCCACTCGGGACGCTCCTGCTTCAGCGCCTCGATCTGCTCGGTGGTGAGGGGCTCGGTGACCCCGCCGCGGGCGAGACCGGCGATGGAGACGCCCAGCTTCGCCGCGACCACCGGGCGCGGGTGCGGGCCGTCGCGCCGCAGGTCGCGCAGCCACTGGGGCGGGTCGGTCTGGAGCGCGTTCAGCTCGGCCCGTGAGACGGCACCCTCCCGGAAGTCGGCGGGGGTGGCCTCGAGGTACACACCCAGCTTCTTGGCCGCGGTCGCGGGCTTCATCGTCTGGGTGCTCTGGTGCGACGTCATGGTGTCCAGGGTATCGAGCATGTGCGCGAGGGCCGACCACGGCCGGTAACCTGGCCAGGTGACAGGCTCGGAAGTACCCCCCTCGTTCCGGCTCGTGTACGTCCCCGGGGTGATGCCCGACAAATGGGTGCGCATCTGGAACGAGCGGCTGCCCGACGTCCCGCTGACCCTCACGCAGGTGCCCGCCGGGGAGGCGCAGGGGCTGCTGCTGGGCGGGGACGCCGACGCGGGTCTGGTCCGGCTGCCCGTCGACCGGACGGTCCTCAGCGCGATCCCCCTCTACACCGAGCAGACGGTCGTCGTGGTGCCCAGGGACCACCTCGTCACGGCGGTGGACGAGGTGACCCCCGGGGACCTGGCCGACGACATCGTGCTGCACCCCCTCGACGACGTCCTCGACTGGGAGGCCCTGCCCGGGCGGCCCGCCCTCGAGCGCCCCGCCACCACCGCCGACGCCGTCGAACTGGTCGCGGCCGGGATCGGCGTGCTCGTCGTGCCGCTGTCGCTGGCCCGGCTGCACCACCGCAAGGACCTCACCCACCGGCCCCTCACGGACGCCCCCGGGTCGAGCGTGGCCCTGGCCTGGCCCGAGGACGCGACGACGGACCGGGTGGAGGACTTCATCGGCATCGTCCGCGGCCGGACCGTCAACAGCACCCGGGGCCGTCCCCGGCAGCCGGCGCAGGAGAAACCCCGGCGCGCCGACCGGGACGGCGCCCGCCGGCAGCAGGCGGCGGGCGGACCGGCCGGCGGGGGCCGCCGGAAGGGCACCGGCGGCTCGTCGAAGACCCCGCGCCGCGGCAAGCCCCGCCGCAGGTCGTAGCCCGCGGGCCCGCCCGGCGGGCCCGCGGGCTACTTCACCGTGGGCGACGGGGACGGCGCCGGGGAAGCCGTGTTCAGGTCCTTCAGCTCCTCGGGGATCTCCAGCACGAGGACCGGCGCGCCCGCCTGCGGAGCCGGCGGGGTCACCTGCTCCTGGGGCATCTTGGGCGGGCTGGTCTGCTGGAAGTTGACCTGCTCGTGATTGACCAGCCCCGTCTTCTCCAGCACCGTGATGTGGTCGAGCACGGTGTCGTTGGCCTGGTCGGCGAGCTGCCGGACGAGGGTGTTCCTGGTGTTGGCCCGGATCTTGGCGATGGCCGGGAAGATCTGCCCGTGCGTCACGCGCATGATGTTCACCGCGGTGGAGTCGAACTCCTTGCCGGCGCTGGACCTCACGGTCTCCACGAACTGCTGCTGCTGGGGCGACGCCTGGTTCGGCAGCGTGATGCCGAGCTCGAGGGAGATCTTGCGGCAGCTGGCGTCGAGCCGGCCGTGCCCGACGACCAGGTGCTCGCCGGCCTCCTTCATCTCCGGCGTCGTCCCCCGCTCCATCGCCAGCAGCCCCAGGGGGTGCTCCCACAGGCCGGCCGCGCGCACCTTGACCACGAAGTCGCGGTCCGCCTCGGTCAGCGGGCCGTAGTTGGTGTTGGCGATCACCCGGTCCTGCGTGGTCGATGTGTTCTGCACGCCCAGCATGGTGGGGTAGGCGAGCGCGGTGAGGGTGAGGACCATGGCTCCGCCCACGAACGCGGTTCCTGCCGTGCTGCGCGAGATGCGCATCGTGCCTCCTGGGATATGAACGGCCCAACACCAGGAAGTACGGACGCCGGACGCGAAACAATCACCGCTTCGGAAAGAACTTCCGCCCGTTCTCAGGGCGCGTACGCGGCCCGCCGCGCCGTACGCACCACGGTGTCGCCGTCCGCCGCGCTCAGCAGGCCGTCGGACACCCAGGTCCGCACGGCGGACCGCACCCGTGTCACCAGCGCCCCCTTGCCGGTGAAGGGCGCACCGGCCCAGATCTCGTCCAGGAGCGTGGTGCCGTCGCCGCGGGCGGGGTTGGCGACGCCGGAGTCCAGGCCGCCGAGGACCACCCGCGGCTCCGAGCGCCGGAAGTAGGCGTGCGTCGGGTCCTCGGTGCCCTCGGAGAAGGGCGCCAGCCGGACGCCGTCCAGCGTGTGGTGCAGCGGCTGCCCGGCGACCGGGGTGAGGGAGGGCAGCAGATCGCCGGAGAGACCCGCGTTGCGGTACAGCCCGAACCGCAGGTGGTCCGTCGCCGGTTCGCGGGCGACCAGGTTGACCGGGCCGAGGAACAGGGTCTGCAGGGTGGGGTCGTCCGGGGTCCTCTCCACCCGCAGCCGGAAGGGGACGGAGATCCGTACGGTGTCGCCGTCGCGCCAGGTCCGGGAGACGGCGAAGTAGCTTCCGGCGGCCGGGGTCCCCGGCACCGCCCGCCCGTTGACGGTCACCCGGAAACCGGCGTCCGCCCAGGACGGCACCCGCAGCAGCAGGGTGAAGGAGGCCCGGCCGCCGCCGACGGTGAGCGTGCTGCCCTGCTCCTCGGGGTAGCGGGTGGTCTGCGTGACCGTGACGCCCTTCTCGGCCCAGGTCAGCCGGGAGGCGCTGTAGAGGTTGACGTACAGGGCGCTCCCGTCGGCCTTCGCGAAGTACACCGAGTCCTGGTACTTCGTGGCGCTCTCCAGGCCGGTGCCCTCGCAGCAGGTGGTGCCCTGCTTGGGCGTGTAGTCCCGCACGTGACCGGGCGTCAGGCCGATGAAGTACGTGACGAGCGGCTTCTCCGCGTCCGGCCGGTCCTGCTTGGAGCCGAGCACCTGGTTGTACAGGGCCCGCTCGTAGTAGTCCATGTAGGCCGGGTCCTGCTCGTGGAAGAACAGCGTCCGGCTCAGCTTGAGCATGTTGTACGCGCAGCAGGTCTCGGCGGTGGTGGCGCCGATCGTGCCCGCGATCACGTCGCGGGCCCTGAAGAACTCGCCGCTGCTGGTGCCGCCGATCCCGTACACGCGATGGGGGACGACCATGCGCCAGAAGTTCTTCGCGGCCGTGAGGTAGCGCTCCTCGCCCGTCTCGTCGTGCAGCCGTGCCAGGCCCGTGAAGACGGGGATGTGCTGGTTGGCGTGCAGCCCGTCGAGGACGTCGGTGTCCGCGGCGCAGGCGTCGATGAGCCGGTCCGGGCCGAACAGGCGGGCCAGGGCGAGGTGTTCGGCCTTGCCGGTGAGGGCGTGCAGATCGCAGACCGCCTCGACGAGGCCGCCGAACTCCCCGCTGGAGAACAGCCCCCACATCCGCTGCAGGGTGGCCCGCGGCAGCACGGACAGCCGCGCGTGCATCCAGTCGCACAGACCGGACGCCAGGTCGAGCGCCCGGTCGTCGTCCGTGGCGAGGTGCGCGTCGAGCAGCCCTTTGAGGATCTTGTGGGCGGTGTAGTACGGCGCCCACACCCGGGTGTAGTCGCTGCCGGTCATCGACTCCAGTTCGATGAACTGCGTCTCCGGGTACGCGGCGAGGAACCCCGGGTGGCTGGGCGCGCCCCAGGTGCGGCGCAGGGTGGCGTCCAGACCGCGGCCGGAGGCGTCCGCGAACGTCGCGCCGGCGGTCTCGTCGAAGGCGTACGACGCCAGGTCGCCCCGGCCGGCCGACGCGTCGGCGGCCCGGCGGCCCCGCAGCTCGGTGATCTCGGCGGGGGTCAGGGCGCGCGAGAAGACCTCGACGCCCCCGAAGGCGCCGGCGAAGACGGGGTCGGCGGGGAAGTGGGAGCGGCCCAGCCAGTGGTGCGCGAGGGTGCCGAGCGCGGCCGGGGTCAGGGTCATCGCCGTGTTGCGGGCGACGGCGGCTCCGTCGACGTAGAGGGTGCCGGTGCCGTCCGCGAGGGTCACGGCGACATGGCTCCACTCGCCGAGCGGCAGCGGCGCGGTGCCGTCGAGCCCCTGTTCGCCGCCGGGCCCGGAGGTGGTGACGGCGAACCTCGGCACCCCGTCGGCGTTCCGGACGGCCAGGTACAGGTAGCGGGTGGTGTCGTCGCCGAAGTCGAGGATCCGCGCCCAGGCGGCGTCGTGCGCGGGCCTCACCCAGGCGGACAGGGTGAGCGCCGGGGCGCCGCCGAGAACGGCGCCCGGGAGGTCCACGTACTGGTGGGAGCCCCGCACGTTCTCCGCGGCACGCCCGAACCGTCCGGTGGTGCTCAGCACGGCCGGGCCGCGGCGCAGCGCCGCGCGCACCTCGGTGAGCGCGCCGACCACGGCGTCGACGCGGTCCGCGAAGACCTGTTCCCCGGTGCTGCGGTACGCCTGCGCCAGCATGGTCAGGAAGTGGCCGGTGTAGTGGCCGCGCAGATTGCCGTTGGCCTCCCCGTCCAGTCCTTCCCAGCCGCCGGGGGCGACCGCGCCGCGGGTGGACAGGCCGGCGTTGGCGCGGAAGACCTGGAGCAGCCGGTCCACGTCGTAGCCGCGGGCGTGGTCGAGCACCAGCCGTCGCTTGTCGGCGAAGACGCCCGGTCCGAGGGCCACGTCCTCGAGCGCGAACGGCCGCGCGGTCCACGCGGCCGGCACGCCGGGGCCGGCGGCCGGCGCGTCCGGTGCGGCGGCGGCGCGCCCGGCGGCCGCGGGGGACGTGGCGGTGGCCGCCGCCGTCACGGCGGCGGCCTGGAAGAGGGTGCGTCGGGAGAGGGGCCGTGCCATGGATGCTCCTCCACTTGATGTTCGACATCACGAACGCCGTGCGAGCAATCGACCAGACGATAGGGAGGGGACGGGAGGGCGTCAACGGGTCGGGGCGATCGGTTCCGGACGTCCGCGGGGGAGCGCGGGGGCGGGGCGCCGCTCAGGCGGTCCGGGCCGTCCGGGTCAGCCACGCGTGCGCCGCTCGCGCCGTGAACTCCCGCTGCCCGCCGCGCAGCAGCAGGCCGGCGGTGGCGAACTCCGCGGCGTCGGCCTGCTCGGCGACGTACGGGATCGCGATGCAGCGCATCCCGGCCGCGTGCGCGGCGGTGGCGCCCGGGGCCGCGTCCTCCAGCACCACGCAGTCGCCGGGGTCCGCGCCGAGCCGGCGGGCCGCCTCCAGGAAGACGTCGGGAGCCGGCTTGCCGCGCGCCACCTCGTCGGCCGAGACGACGGTGCGCAGGTGCGCGTCCAGGCCCGTGCCCGCCAGGACCGCCCCGATGGCCTCGGGCGAGGAGCCGGAGGCCACGGCCATCGGCACGCCCTCGTCCGCCAGCAGCTCGACGAAGGCGCGCATCTGCGGGTACACGCGCGTGGAGGCGCGGGCCAGCTCCAGATAGCGGCGGTTCTTCACCGCGAGCAGCTCCTCCACGCCGGCCCGCAGCCCGTACCGTTCCCGCCAGTCGGCGACCGTCTCCCGGGTGCTGATGCCGACGTACCGCTCGTGCTCGGCCCACGAGAAGTCCGGGACGCCGTACGCGGCGAGGGTCTGCCGGCCCGCCTCGTAGTAGTTCGGCTCGCTGTCCACGAGCGTTCCGTCGAGATCGAAGATGACCGAGAGGGGGCCGAGGGTGCTCATGGGGACCATGATGCCGAGCCCTGCTTCCGTGCCGTCCGGCCGATCGACTCCACCAGCGGCAGCAGCCGGTGCGGGACCCGCTCGCGCAGCGCCACCTCGGTGCGGGTGCGCACCACGCCGGGCAGGCCGATCAGCTTCTGGATCACGTCCTCCAGGTGTCCGGCGTCGCGCGCCACGACCCGGGTCAGCAGGTCGCCGCCGCCCGTGATGGAGAACGCCTCGACGATCTCCGGCACGGTCGCCAGCGCCTCGCCCACGTCGTCCAGATGGCCCTGGGTGACCTCGATGTGCACGAAGGCCAGCACGGGGTGGCCCAGCGCGGCGGGGGACAGGGCCGGACCGGTGCCGGTGATCACGCCCTCGCGCTCCATCCGGTCGAGACGGGCCTGCAGGGTGCCGCGCGCGACCCCGAGGATGCGGGCGTACTCGCGCACGCTGGTGCGGGGCTGCTCCAGCATCAGCCGCAGGATGCGGGTGTCGAGCTCGTCCACGGCCATGACGCCCGGCCTCCTCGTCGTTCGTGATCGTTTCCGACTGTACCAATGGCCCGGAGGCAGGCCGCTCCACCGGGCCGGTGGTATTCGGCCGTTGGTACTCCATCGGCCACCCCCGGGGCGATATGACCGAGCCAATGGCACAGCATTTCGGAGCTGTGTTGAGCCAATGACGGAAAGGATGCTGATATGGAGGTGTCGATGGCGCTGCGGACCCCGCGGCGCCTTTTTCATGCCGCGGTGCACATCACGATCCCCAGGGGGCGGTAAGCAGTGCTCAAGAAGGTGTTCATGGCGCCGGACCCGGGCCGGGTCCGGCTTCGCTTCGCGGCGCGGGCCGTGCTCGGCGTCGGGCTGGCGGTCGTCGTGTGCGGCCTGGCCGGCCACTCCCTCACGGGTGCCGTCACCGGTGGGCTCGCCGCGCTGCTCGCCCTGTTCACCGTCACCGACGCCACGGTCCGCGGGCAGGCCGTCACCACGGCGCTGCTGCCCGCCGTCGGCCTGCCGGTGCTCGCCGTCGCGGCGGGACTGCACGACCACCCCGTGGCACGCGACCTCGCCTTCCTCGCCGTGGTCGGTCTGGGCGTGTACGCGCGGCGCTGGGGCCCGCGCGGGCACAGCCTCGGGGTCTTCGCGTTCATGACCTACTTCGTGGCGCAGTTCCTGCAGGCGAGGACGGGCCAGCTCCCCGAGCTGTACGCCTCCGTCGTGCTGTCCGTGCTCGCCGCGGCCGCGGTGCGCTTCGGGCTGTGGTGCTACGAGCGCCGTCTGCCGCCCGCCGCCGCGCCGCCCCCGCCGCCCGGCGGCACGGGCCTGGCCCGCGTGACCACCCGCCAGGCGATCCAGGCGACGGCCGGCGCGGGCTTCGCCCTCGTCGTGGGCCAGCTGGTGTCCGGGCAGCGCTGGTACTGGGCCGTCGGCGCCACCTGGTGGGTCTTCGTCAACACCACCTCGCGCGGCGAGACCCTGGTCCGCGGTTTCCGGCGGGTCCTGGGCACGGTCATCGGCATCGGTCTGGCGCTGTTCGTCGCCGTCCCCGTGCACGGGGACGCGGTCCCCACCGTCCTGATCGTCGCCGTGTCCGTCTTCGGCATCTTCTACACGGCCGCGGTCTCCTACACCTGGATGATGCTCTGGGTGACGCTGCTCGCCGCCATGCTCTACGGCCTCCTGGGCGTGCTCGGTCCCGGTCTGCTGGCCCTGCGGCTCGTGGAGACGGGCGTCGGCGCGCTCGGCGCCGCGCTGGCGGTGGCCCTCGTCCTCCCCGTGACCACCCACAGCGTCACCGACGCCTGGATCCAGCGGGCCCTGCACTGCGTCCACGCGTGCACCGCCGAGACGGCCGCGCGGCTGGCCGGTGCCGAGGGCGCCGACCCCGCGCCGAAGGTGGCGGAGCTGGAGCAGCTCCTCGCCCGGGTGCGGCTCTCGGTCGCCCCGCTGGTGCATCCGCTGAACCCCATGCGCGGCCGCAAGCGGCGCGCCCGCCGGGTGCTCGCCCTGCTCGACGACTGCGCCCGGGAGATCCGCGGCCTCGTCGCCGTCGCCGCCGACCCCGAGGCCTCGCACGACGCCCGCCTGGCCGCCGCCTGCCGGCGCGTGGAGGTCGCGGTCGAGGCGCTCACCGGCGGCCGCGACATCGCGGTGCGCACGGTTCCGGCCGCGACGGAACCCGCGCTGGCCCACCTCCACGGCCTGGAACGCGCCCTCGCGGAACTCGCGGCGCCGCTGCGGACGCCCTCCGGGTCCCCGCTGGTCGGCGCCTGAGGCCCGTCCCGGACACGCGCCCCGGCCGGCCCCTCCTGGTCTAGACCTGGAGGGGCCGACTGCTACCGTCGCTCCGAACCGGTACCGGACGAGAGGGGACAGCCGTGGCGGACGGCGGACAGCGGGCGTTCATCGGGTCGTTCACGGCGGCGGGAGGCCCCGGCATCGTCACCGCGGCCGTCGCTCTCGACAGCGGCGCGCTCACCTTCCTGAGCGCCGTGAACGGCGTGCCCGACCCCTCCCACCTGGCCCTGTCGGCCGACCGCCGCACGCTGTACGCGGTCAGCGAGACGGCCGAGGGCGCCGTGGCCGCGTTCCGCGTGACCGGGGACGAGCCGGAGCCGGCCGGGCCCCCGGTACCGGTCGGCGCGAACGGGCCGACCCACCTCTGCCTCTTCGCCGGGCACCTGCTCACCGCGAACTACGGCTCCGGCAGCGTCACCGCCGTCCCCGTCCGCGCGGACGGCGGCCTCGCGCGGTCCGCGTCCGGGGTGCTGCGGCACACCGGCTCCGGTCCCCACCCGCAGCGCCAGCAGGGCCCGCACGCCCACCAGGTGCAGCCCGACCCGAGCGGCCGCTGGGTGGTCAGCGTCGACCTCGGCACGGACTCGGTACGGGTGTGCACCCTGACCGGCGGCACCCTCGCGCCGCACCGGGAGATCGCCCTGCGCCCCGGATCGGGCCCGCGCCACCTGGCCTTCCACCCGGGCGGCGCGCACGCGTACGTCCTCAACGAGCTCAGCCCCACCCTCGTCGTCTGCCGCTGGGACGCCGCGGGCGGCGAGCTGAGGCCGCTCGCGGAGGTCCCGGTGCTGCCCGGGGCCCCGGCCGGGGACGCCTACCCGTCGGGCGTGGCCGTCTCGCCCGACGGCCGCTTCGTGTGGACCGCGACCCGCGGCGAGGACGTGCTGTCCGTGTTCGCGGTCGAACGGGAGGGGGAGGCGGTGAAGCCGCTCACCACCGTGCCCTGCGGCGGCCACTGGCCCCGTGCGCTCACCGAGTCCGGCGGCTTCCTGTACGTCGCGAACGAGCGCTCCGGGGACGTGACCTGGTTCGCGGTCGACCCGGTCACGGGGGTGCCGCGACGCGGCGGCTCGATCCCGGTGCCCGCGGCGTCCTGCGTGGTCACCGGCTGACCGGGGCCGCCCCCGTCCGGACTCCCCGCGCGTGCGAAGGGGCCCGCTCCGGTCACCGGAGCGGGCCCCTTCGGCGTCGGTGCGGGCCGGCCGCGTCAGCGCACCGGGGAGCTCTGCGCCTGCTGCGGCGCGATGCCCAGCGCGGTCGTGTACTTGGCCAGGGCGAGCTTGCCGATCGCCGGGTACGGGCCGAGCGCCTCGGCGGCGGAGCAGTCCGCCTCCTTCGCGGCCTCCTCGATCAGGCTCGCGTCGATCTCCGGGCCGATCAGGTACGGCGCGAGCGCCAGCTGCTGCGAACCGGAGCCGCGCAGCTGCTCGGCGACGGAGGCGATGGACCCCTCCCGGTCCAGGGCGGCCGCCATCACCGGCACCGCGAGGCGCGCGGCGAGCAGCATGCCGGTGATCCCGGCCGCCTGCACGGCCTCGTCACCGCCCACGGACGCCAGGATGATGCCGTCCGCGGCGGTCGCCACGGTGAACAGGCGGGCGCGGTCGGCACGGGCCAGACCGGCCTCGGACAGCCGCACGTGCAGCGCCTCGGCGAGCAGCGGGTGCGGGCCGAGCACATCGGTCAGCTCCGCGGCGACCCGGCTGTCCATCAGGGCCTGGCGGATCCGGCGCAGCAGCGCGCTGTCCGGGCCGGCCAGCAGCGGCACCACGACGGCCACGGGGCCGTCGGGCTCCTTGACGTCCATGCCGGCGGCGCGGGCCTGCTCGAAGCGGGCGGTGCGCTCCTCACCGGCGTGCGCGAGCACCGACTGCAGCGAGGGGAACTCCTCGTCGTCGCCGTCGAGGTAGCCGATCCGGGCGTCGAGGCCGGGCAGCTCGGAACGGGCGATGCTCACGACCTCGTCGGCGAGGGAGCGGGTGGTGCCACTGGGCGCACCCGGCACGGCGAGGACGAGCGCGGGCGCGCCCTCGGGGGCCACCAGGGGTTCGGGGCGGCGGTGGCGCCCCGGCTGGCGGGGGCGCGGCATTCGTACTGGCAGGCCGGACGCGGGCCCAGTGGGGGTGCTCATGCTGCGGCATGTTAGTGGCTCACCGGGCTTCCCTGTTCGGGGAGGGGGCGGGTGAGAGGTATCCGTCCGGTTTTGTCCGGCGGGTCACGTCCCGGGACCGGCCGTCCGGGTGACGTCCTCGCCTGCCGGGCTCGTCACGCACAGCATCCTTCCCTCGCACGGAAGGGCGAACGTGCCCGCCGCGAGGTCGGCGGCGATGCGTACCGCGCCGTGCAGGGGGTCGCCTTCGGCCGTGACCCGGCGCGCCCGCGGCAGCCGCCTCGCCAGCTCCTCGTCCAGCGGTGCGAGCAGAGGGGGGCCCATCTCGAACAGGCCGCCGGTGAGAGCGACGGGCGGCTCGTCCAGGCCCGGGCACACGGCCGCGGCCGAGTCCGCCATGTGCCGGGCCGCCGCGCGCAGCACGTCCGCGGCGACGGGGTCGCCGTCGGCCGCGCACTCGGCCACCCGGGGCGCGAAGGAGGCGAGGACGGCCGGCCGGTCGGTGCGCGGATACAGCAGGCCGGGCAGTCCCGCCGCGGGACCGAACACCGCCTCCGCGCCCGCCAGCAGCCGTGCGGAGCCGCCCTCCCGCCCGTCGTGGGCGCGCAGCGCCGCCTCCAGCCCCGCCCGCCCGATCCAGGCGCCGCCGCCGCAGTCGCCGAGCAGGTGACCCCAGCCGTCCGCCCGGCGCCAGCCGGTCAGATCGGTGCCGATCGCGATCAGTCCCGTGCCCGCGGCGATCACCGCACCGGGCCGCGGCCCGAGGGCACCGACGTAGGCGGTGACCGCGTCGGCGGCCAGCGCCACCCGCCGCACGCCCAGCTCACGGGCCAGCGCCCCCGGCAGTTCGGCGCGCAGCGCGTCCCCCAGGCCGGCCATCCCGGCCGCACCGACGACGGCCGAGTCCAGCCGCCGGACCCCGGTCTCGGAGCACAGGGCCCGCGCCATCGGCACCAGTTGCTCCATGAGGTGCCCCGGGTCGATCCCCCGGGCCCCGGTCCGCACCGGCTCCTTCGAGGCCCTCCGGGCCGACGCGTCGTGCCCGGGGGCACCGACGGCGACCCGGACACCGGAGCCCCCGGAGTCCACGGCGAGGAACCCGCGGCCGGTCACGGCAGGCGCCAGTCCACCGGTTGGCCGCCCTGGCGGATCAGCAGGTCGTTGGCCCGGCTGAACGGACGCGAGCCGAAGAAGCCGCGGTCGGCGGACATCGGCGACGGATGGGCCGACTCCACCGCGGGCAGGTCCCCGAGCAGCGGACGGCAGTTGCGGGCGTCACGCCCCCACAGGATGGAGACCAAGGGCTTGCCCCGCCCCGCCAGCGCGCGGATCGCCTGCTCGGTGACCTCCTCCCAGCCCTTGCCGCGATGGGCGGCCGGCCTGCGCGGGGCCGTCGTCAGTGCCCGGTTGAGCAGCAGCACGCCCTGCTCGGTCCACGGCGTGAGGTCACCGCTGGACGGCTGGGGCAGGCCCAGGTCGGTGGTCAGCTCGCGGAAGATGTTGACGAGGCTGCCGGGCAGGGGCCGCACCTCGGGCGCGACCGAGAAGGACAGCCCCACCGCGTGCCCCGGGGTGGGATACGGGTCCTGCCCGACGATGAGGACGCGTACCTCGTCGAAGGGCTGCTGGAAGGCCCGCAGGACGTTCGCCCCGGCCGGGAGGTAGGTGCGTCCCGCGGCGATCTCCGCGCGCAGGAAGTCCCCCATCCCGGCGATCCGGTCGGCCACCGGTTCCAGGGCCTTCGCCCAGCCCGCTTCGACGATCTCATGCAAGGGTCGTGGTGCCACGGACGTCACCCTACTGCCGCGGCGGCGGCGGAGATCAACCCGTGGCCGGGACCGGACGGGATCCTCCGGCTCATCCGACGACCGCCGCCCGCACGCACAGCACGTCCGGCAGGTGCGAGGCCAACTGCCGCCAGCTGTCGCCGTCGTCGGCCGACGCGTACACCTCGCCGTTGCGGTTGCCGAAGTACACGCCCGCCGGGTCCGCGCCGTCGTGGCACATCGCGTCGCGCAGCACCGTGCCGTAGTGGGCCTCCCGCGGCAGGCCCGCCGTGAGCGGCTCCCAGCTCCTGCCGGCGTCCGGGGTCCGGAAGACCCGGCAGCGCCGGCCGGCGGGCACCCGGTCGGAGTCGGCGTTGAGCGGGAACACGTACGCCGTGTCACCGCGGCGGGGGTGGGCCACCACCGTGAAGCCGAACGTCGACGGCAGCCCCTCGCCGATGTCCGTCCAGTGCCCGCCCGCGTCGTCGCTGCGGTACACCCCCCAGTGGTTCTGCAGGTACAGCCGGTCCGGGTCCACCGCGTCCCGCGCGACCTTGTGCACGCACTGCCCGAACTCCGGGTACGGGTCCGGCAGGAACACCGCGGAGATCCCGGAGTTGGACGGGGACCAGCTCGCGCCGCCGTCCAGCGTGCGGAACACGCCCGCCGTCGACACGGCCACCGTCACGGCCCGCGGGTCGCGCCCGTCGGTCAGCACGGTGTGCAGGCCCTCGCCCCCGCCGCCCGGCACCCACTTCGAGCGGGTGGGGTGCTCCCAGAGCGGCCTGACCAGCTCGAAGCTCTCCCCGCGGTCCTCCGAGCGGTACAGCGCGGCCGGTTCCGTGCCCGCGTACACCACGTCCGGTTCGGCCGCGGCCGGGTGCAGCTGCCAGACCCGCTCCAGCGAAGCCCCGGTGTCCCCGGGGAACCTGACGGCGGGTCGCGCCGGTTCGGTCCAGGTGCGGCCCAGGTCGTCGGAGTGGAACACCGACGGTCCCCAGTGCGCGCTGTCGCCGCCGGCCAGCAGCCGCGGGATCGCGCCGCGGGTGTCGACGGCGACCGAGTACACGGCCTGCGCGTTGAAACAGGGACTCTCGTCGAACTCCCAGGCGCCACCCCGCCGGCGCCCGATGAACAGGCCCTTGCGGGTGCCCACGGTGAGCAGTACCTCGGACATGCCGACCACCTCCGCGACGTCTTCGTCGACGTCCTCGTCCCGGACACCGGCCAGTGTGCACCCCGCCACTGACAGTCCCCCCGGACCGGACGGCGCCGCAGGCCGGCGCGGTGCGGCCCGGGGGGCGACGGCGCGCGCACCGCGCGGTGGCCCGACGGAGGCCGGAGGGTTCAGGCGGCGTCCGGCAGCGCGCGGTCCACGATCGCGTCGAGTCCGGCCGCCGCGGGCAGCGTGCCGAAGGCGTGTCCCCAGTCGCCGCCGAGCCGCGTCGCGCAGAAGGCGTCGGCGACCGCGGGCGGCGCGTGCCGGACGAGCAGATGGCCCTGCAGCGTCAGGGCCATCTGCTCCACCAGGCGGCGGGCGCCCGCCTGCGAGGCCTCGGCCAGGCGGTCCTTCAGCCGGACCACGGCCGCGTCCAGCCGGGCGTCGGCCCCTCGGGTGAGGGCCAGTTCGTCGAAGAGGGCCTGCGCCGTGGCGGGGTCCCGGCCGAGCGCCCGCAGCACGTCCAGGGCGTTGACGTTCCCCGAGCCCTCCCAGATCGACAGCAGCGGGGCCTCGCGGTAGTGCCGGGGCATGCCCGACTCCTCGACGTAGCCGTTGCCGCCCAGGCACTCCAGGGCCTCGGCGGTGAAGGCCGGACCGCGCTTGGTGACCCAGTACTTGCCCACCGCGGTCGCGATCCGGCGGAACGCGGCCTCCCCGGCGTCCCCGCGCACCGCGCGGTCGGCGGCGCCGGCCAGCCGCAGGGTGAGGGTCGTGGCGGCCTCGGACTCCAGCGCCAGGTCGGCCAGGACGTTGCGCATCAGCGGCTGGTCCACCAGCCGGGCCCCGAACGCGCTGCGGTGCCGCACGTGGTGCCCCGCCTCGACGAGCGTCTTGCGCATCAGCGCCGCCGACATCGTCACGCAGTCCAGCCGGGTGCAGTTGACCATCTCGATGATGGTCCGCACGCCCCGCCCCTCCGGGCCGACCAGCCAGGCCACGGTCCCTTCGAACTCGGGCTCGGAGGAGGCGTTGGACCGGTTGCCCAGCTTGTCCTTCAGCCGCTGGATGCGGAAGGCGTTGCGCGTCCCGTCGGGCAGCACGCGCGGCACCAGGAAGCACGACAGTCCTCCCGGGGCCTGCGCCAGCACCAGGAACAGGTCGCACATCGGCGCCGAGGTGAACCACTTGTGCCCGCGCAGGGTGTACACGCCGGGTTCGGCGGTGGGCGTGGCCGCGGTGGTGTTGGTCCGGACGTCGGAGCCGCCCTGCTTCTCGGTCATCCCCATGCCGGCCAGCAGCCCGCGCTTGGCGGCCGGCACGCGCAGGCCCGGTTCGTACTCCCGGCTGGTCAGCAGCGGCTCGTACGCCCTCGCCAGCTCCGGCTGCCGGCGCAGGGCGGGGACCGCCGCGTACGTCATGGACGTCGGACAGCCGTGTCCCGCGTCGGTGTGCCCCCACACCAGCACTCCCGCGGTGCGGGCGACGTGCGCGCCGGGCCGGTCGTCCGCCCAGGGCGCGGCCGCCAGTCCCTCGGCGACGGCCGTGCGCATCAGGTGGTGCCAGCTCGGGTGGAACTCGACCTCGTCGATCCGGTGCCCGTACCGGTCGTGCGTGCGCAGTGCGGGCTCGTGGCGGTTGGCCTGATCGCTCCACTCCTGCACCTGCGCGCTGCCGGCCAGCCTGCCGAGCCGCCGCAGGTCCTCCTCGGCCCAGCCGGCGCCCTCGCGCCGCAGGCCCTCCAGCAGGGCGGTGTCGTCGGACGCGTCGTAGGGCGCCAGGGGAGCGGGCTGGTTGACGACGTCGTGCGTGGCGTGTCCGCCGTGCCCGTCGCCCTGTTCGCCGGATCCCGCGTGCCGTTCCCGCACGGATGTCGTGACCATGCGCCGAGTGTTGCACTTCTCCTGCGGTCGCAGCAATGATGCAACACGCGGTCCGCCGTACAGTACGGACCCATGAGGACGAACGCCCCGGCGCCCCCGGACGCCCCGGTGCTCCCGGACGACCTGCGGCCGCGCCCCCTGTCCGCGCGGTCGGTCGTGCTGAGCCTGCTGCTCGGCACGCACCCGCCGGAGCTCCCGGCCCGGGAGCTCGGGCGGCTCGTGGCGGGCTTCGACGTCGGCGGATCCACCCTGAGGGCGGCGCTCAGCCGGATGGTCGCCGCCGGTGACCTGCGGCGCACGGACGCCGGTTACCGCCTCAGCGACCGGCTGGTGCGGCGCCAGCAGCGCCAGGACGAGGCCGTGCGGCCCCGCACGCGCGCCTGGGACGGCGACTGGGAGATGGTCGTCGTCACCGCGACGGGCCGCGGCCCCGCCGCACGCGCGGACCTGCGCACACAGCTGGCCGCCCTCCGGCTCGCCGAGCTCCGCGAGGGCGTGTGGCTCCGTCCCGCCAACCTGATCCGCCCCCTGCCCGCCGCTCTCGACCGGGTGGCCCAGCGCTGCACCGCCCGCCCCGCCGGGCCCGCCGGGGACCTGGCCGCGAGCCTGTGGCCGCTGGACGCCTGGGCCGGCACGGCCCGCGCGCTCCTCGCGCGCACCGGCGGCGCCGGCCGCCCCGCCGACCGGCTCGCCCTGTTCGCCGCCGTGGTGCGCCACCTGCTCGCCGACCCGGTCCTGCCGCCCGGCCTCCTGCCCGCCGGCTGGCCCGGTGACGCGCTGCGGACCGCGTACGCCGACTACCGGAGGGAACTGACGGGGCAGGTGCGCGCGCGGGCGGGCGGCGCATGACGCGGCGGCCGTACGGAGCGCCGCGCGGGACGCCTCGTACGGCCGCCTTCACCGTGGGGGGACCGTTCCGGGGGAACTACCGGTAGGTGATGTCGGACGACGCGTACTTGCAGTACGTACCGTCGGGGCCCGAGCCGTTGGTGGTCGGCTCGTCGCCGTCGTCGTTGCCGATGTACTTCTGGCACGGGACGATCTTCTTGCTGCTGTCCCCGATGATCGTGATGTTCCGCAGGGTCGCGCTGTCGCCGTAGTTGGTGTTGATGCCGGCGAGCCTGCTGCCCTTCCAGGTCACCTCGACGGTGTTGAGGTTGATCGTCCGCTTGTACTGCGTGGAGCAGTTGCCGCAGGAGCGGACGAAGGTGCCGAAGTTCTTCACCGCGAAGTTCGACACGTTCAGCGTTCCGGCGCCGTTGAACTGGAACACCTTGTCGCTGGCCTCCTTGGCGCCGCCGCCGCTGACGGTGTAGACCGCCGACGACGACTTGCCCTTGAACGTGGCGGCGTCCTCGCCGACGTCCTCCCACCACACGTTCTGCAGCGTGCAGGAGCCCTGGCAGTGGATGCCGTCGGCCGCGGGGGCGCCCAGGATGACGTTCTTCAGGACCGCGCCGTCCGCCAGCTGCAGGATCGGGCCCTGGTCCTCGTCCTGGCCGCCCGAGCCCAGGTCGCCGGTGCCGTACAGGCGCTTCATCCCGTAGTCCTTGGTGCCGGACACGGAGATGGTGGAGGAGACGCCCTCGCTGCCGTTGGGGGTCGGCCAGGTGGCGGCGCTCGCCGAGGGTGCCCCGGCAGTCATGAGCATGCCAACCGAGAGGCCGAGGGTGGCCAGCGCGCCCGTCAGCGCCTGCCCGCGGGTACGTGGTCGTGTCGCAGAAGTCATCTCATTCCTTCTGTCGTGATGTGGGGGTGTCGGAGCCCTCCGGCGCCCGCGCGTGCCCCTCGGGCGCCCGGACGGCTCATGTACGTGAACGTTCGTCGCCCGGGTGACGCGAACGGGTCACGTCGCTGAACGGAACGTATGGGGTAAGCGCTTTCTAGTCAACGCCTCGCGCACATCACATTCGGTCAGGAAAAGCGGACGCCGGCGGCCCGGGGTGCGAGGGGCACCCCGGGCCGCCGGCGCGGTGACGGCAGGGTCAGGCAGGGTCAGAGGGAACGGTGGTACTGGTCCGGCACGTGGACCTCGCCGCCCAGCTCGCGGGCCGCGTGCCGGGCCCACGAGGGATTGCGGAGCAGCTCGCGGCCGAGGAACACCGCGTCCGCCTCGCCGTTGGCCAGGATCTTCTCGGCCTGCTCGGCATCGGTGATCAGCCCGACGGCGGCGACCGGCATCGGCGTCTCGGCCCGCACCCGCGCGGCGAAGGGGACCTGGTAGCCGGGCCCGGCCGGGATGCGGACGCCGGGGGCGACGCCCCCGGTGGAGACGTCGAGCAGGTCGATGCCGTGGGCGTGCAGCTCGCCGGCGAAGCGGACGGTGTCGTCCGGGGTCCAGCCGGACTCCTCCAGCCAGTCGGTGGCCGAGACGCGGAAGAACAGCGGCTTGTCGTCCGGCCACTCCTCGCGCACGGCGTCGACGACCTCGAGCGCGAGGCGCGTCCGGTTCTCGTACGAGCCGCCGTAGGCGTCGGTGCGGTGGTTGGAGTGCGGGGAGAGGAACTCGTTGATCAGGTAGCCGTGGGCGCCGTGGATCTCGGCGATCTCGAACCCGGCGGCGAGCGCCCGGCGCGCCGCGGCGCGGAACCGGTCGACGACGTCACGGATCTGTTCGGCGGTCAGCTCCTCCGGCACCGGGTGCCGCTCGTCGAAGGCGAGCGGGCTCGGCGCCACCGGCCGCCAGCCGTGCGCGTCCCGCCCCACCGGGGCGCCGCCCTTCCACGGGCGGTCGGTCGACGCCTTGCGGCCGGCGTGGGCGAGCTGGACGGCGGGGACGGTGCCCTGCGAGACGAGGAAGGAGGTGATCCGGCGGAACGCCTCGACCTGGGCGTCGTCCCAGAGGCCGAGGTCGTACGGCGAGATGCGGCCCTCCGGCGACACGGCGGTGGCCTCGACGACGATCAGGCCCGTGCCGCCGGCCGCGCGGGCCGCGTAGTGCGCGAAGTGCCAGTCGCCGGGCGCGCCGGCCCCGGGGCCCTCGGGCGCGGCCGAGTACTGGCACATCGGAGGCATCCACACCCGGTTGGGGATCGTCACGTCACGCAGGGTGTAGGGCTCGAACAGCGCGCTCACGGCGGACTCCGTTTCGTCGGGGGGACCAGAGGGGGCGAGACTCATACGATAGGCATCGTAGTACGGTGAATGTCGAACTACGAGGATTCTCGTACAATGAGGGTTCCCGGACCGAATGTGGAGCCGCCGTGGCCACCGCCGCCCCCGTCCCCAGCAGCCGCGATCTGCCGCACCCGGCGCGCGGGGAGATCCGGCTGGAGGGCGTGCTGCACGCGCTCTCCGACCCCGTGCGGCTGCGGATCGTCCGCGAGCTCGCCGCCGAGGGCGTCCCGCTGTCCTGCTCGCACTTCGACCTGCCGGTCACCAAGTCCACCACCACGCACCACTTCCGGGTGCTGCGTGAGAGCGGCGTGATCCGGCAGATCTACGAGGGCACCGCCAAGATGAACGGCCTGCGCCGGGACGACCTGGACGAGCTCTTCCCGGGGCTGCTCGACTCCCTGCTCACCGCCGCCGCCCGCCAGGCCGCGCGGCACGGCGGGGGCTGACCCGGCCGCCGTCCGCGGGCCTCACGCGCCGGCGTTGCGCGCCGCCGCGAGCAGCGACTCCCAGTCGGGCAGCTTGACCACGCTCCGGCCGAGCGAGGCGCCGAGCTCCGCCTCGGCCCGTTCGATCGCCCGCCACCCCGCCCACTCGACCGGCTCGATCCCCTCGGCCCGCAGCGCCGCCGGCGGGTCGTCGGCCACGTCGCGGGTCACGAGGGCGGGGGCGTCCTCCAGCAGGGACGCCACCGTCTCCTTCGCGCACGGCCGGTTGGTGCCGATGACGCCGGTCGGGCCGCGCTTGATCCAGCCCGCCACGTACTCGCCCGGCGCGACGGCGCCCTCGCGCAGCACGCGCCCGGCGAGGTGCGGCACCGTGCCGCCGGCGGCGTCGAACGGCAGCCCCTCCAGCGGCACCCCCCGGTACCCCACCGAACGCAGTACCAGCTGGGCCTCCACGTCCTCGAACCGTCCCGTGCCCGTCACGCCCCCGCGCCCGTCCGGAACCGTCCGCTCGAAGCGCACCGCGCCCACCCGGCCCGCCCGGGGGAGCAGTTCGACGGGGCGGAGGAAGAAGCGCAGCCGGATCAGACGGCGGGCGCCCGGCGCCGCGGGCCCGGCCCAGTCGCGCAGCACCTCGACGTTGCGGCGCTGCGGGGCCGGCAGCGCCGCGGGGTCCGGGTACGCCGGGTCCAGCGCCAGCTCCGCCGGATCGGCGAGGACCGCGGTGTCGGGCAGCGTGCCCAGCTCGCGCAGCTCCTTGGTGGTGAAGCGGGCCTGGGACGGGCCGCGCCGGCCCACCATGTGGATGTCCGTCACCTCGCTCGCGGCGAGCGCGGTCAGGGCGGCGTGCGGCATGTCGGTCGGGCGCAGCTCCGCCGCGCCCCGGGCCAGCATGCGCGTGACGTCCACGGCGACGTTCCCCACGCCGATGACCACGGCCGACCGCACGCCCCGCAGGAAACCGTCGTCGGCGGGGGGACCTCCCCGCTCGCGCCCGGCCGGCGCCGGGAGTCCGGGGGAGTCCGGGTGCGCGCTGTACCAGGACACGAACTCGGTCGCCGACCAGCTGCCCGGCAGGTCCTCGCCCGGGATGCCCAGCCGCCGGTCCGTGGCGGCGCCCACGCAGTACACCACCGCGTGGTACAGCTCCCGCAGCCGGGCGACCGGCACTCCGCCCGAGCCGACCGGCACCCCGCCGAGGAAGCGCACCCGTTCGTGCTCCAGGACCGTGCGGAGGTTGTTCTGCAGGGACTTGATCTTCTCGTGGTCCGGCGCCACGCCGTAGCGGACCAGGCCGTAGGGGCAGGGCAGCCGGTCCAGGACGTCGACGCGTACCTGGGGGTCCTGCTGGACGAGGCTCTGAGCGGTGTAGCACCCGCTCGGCCCGGAACCGACGACGGCGACACGCAGCACGGCCGAACTCCTCACCCCGGGGGACCGACGGGAGACCGACGGGAGAGCGCTGACGCATCCAGCATCGCACCGCCGGCGCTCCGCTGTCAGGGTGCCGTCCGCCGTGCGGGTGCGTGTTCCACGAGAAGGAAAGTGATCACATGGTTACGGTGCGTGCGTGCTCGAGGAGTCTTTTCTTCAGCTTTCCGATCGCTCTCCGGCGGAGGGCGCGGTGTCCGTGTGGCCCGCGTGGGAGGTGCGGGAGGGGGAACGCGCGACGCGGTGGCTGCATGTGCGGCTGGCCTTCGGCGACGGGGCCCGGGTCGACGCGCTCGCCACGGTGTCCGGCGGGTGCGTGTGCGTCGAGGACGTGCGGGCCCGGCCCGCGCTGGCCCTGGAGGACCTGGCGGTGTTCGCCGACTGGATCGAGGGGCCGCTGGCGCGGGCGTGCGGCGCCGGGGACGGGCCGGTCGGCGGGGACGGCGCCGGCACCGGGACGCACCGGGGCCGCCCGGCCTGGCCGCGGGGCCCGGAGGGATGGCGGCTGGTGGCCCGTGAGTACCGGACGGCCCGGGAGCGGGGCGCCGATCCGGTCCTCGCCGTGATGAGCGCGACCGGACACAGCCGGCGCGGGGCGCTCCGGCTGATCGGCCGGGCGCGCGACGCGGGCCTGCTGTCCCCGCGCCACGCCCGGCGGTGAGCGGACCGGCCGGGCGCCGGGCGCCCGGCCCGCCGCGGGCGGGCCCGCCGGGGCGCCGCCGTCCGGTCCCGTCCCGCGAGTCCCGTCGGCGGCCGGCGCGTCTCACAGCAGGTCGCGCATCCGTGTGATCTCGCTCGTCTGCTGGGCGACGACGTCGTCGGCCATCTCCTCGACCTGGATGTTGTTGCCCTGCCCCTTGACGTCGGTGGCCATGGTGACCGCCCCTTCGTGGTGGGTGATCATCAGGGTGAGGAAGAGCTGGTCGAAGGCCTTGCCCTCGGCCTCGCGCAGTTTCTCCATCTGGGCGCGCGTCGCCATGCCGGGCATCGTCGCGTGGTCGTGTCCGTGGTCGTGTCCGTCGTCCCGGGCCTGCTTGCCGTGCGTCTTCAGCCAGCCCTCCATCGCCTTGATCTCCGGCTGCTGCGCGGCGGCGATGCGTTCGGCCAGTTTGACGACCTTCGACGACTCGGCGCGGTCCGGGACCAGTTCGGTCATCTCCAGGGCCTGTGCGTGGTGCTCGGTCATCATCCGCACGTAGGACACGTCGGCGGAGTTGGGGGAGTCGTCCTCCGCCCGCTGCTGTGCGGCCTCCTCGGCCGACAGGGTCCGGTTCGCCTCCCCGGGTTCACCCGGTGCGATGACCGAGGGCCCGCTCGTCGCGGCCGACCTGGTGCCGTCCGTGCCGGAGTCGCAGCCCGTGAGGCCCAGTACGGCCAGGGCGGTCAGCCCGGCCGCGACGACGGACGCACGGGGCACACGGCGGTAGAGCACAAGGACCTCCTGTGGCAGGCGGGTTGCGGGGCACCTCGTGAGTGCTGACGACCGTCCTAGCACGCTTCCGCGCGTCAATGATCAGAAAACTTCATTGCAAGTGTGTTTCCCTCTGTTGGTATGTGCATGTCGAAGACGATACTGCCGGTGCGAAACCCGTTCCGAGTTGAACGGAACCAGGGAGGAAGAAGACAGTGATCCTGTTGAGTGTTCCCCGAACCCGGCGCAGACGCCTGGGAGTTGCCGCGGCGGCCGGTGGGCTGCTGACCGCGCTCCTCACCGCTGCCCCGGCCGCGGCGATCCCCGACCCCGGGGACGGGCCGGACGCACGCAAGGAGGTCTCGTCGAGCGCCCGGGCCGAGGCGCGCGAGGCCATCGAGAACGGCGAGATCCCCGGCCAGGACGAGATCGTCCACTCCGGCAACATCCGGCACGTGGCCAACATCCCCAAGGACGCGCTCCCCGGCACCAATTCGGACCTGGCGTTCCAGGGGCGCTACGCGTTCGCCGGCAACTACGACGGCTTCCGCATCTTCGACATCAGCAACCCGAAGTCGCCGAAGACGGTGGCCCAGGTCCTGTGCCCCGGCTCGCAGAACGACATCTCCGTCTCCGGGGACCTGCTGTTCCTGTCCACCGACTCCTCGCGCAGCGACAGCAGTTGCAACAGCACCACCCAGCCGGTGACCGAGAAGTCCTCCTGGGAGGGCATGAAGGTCTTCGACATCAGCGACAAGAGCAACCCGCGCTACGTCGCCGCCGTCGAGACCGCCTGCGGCTCGCACACCCACACGCTGGTGCCCGAGCGCAAGAACGTCTACGTCTACGTCTCCTCGTACTCGCCGAACGCGGCCTACCCCGACTGCCAGCCGCCGCACGACGGCATCTCGGTCATCAAGGTGCCGCGCCACGCCCCGCACGAGGCGGCGGTCGTCGGCTTCCCGGTGCTGTTCCCGGGCGAGGGCCCGGACGGCGGCGGCAACCCGGGCGCGCCCACCAACCCGGGCGTCTCCAAGACCACCGGCTGCCACGACATCACCGTGCTGCCGTCCGAGGACCTGGCCGCCGGTGCCTGCATGGGCGACGGCATCCTGTTCTCCATCGAGGACCCGGAGCGTCCGAAGGTGATCGACCGGGTGCAGGACAACGTGAACTTCGCGTTCTGGCACTCGGCGACCTTCAACCAGAAGGCCGACAAGGTCGTGTTCACCGACGAGCTGGGCGGCGGCGGCGCCGCCACCTGCAACGCGGAGGTCGGCCCGAACCGCGGCGCGGACGGCATCTACGACATCGTCGGCAAGGGCGACCGGCGCGAGCTGGTCTTCCGCAGCTACTTCAAGATCCCCCGCCACCAGGCGGACACCGAGAACTGCGTCGCCCACAACGGCTCGCTGATCCCGGTCAAGGGCAGGGACCTGATGGTCCAGGCCTGGTACCAGGGCGGCGTCTCCGTCTGGGACTTCACCAACTCCTCGAAGCCCAGGGAGATCGCCTACTTCGAGCGCGGCCCGCTGACCACCGACAGCATCGTCACCGGCGGCTCCTGGTCGGCGTACTACTACAACGGCTACATCTACTCGAACGACATCGCCAAGGGCCTCGACGTCCTCAGGATCGACGACCGGCGCACGGACCCGGCCCGATGGGTCCACCTGCGTGAGCTCAACGTGCAGACGCAGCCGGACTACTTCGACTGAGCGTCCGGCTCCGGCCGGAGGGCCGGCGCCGGACTCTCCGGCGCCGGCTCGGTCGCGAAGAACCGGGACAGGTCCCTCCGGCCCGTGCCGCCGGACACCTCGGTGTCCGGCGGCACGCCCATCTCCCAGTCGAGCCGGTAGCGCTTGAAGAGCTCCGCGCGCAGCACCGGGACGGGCATCGGCGCGCCCGGGACGAGGGCCGCGAACACGGCCCCCATCAGCAGGGCGCGCAGCATCGGGTAGTCGGTGTCGACGTCGTGGGAGCCGTGCCGGGCGACGGTGTCCCTCAGCAGCTCGGCCAGCCGCCGCTGTTCGGGGCACACGACGAATCCCTCGGCCTGCAGCATGCCGGCCATGTGCTGGCGCATCAGGACCGGCCGGTCCCGTGCCAGGCCCAGGATCGCGTCGATGGCCCGCGCCATCCGCTCCCGGCCGTCCTCGGTGTGCGGCTCGCGCTCCAGCGCCTCCTCCAGGGTGCGGTGCATCAGCCGGTGCACGGCGGACTGCACGAGCTGGCGCTTCCCCGGGAAGTAGTACGAGACCAGGCCGCGCGCGGAACCCGCCCGGTCGGCGATGTCGCCGAGTGTGGTCGCCTCGTATCCGTGCTCGCTCACCAGCTCGACGGCCGCTTGCAGAAGCCGCTCCTTCGAACGCCTCCGCAACTCTTCATTGACCAGGGCGCTGCGCGGGGACATGCTTGACTCCTGCGTTGACTGGCTGGCAGCCAACTATACTCAACGCGTCCGGCCGGGTCCTTGGGGCCCGCTCCGGGCTGCCGTCCGTCTCGGGCGACGCGGGGGATCGTCCGAGACGGACGGTTCAGGCCTGGTAGTAGCCTCGGGCTATCACTGCCGGGTCCCCGGTGCGGGTCGGCGGCTCACGGGTGCCGGCGCCGGTGGACCAGCACCGCCGCGGCCACCACCAGCGCGCCGAGCAGCCAGCCGCCGAGGACGTCCGTGGGCCAGTGGACGCCGAGCCAGACACGGGTGAGGCCGACACCCGTCACCGAGAGGACCGCCAGGAACAGCGCCGCGTGCCGCACGGGGCGGCTCACGCCGTGGCGGTGCAGGAGCCACAGCAGGAGCCCGCAGACCACCGTGGCGGTCATGGCGTGGCCCGACGGGAAGGCCGCGTAGTGCGCGGAGTCGACCGGGTCGGGCCAGACCGGGCGGGCGCGGTCCACCGCGGCCTTCAGGCCCTGTTGCACGGCCGTCCCCAGGGCGACCGTCACCACCAGCCACACCGCCGTCCACCGGGCCGCGTACCGCCGTGCCAGCAGCACCGCCGCCACACCGCACAGCACCCGCATCGTCCACGGGTCCCAGACCCAGTCCGTCAGGACGCGGGCCGTCTGCGTCAGTCCGGGTTCCTCGACCGCCCAGCGGTGGGTGGTGCGGGAGATGTCGCCGTCCAGTTCGAGCAGCGGACGCCACTCGACGGCGACCAGTGCCAGCAGCAGCGCCGAGCACAGCGCCAGTACACCGGTGGACAGGGTGGTGGGGGGCCGGTCCGCGGGCCGGGGCGGGGAGTCGACGTGGGGGGTGTGCATGCAGTGATCCTTGCCGACCGGCGGGGTCCGGGGCCAGTCGTCCTTCCGTGTCCTGACGTCCGGAGCCGGTCACCCGTGTCCGTCGGACCGCCCGCCGGGCCGTCCCCGGCCTGCTCCGGGCCCCCCGGCTATCCCAGTGCCCGCAATCCCGGCACGAACGCCACCAGTACGGGGATCACCGGCACCAGGGACGCCGCGGCCGTCAGGCGCAGCCGCCGTCCCGCCGTCAGCCGGTCCGGCGGAGTGAGCAGCCGGCGGACCCGGGCCGGGACGTTCGCCTGCGAGGCCGGGCAGGGGCCGAACACCCCCCGGTGCTCGTTGAGTTCCACCAGGGCGAGGGCCGTGGTCAGCCGGCCGAAGCGGCGGGAGGCGGTGTCGTCGGCGGCGAGTTCGACCAGCCGGTGCATCTCGTCGCGGAACGCGGCGAACACCGGCACCTGCGGGAAGCCGCCGGCCAGCGCGCAGGAGCAGTGCAGCAGCCAGTCGTGCCGGGCCCGCGCGTGCCCCCGCTCGTGCGCGAGGACGGCGTCCAGCTGCCGGCCCTTCAGCCGGCGCAGCGCGGCCGTGGTGACGACCAGCCGGGGCGGGGTGCCGGGAAGCCACCAGGCGTCGGGTCGCTCCCCCTCCAGGACCACCAGCCGGTCGGAGCGCGGCTCCTCGCCGGGCAGCAGCGGAGCCCGTACCCGCAGTTCGGCCCGGCGCGCCCGGCGCCGGGCACGGGCCCGCGCGATCTCCCGGACCAGCATGGCCGCGCTCCAGATCCCGCCGCACGCCAGTGCCACCGCGGTGGTCGCCGCCCAGATCCCGGCCGTCCCCAGGGCGTACGCCTCCGCCACCGCGCGGGGCGCGGTGGCGAACACCCGGCCGCCCACCGCCCGCCAGGCGGCCGCCGCGCTGAACGTCATCGACAGGGCGCAGCACAGCAGCACCGCCGCGATCACGCACTGCCACACCCACAGCGCCACCACCGGTTCACGGTCCGGCCAGTCGGCCCGGGCGAGCAGCCGGGGTCCGGCGACGGCGGTCAGGACGCCGAGCAGCAGCAGGGCCGCGGGGAGCATCATGCGTGCAGCCTATGAGCGGGTACCGCGCGTGCGTACCGCCCTCGGGGCAAAGTGACGCAGCCAACGGTCCCGCGTCGCGCCCCGCGGGCTCCGGCCCGCCTCACATCGTCAGCAGCATCGCCACCATCGCCATCCCCATGGACAGCCGGCAGACCCGGGCCAGTTCCGGCCGGTCGCCCCATCCGGCGGACCCGCCGGTGACCGCAGGGGCGGGCACGGGCACCAGCCGGACACCCGTCACCAGCACGTATCCGGCGAAGTAGAGCAGCAGGGTCCCGGTCAGCAGGGGGGTGCCCGGGCCGCCGTGCCCGTGACCGGCGGGGGACGTGGCCATCGCCACCGCCATGTAGACCATGGCCCCGGCCCCGACCAGGTGGTGCAGGTGGCGCGCGCTCGCACGGGCCGTCCACAGCGCGTGCAGCCCGGCCGCGCCGAACACCACCGCGTAGACGGGCCAGGCCCACGACGGCGGGGTGAACGCCGCCGCCGGCACGGCCATCGCGGCCATGCCGAATCCCATGAGCGCCTCACCGCCCGCGGCGCGGCGCTGCTCCTCGACGCTGCTGCGCATCCGCAGCAGGCAGTAGGCCCCGGTCGCCGCGCAGAGCGCGACCAGCAGCCAGCCGGACGACGTCGGTCCGTGCACGCGCACCGCCCCCTCGACTCGTTCCGACGGTCGGTCAAGGGATGCCCCGGCCCGGCGGCGTGCACGCGAGCGCAAGGGTGTGCACGAGGAGCGTTCGGGGGAGCACGGCAGGCCGGTGCGGGGGCGCCGCGGGGCGGCGCACGCCGGACATGTAATTTACGAGTAAAATACCTGCTAACATCATGCTTCATGAGCAGTGCGCCCCCCACCCCCGCCGTCCCGCCCGCCCGGCGCCTCCCGGTCGCCGGCGCGCTGCGCCTCGGACGGCCCTCCGACATCTGGTTCAAGCCCGCCCTCAGCGTGGTCGTCGCGGTCGCACCGCCCAGCCTGCTCCTGGTGGCGCTCGGCCGGCTCGACCTGGCGATGTACACCATGGCCGGGTCCCTGTGCGCCCTGTACGCCCACAACCGCCCGTACGCCGCCCGGGCCAGGACGCTGGCGGGGGTGGTCCTCGGCATGCTCGGCGGCCTCGCCGTGGCCCTGACCGCCGCCGCCCTCACCGGGAACGCGGTCGTCCTGGTCACCGTCGGAGCCGTGCTGGCCGCCGTCCAGAAGGCACTGTGCGACGCCACCCGCATCGGCCCGCCCGCCCACGTGATCCTCACCTTCGTCAGCTCCGCCTCGCTGTTCGCCCCGCAGACCCTCGGCCAGGTCCCCGGCCACCTCGCGCTCGCCGCCGCGGCCGGCGCGTGGGCCTGGCTGGTCGGCATGGCGCCCGCGCCGGTCCGGCCGCACGGCCCGGAGCGCCGGGCCACCGCCCACGCGCTGAACGCCGCCGCCGCGTACGCCGGGACCGCGGGCGCGGGCGCCGGTCACCCCGGGGCCCGTGCCGCCGCCTACGCCGCCGTCCAGGCCGCCTGGCAGTCGCTGCCGGCGGCCGGGAACCGCCCCTCGCCCACCCGCCGCGCCCTCGAACGGCTCCTGGTCCGCGCCGAGGTCGCGCTCGCCGCGCCGGCCGACGTCGACCCCGCGCGCCTGCGCGCCTGGGCCCGCGCCCTGCGCGGCACGGGCCGCGTCCCGCACACCGGCGACCCCCGCACGGACGCCGACGAACTCCTGGGCGCGGCGGCGGAACGCGCCACCGCGCCGCGCCCCCTGTGGAGCAGGCTCGGCCCGCTCACCCCGATCGCCGTCCGCACCGGGCTCGGCTGCGCGCTCGCCGGCTACGCCTCCCTCGCCCTCGGCATCGGCCGCCCCTACTGGGCCCTGGTCACCGCGGCCTCGCTCTACCAGGCCAACGTCACCCTCACCTGGAGCCGGACCGTGCAGCGCGTCGTCGGCAACCTCGTCGGCGTGCTGATCTTCGCGGCCGTCGCCCCGCTCGCCCACCTCGGTCCGCTCGCCCTCGTCCTGTGCTGCCTCGCCTTCAACTTCGGCGCCGAGGCGCTCATCGGCCGCAACTACTGGCTCGGCAGCGTCTGCGTGACCCCGCTCGCCCTGCTCGTCACCGAGTTCCCCGGCCACCAGCCGACCGGCGACCTGGTCGCCGAACGCGTGGCGGACACCCTCGTCGGCGCCCTGGTCGGGTTCGCCGCCGCCGTGGCCGTCACCAACCGGCGGGCGGGCGATCGCGTCGAACGGGCGCTCACCGCCGTCGACCGCGCCCGCGAGGCCGCCGCCCGCCTGCTGGCCGACCCGCAGGCCGCGCCCGCGGCCCTGGGGGCCGCCCGCCGCGCCCTCGCCGACGCGGTGGTCGACCTGCGGGCCACCGCCGACGCCGCGGCCGGTGAATGGCGGCAGCGCGCGCTGCCCCAGGAGCGGGTCGTGCTCGCCGAGCAGGCGGCACACCGTACGCTCGCGGCGACGGTACGACGCCAGGGGCTGCTCCCGGACCCCGGCACGAGCACGCACACGGAGGACGTACGGCCATGACGGCGACCGAAGGACCATCGGCCGGCGAAGGAGAACCGGTGACCGGCGGTGACGGCCGGGCGGCCGCCGGAGGGGCGGGGGCGGCGGGCGGAACCGGGCCCGGCCGGGGGCGGGGCGACACCGTCGCCGCGGTCGTCCGGCAGTGGCGGGCCGTCCACCCCGACCTGGACACCGGTCCCATGGAGGTGATCGGCCGCATCAACCGCTGCGCCGCCCTCCTCCAGCAGGCCGAGGACGCCCCGCTGCGCCGGGCCGGCCTGACCCGCCCCGAGTTCGACCTGCTCGGCGCGCTGCGCCGCACCGGCCACGAACTGACCCCGAGCGAGCTGGCCCGCGAGACCTTCTCCTCGGGCGCCGCCGTCACCAAACGCCTCAAGCAGCTCACCGAGCGCGGGCTGGTCGAACGCCGCGGCGACACCCGCGACCGCCGCGTCGCACACGTCCGCCTCACCGACGCCGGACGCGACCTGGTCGACGGCATCCTGCCCGCGCAGCTCGCCTACGAGACCGCCGTGCTGTCCGGCCTGGACGGACCGGCACTCGGGGAACTCGCCGCCCTGCTGGGCGAACTGCTCGGGCAGCTGGAAGGCCGTCTGGGCACCCTGCGGGCCTGAGACCGGCCGCGGCACCCGGCCCCGAGGGCACCGCCGGGCCGGGCGCGGCCCGCGGCACCCCGCGCGTCCCGTCCCACCGGGCCTCAGAACCCGTCGCCCGCCCGGTACACGCCGAACATCGCCCCCTGCGGGTCCCGGAGCACCGCGATGCGCGGGCCGTCGGGCAGCGAGGTGGGCTCCATCAGCACGTTGCCCTCCACCCGCGTCGTCGTCAGGGTGGCGGCGTCCACGTCCTCGACCGCGAAGTACGGCAGCCAGTGCGCCGGCACCTCGTGCGGGAACTTCTCGTCCATCGTCACCATGCCGCCGAAGTCCGCGCCGCCGACGCCCCACCGGGGGTAGCGCAGGGCGGGGTCCACGCTCCAGCCGAACACGGTGGTGTAGAAGGCCACGGCCTCCCGCGGCGCGCGGGTCAGCAGCTCCGCCCAGCCGAGCGACCCGGGGGAGTTGAACAGGCCGGCGCCCGGGAAGGCGCCGGCCTGCCACAGCTGGAAGACGGCACCGGACGGATCGGCGGCCACCGCGGAACGGCCCGCGTCGAACACGTCCACCGGCCCGAGGAGCACCGCCCCGCCCGCCGAGGTCACCGCGCGGACGGCGGCATCGGCGTCGGCCACCGCGAACGACACGTTCCAGGCGACCGGCTGCGACGGCTGGTACAGCGGGGCCAGCGCGGCGACCGCGGCGCCGCCGAGACGCGCGACCGTGTAACCGCCCGCCTCCGGGCGCTGGTCCGTCTCCGGGAGCCAGCCGAACAGCCGCGTGTAGAACCGCCGGGCGGACTCCGGGTCGCCGGTTCCCAGCTCGACCCAGCACGGCCCGCCGGTCACCGGCGCGGTCAGCTCCATGGCGCTCCTTCCGCGAGGCCCCTGCCGGGTGCGCCCCCTCCAGCACGCTAAGCCCGGCTCCCGCCCGCGGCCATCCGGCGCGGGACCCGCCGGCGCGGGGCGGCGGTGGTCCGTGCGCCCGGGCCCGTACCGCCCGGCCGGCCGCCGCGCCCGGACGCCCGGCCGGCCGCCGCGCTCAGATGCCCGGCCGGAACCGCAGCGGGTGCTCGGCGGGGATCTCCACCAGGACGATCGGCGTCCCGTCCGGATCCGCGATCCACATCTCGATCAGGCCCCACGGCTCCTTCACCGGCGGCCGGACGATCCCGACGCCCTTCTCCCGCAGCTCCTCGTGCGCCGCGCCCACGTCCGCGACCTGGAGCCACAGGCGTACGGCGGGGGACGGGGCCGGGTCCGAGCGGCCCGAGAGCTCCAGGAACCCGCCGCCCAGGAAGTAGACGGTGCCGCGCTCCGGACCCGTGCCGAACTCGCGGTACACGGCCAGGCCCAGCTGCCCGCCGTAGAAGGCGCGGGAGCGTTCGGGGTCGGTGGGGCGCAGGAGGACGCGGCTGCCGAGTACGTGCACCATGCGGCCGAGCGTAGTGCCCGGGTTAGTCTCGTCCCGGCCCGAGCCACGCCGGAACGTGACGCAGACGCAGCAGAGAGACCGGAGAAGCGCCCATGGAATCCGCCACCGCCACCGCACTGACCTTCCGCGACGCCACCGACGCCGACGTGGACGCGCTCGTCGCGCTGATCGAGTCGGCGTACCGGGGGGACTCCAGCCGCGCCGGATGGACCACGGAGGCGGACATCCTCCAGGGGCAGCGGACCGACCCGGAGGGGGTGCGGGAGGTCGTCGCGTCCCCGGACAGCCGGCTGCTGACGGTGGAGCGCGACGGCCGGATCGTCGCCTGCTGCCAGCTCGAACACCGAGGTGAGTACGCCTACTTCGGGATGTTCGCGGTCAGCCCCGTCCTCCAGGGCGCCGGACTGGGCAGGACGGTCATCGCGGAGGCCGAGCGGCAGGGCCCGCGAGACCTGGGGCGTGCGCGAGATGCACATGACCGTGATCTCCGTGCGCGAGGACCTGATCGCCTGGTACGAGCGGCGCGGCTACCGCCGCACGGGAAGGACGTCCCCCTTCCCGTACGGCGACGAGCGCTTCGGCGTCCCGCTCCGCGACGACCTGGAGTTCGAGCTGCTGGTGAAGGAACTGGCCTGACGGCTCACGCGGTGAAGCGCCCGGTCCGCTTGATCTCCGGGTAGTCGGTGGTCGCGCCGTCGAGCTCCAGGGCCCGGACCAGTCTGAGGTGGTCCTGGGTGTTGACCACCCAGCCGATGATCGCCAGCTCCGCCTTCCGCGCGTGCTCGACGATCTCCAGGGTGAGCCGGCGGATGTTGAGGCAGACGGTCGAGGCGCCGGCCCCGACCGCCCGCTGAACGACGTCGGTGCCGTAGCGGCTGGCGATGAGCGCCGTGCGCACGCCGGGTACCAGCCGTGCGATCTCGGCGATCGCCTCGTCGTGGAACGACGAGACCTCGACCCGGTCGGCCAGTCGCCGTTCGTTCATCACCCCGGCCAGCGCCCTGGCCGCCCGCACGTCCTTGATCTCGGCCTGCAGCGGGGCCCGGACGGCGTCCAGGACCTCCTCGAAGACGGGGATCCGCTCGCCCCGCCCGGCGTCCAGGGCGCGCAGCTCGGCGAGGGTCTTGTCGGCGATCGGGCCCGTGCCGTCCGTCGTGCGGTCCACGTCCGTGTCGTGCATGACGACGAGCGCGCCGTCCTTGCTCAGGTGCAGGTCGAGTTCGATGACGTCGAGGCCCGCCTCCTGGGCGGCGGTGAAGGACCGGAGGGTGTTCTCGGGTTCGACACCCATGACTCCGCGGTGACCGATGGTGAGGAAGTTCAAGATCCGACTCGCTTCCGTCGACGGCGGGGGCCGCGTCCCTACGGCCTTCCTGGACCGTATCGCCTGTGCCCGCTCCGTCCAGAGGCTGAACCGCGTCGACGCGGCACCTCCCCCGTACGCGTGACCGGCAGGAAAAAGTGCGGTGAAGCCGGGGGTGGGGCAGGATAATTTATTGAGATGCCCCTTGCTGGGAGAAACCTCGTATGTATACGGTCTGCTTACGCGAGGTTCTCCCGTGGAGGATGGGACATGACGGAAATTCTTGTGCAGGTGGGTTCTGAGGGGAAGGTTCCTTCGGTGAGCAGGGTGGTCGAGCACCCGGCATGGCCCGTGCTCAAGGATGCCGTGGAGCGGATCCGGCCCTGGCAGGCCAAGGACGGGTCGATCGACTTCGGGGCCGAGGGCGCCCCGGCCCGCGCCGACGCCGAGCGCGCGGTGCGCGAGGTGATCGAGGCCGTCGAGCGGCTGTCCCCGCTGCTGCCCCACGACCGCGCCTACCACGAGGCCCTGGCGAAGGACCTGGGCCGCTGGGCCGAGGGCGGCTTCGAGGTGCCCGACTTCCTCGACTCGCTGCTGGCCTTCCAGCCGGCCGCGCACCGCGAGGACGGTCTGCAGCACCTGGTCGTCTTCCCGATGTACACGCAGAACGGCAACCCGGACCGCAACCTCGAGGCGGTCGTGCTGCGCATGGTCTGGCCCGAGTGGCTGGCCGAGCTGGAGCGCACCCGCTACGACAACCCGCTGTTCTGCGGCATCACCTTCGAGGACTTCACCGCGGGCTACGACACCAACTCCGCGGTCCTCTTCCCCGAGACCATCGCCGTGCGCGAGGCCCCCGAGCGGTTCACCTGGGGCGGCATCTTCTGCGACCGCGAGGCCGCGCGCTTCCGCCGGGTGACCGAGGCGGCCGTGGACATCCTCGGCCTCCAGCTGCCCGAGGACGTCGCCGCGATGGTGCACGACCAGAAGCGCTGCGAAGAGGCCTTCGTGCTCTGGGACATGGTCCACGACCGCACCCACAGCCACGGCGACCTGCCCTTCGACCCGTTCATGATCAAGCAGCGCCAGCCGTTCTGGATGTACGGGCTGGAGGAGCTGCGCTGCGACCTCACCGCCTTCAAGGAGGCCGTGAAGCTCGCCGGCGACGGCGTCCCGCAGGCCCGCGACGTGCAGGTCGCGGTGCTCTTCGACCGGATGTTCCGCTTCCCGGTCACCGGTGAGCGGGTCCGCAACTACGACGGCCTCGGCGGCCAGCTGCTCTTCGCCTACCTGCACAAGCACGACGTCGTCCGCTGGACCGACAACAAGCTCTCCATCGACTGGGAGCGCGCCCCGCAGGTCACCAACCAGCTGTGCGCCGAGATCGAGAAGCTGTACCGGGACGGCATCGACCGCCCCAAGCTCGTCCACTGGTTCGCCGGGTACGAGCTGGTGTCCACCTACCTCTCCCCGCACCCGGGCTCGAAGTGGGCCAAGGGCCCCGAGGCCCTGGACCTGTCGCAGCCGCCGCGCAAACTCGTCGATGACGTGCTTCCGGACGAGTTTCCGCTGAGCATGTTCTATGAGGCACTGTCCAAGAAGCTGAAGAACGTGATCGCCTCCACCAGGGGCATCACGGCGGACGGCGCCGAGCGGGTCGCCGCGTGAGCGATCGCGAGTCCACAACTGCTCAGGAGGCGAGGACCATGGGGAACGGGGCGCTCGACGGCGCGGTGATCGCGGTGGCCGGTGCGGGGGGACCCGCGGGACGTGCGGCACTGCTCAGGCTGGCCGAGGCGGGGGCGACCGTGATCGGCTCCGACAACGACCCGGAGCGGCTGGCCCAGGCCGTGGACGCGGCGCGCTACGCGCACGGCGGCGCCACCGTCGTCGGCGACACGGTCGACCTGCTCGACCTGGACTCCACCCGCGACTGGGCCGCCCGCATCGAGAAGGAGTTCGGCCGGGTCGACGGCCTGGTCCACCTCGTCGGCGGCTGGCGCGGCAGCGAGACCTTCACCAAGACCAGCCTGGACGACTGGGACCTGCTGGAGCTGCTGCTGGTGCGCACCGTGCAGCACACCTCCCTCGCCTTCCACGAGGCGCTCCAGCGCAGCGACCGCGGCCGGTACGTCCTGATCAGCGCGGCCGGCGCGAGCAGGCCCACCGCGGGCAACGCGGCGTACGCCGCGGCCAAGGCCGCCGCCGAGGCGTGGACGCTGGCCATGGGCGACTACTTCCGCAAGGCCGGGGGCGAGCAGGGGCCGACGTCGGCGGCTGCGATCCTGGTGGTGAAGGCGTTGGTGCACGACGCGATGCGCGCCGACCGCCCCAACGCGAAGTTCGCGGGCTTCACGGACGTCGAGGACCTGGCCGAGGCCATCGCCGGAGTCTGGGAGAAGCCCGCCGCGGAAGTGAACGGAAACCGTCTGTGGCTGACCGAGAAGCCGTGAACCCGCCCAGGACCGACGCGCGTCGTCATCACGACCCGGACGTCCGCGGTTTCGCCAGCGACAACTACGCCGGGGCCCACCCGGAGGTGCTCGCCGCCCTGGCCCTCGCCAACGGCGGGCACCAGGTCGCGTACGGGGAGGACGCGTACACCGAGAACCTCCAGCAGGTGGTCCGCAGCCACTTCGGCCCCACCGCCGAGGCGTTCCCGGTCTTCAACGGAACCGGCGCCAACGTCGTCGCGCTCCAGGCGGTCACCGACCGCTGGGGCGCGGTGATCTGCGCCGAGAGCGCCCACATCAACGTGGACGAGGGCGGCGCGCCGGAGCGGGTCGGCGGGATCAAGCTGCTGACCGTGCCCACCCCGGACGGCAAGCTCACCCCCGAGCTGATCGACCGGCAGGCGTACGGCTGGGAGGACGAGCACCGCGCCATGCCGCAGGTGGTCTCGATAGCCCAGGCCACCGAGCTGGGCACGGTGTACACCCCGGACGAGATCCGCGCCATCTGCGAGCACGCCCATGCGCACGGCATGAAGGTGCACGTCGACGGCTCCCGGCTGGCCAACGCCGCCGCCACGCTGAACGTGCCGATGCGCACCTTCACCAACGCGGTCGGCGTCGACCTGCTCTCGCTGGGCGGCACGAAGAACGGCGCCCTGTTCGGCGAGGCGGTGGTGGTGCTGGACCCGGACGGCGTCCGGCACATGAAGCACCTGCGCAAGCTGTCCATGCAGCTGGCGTCCAAGATGCGCTTCGTGTCGGTGCAGCTGGAGGCCCTGCTGGCCCGGGACCTGTGGCTGCGCAACGCCCGGCACGCCAACGAGATGGCCCAGCGCCTGGCCGAGGGCGTGCGCGCCGTGCACGGTGTGGAGATCCTCCACCCGGTGCAGGCCAACGCCGTGTTCGCGCGGCTGCCGCACGACGTGAGCGAGCGCCTGCAGAAGCGGTTCCGCTTCTACTTCTGGGACGAGGCGGCGGGCGACGTCCGCTGGATGTGCGCCTTCGACACCACCGAGGACGACGTGGACACGTTCGTGGCGGCGCTCAAGGAGGAGATGGCCCGCTAGCAGCGTCTGCATAGATATGCGGTAGACCGGAAATGCATTGACTGCCGGTCGGCCGCGTACCTATGCTCGGGCACCATGCAGCTGATCCAGGAAACGCCCGACCTCTCCGCATACCTGGCCGCCGACGAGGCGATCGACCATCACCACGCGCTGGTCCGCGAGACGGCCGCACGTCTGGCCGCGGGCGTGGTCGATTCGTATGAGTATGCGCGGGCGGCGTTCGAGTTCGTGCGCGACACCATCCCGCACTCGCAGGACTCCGGCGATCTGCGCGTCACCTGGCGCGCCTCCGACGTCCTGGAGCGGCGCACCGGCATCTGCTACGCCAAGGCCCACGCGCTGGCGGCGCTGCTCCGGGCCGAGGACATCCCGACCGCGTTCTGCTACCAGAACCTCGGGGTGGTGCACGGCCTGGTCGCCGTCCGCTTCAACGGCGCCTGGCACCGGCAGGACCCGCGGGGCAACAAGCCGGGGGTCGACGCGCGGTTCTCCCTGGACGGTGAGCGCCTGGCCTTCACGCCCGACGCCGCGTCCAACGAGACGGACCACCCGGTCCTGTATGCGGCACCGCATCCGGTCGTGCTGAGCACCCTCAAGGCCGCCTCCGACCGGCCGCACCTGTGGCGGACGCTCCCCACCGCGCTCTGAGCCGAGGCGAGACCGTGGCCCTCGGCTGACCGTGTCCGACGAGGCGCGCCCCGGCGCCCGGTTTCCCCCCTGTCGCCGTCGAGGCACACGGCCTGGTCGACGGACCCGCCGCCGAAGCGGGTTCCGCCCTGCTCGATGACGCGGCCCGGCGGCCGGCCGCCCGTCCGGCGGACGGGCCCCGCACGAGGACCCGCACATGACCGCCCGGCGCGAGGTCTGCGCGGCGTTCGGCTCGAAGCCGTCCCGCACCCGCGACTCGGCCGAGGCGCCGGCGAGGCGGGCCCCGGCCGGGGCCGGACTGCCCCGGACCGACCCCCTCGTCGACCTCCGCGACGCCGTCAGCGCCGCCCGCCTGATCCCCGTCGGAGGCGAGGACGCCGACCGGACCCGGGCGGGACGCGGCTCGTGCGGGCCACCGGCGAGGAGGACTTCGTGACCGTCGCCCAGGGAGAGGAGACCGTCGAACACCCCGGCGCCGGCGAGGTGGTGCGGCGCGACGACGCCGGCGTGACCCGCCGCCGCTGGAACCGGCGCCAGGGCCCGCGCACCCGGCTCGCCGGGGGGCGACCGCGGGTGTCTTCCTGCTTGGAGGGCCTGGCGCCGGTGCCGCTCGCCGAGGTGGAGGACGCGGCGGCCGGACTCGTCGGACCGCCGGAGGGGTTCAGCCCCGGGGCACGGATCACCGCCCACCCGACGGCGTGAGCGGTCCCGGGCGGCCGCCGTCCCTCCCGGCCGGTTCGCTCAGTGCGCCTCGGCCGCGCGGACCTGCTCCGGCGTCGGGGCGGTACCGCCGAGGTGCGCGGGCATCCACCAGGTGTCGTCCGGGCCCTTGGGGCGCACGGGGTAGGCGCGCTGCGCCGCCTCCAGCAGCTCCTGGACGCGCTCGCGCAGCTGGCGGGTGATCGCGCCCGCGTACTTGTCCCTGGACGCCTCGATCGTCTCGCCGACGCGGATGGTGATCGGGGTGTGGCTGCGCTTGAAGTTGCGCGGGTGGCCCTTGGTCCACAGCCGCTGGGTGCCCCACACCGCCATCGGGACCAGCGGCACGCCCGCCTCCTGCGCCAGGCGCGCGGCACCCGACTTGAAGCTCTTCAGCGTGAACGACTGCGAGATCGTCGCCTCCGGGAACACCCCCACGATCTCGCCCGACCGCAGCGACCGCAGGGCGTGCGCGTACGCCGCCTCGCCCTGCTCGCGGTCCACGGGGATGTGCTTCATCCCGCGCATCAGCGGACCGGAGACCTTGTGCCGGAAGACGGACTCCTTCGCCATGAAGCGCACGAGCCGCTTCTGCGGGAGCGCCGCCAAGCCGTTGAAGACGAAGTCCAGGTAGCTGATGTGATTGCTCACCAGCACGGCGCCGCCCGAGCGCGGGATGTTCTCCGAACCTCGGCAGTCGATCTTGAGGTCCCACACCTTGAACAGCGTGCGGGCGAAACCGATCACGGGACGGTAGACGAGTTCTGCCATGGGCGGGATGGAACCCTTCCTTCTCTGCCTGGGAAGGAGGAACTCCCAGTCGAATCGAAAGTTACGCAGCCGTAGGTTTACGGCTTGTCGCAGATGGTGCCCGAAGAACGGCCGGGGAACCAGCCCCGACGCCCGTCGGCGGGGAGATTCTCGTCACGTCCACCCCCTGATCCACCTCGGGGTTTTGCGACACCGTTACTCCGGAGGGCCCGCCCGGAGCACCTCGGGCGTGGCCGGATCGCCTCGCACGACCGGGAATCCCCGCGCCCTCGTGGGCGCTTCACAGGGGAGGGCAGCGCGATGGCGGTGCGGACGGCGGAGAAGGAGGACACGGGTGCGCGGGCGGGACGACGGCGGGCGGCTCGAGGCGGCGGAACTGGGCGCGGAACTCGGTGAACGGGCGACGCTCGTGCAGTTCTCGAGCGCGTTCTGCGCGCCCTGCCGGGCGACCCGGAGGGTGCTCGGCGAGGTGGCCGGCATGGTCGCCGGCGTGGCCCACGTGGAGATCGACGCCGAGGCCCGGCTGGATCTCGTACGGCGGCTGGAGGTCCTCAGGACCCCGACGGTGCTGGTGCTCGACGCCGACGGCCGTGTCGTCCGGCGCGCGGCCGGCCAGCCGCGCAAGGCCGATGTGATCGCCGCCCTCGGCGAGGCGGTGTGACGCCGTGAGCCGTCTCCCACATCCCGGGACCGACTTGACTGCACCTTCCGTCCATCGCCAGCCTGACACCATGCCGTCGGAACTTCTTCGCCCCCGGCGGGTACCCGGCCGCCCACGTCACCTCCCGCAGAAGGACAGTTCCATGACGGCCACGCCCGACCTCGGCGCCGCCCGGCCCGCCTCGCCCGATCTGCTGCGCTCCGTCTTCCGGAAGCACGCGGCGGGTGTCGCCGTGATCACCGCGCGCGGCCGGTCGGGTCCGGTCGGCTTCACCGCCACCTCCCTCGCCTCCGTCTGCGCCGACCCCCCGATGCTGTCCTTCGCCGTCGGCACCGGGGGCTCCAGCTGGCCCGCGATAGCGGTGAGCGACCACGTCGGCGTGCACGTCCTCGGGGAGCACCAGCAGGAGCTGGCGGCCACCTTCGCGCGCAGCGGCGCCGACCGCTTCGGCCCGGCCACCGCCTGGCAGGAGGGGCCCGAGGGCGTGCCCGTGCTGGACGACGTGCCGGCCTGGATGGTGTGCAAGGTGGTCACGCGGGTGCCCGCCGGTGACCACCGGATCGTGCTCGCCGAGGTCCTGACGGGCGACCCCACCGGCCGCGGCCGTCCGCTCCTCTACCACCAGGGGCGCTTCAACGGCCTGCGGGACTGAGCCGGGCCGGTCCCCTGCTGCGGACCCGTCGGGTTCCGGTTACGCTGCGTTGCGAAGGTCACAGTTCAAAGCGCTTGCTTAGCGGGGAAGAACTGGATGTACTGACGAGTAATATCTCGTTCGGAGCGTGGGCCGCCCCGACCGGGATCGCCCGCTTCAGGCGCCTATGCTGCCTGCAGGCAGGCAGCCAGAAATGACGATGCAGTAGGAGAGCCGGCGTGAGCTTGAGGATCGTTGTCACCGTGAAGTACGTGCCCGACGCCACTGGCGACCGGCACTTCGCCGATGACCTGACCGTCGACCGTGACGATGTGGACGGTCTGCTCTCCGAGCTGGACGAGTACGCGGTCGAACAGGCGCTGCAGATCTCGGAGAACTCCGACGACGACGTGGAGATCACCGTCCTGACGGTGGGCCCGGAGGACGCCAAGGACGCCCTGCGCAAGGCGCTGTCCATGGGCGCCGACAAGGCGATCCACGTGGAGGACGACGACCTGCACGGCACCGACGCCATCGGCACCTCCCTGGTCCTGGCCAAGGCGATCGAGAAGGCCGGCTACGACCTGGTGATCTCCGGCATGGCCTCCACCGACGGCACCATGGGCGTCGTCCCCGCGCTGCTCGCCGAGCGCCTGGGCGTTCCGCAGGTGACCCTGCTGTCCGAGGTCTCCGTCGAGGACGGCACGGTCAAGGGCCGCCGCGACGGCGACGCCGCCAGTGAGCAGCTGGAGGCCTCCCTCCCGGCGGTCGTGTCGGTCACCGACCAGTCGGGCGAGGCCCGTTACCCGTCCTTCAAGGGCATCATGGCGGCCAAGAAGAAGCCGGTGGAGTCCTGGGACCTGTCCGACCTCGACCTCGAGGCGGAGGAGGTCGGTCTGGAGGGCGCCTACACCACGGTCGACGCCGCGACCGAGCGTCCGGCCCGCACCGCCGGCACGATCGTCAAGGACGAGGGCGAGGGCGGCAAGCAGCTCGCCGAGTTCCTCGCGAGTCAGAAGTTCATCTGAGCCGAGAGGCTCGACTCGCTTCCCGCCCCTCACCACTTCGCAAGCAGGAGAGAAGAAGTCCCATGGCTGAAGTTCTCGTCTACGTCGACCACGTGGACGGCGCCGTCCGCAAGCCCACCCTGGAGCTGCTGACGCTGGCCCGCCGCATCGGCGAGCCGGTCGCCGTCGCGCTGGGCGGCGGTGCCGCGGACACCGCCGCCACCCTCGCCGAGCACGGTGCGGTCAAGGTCCTCACCCACGAGGCCGCCGAGTACGCCGAGTACCTGGTCGTGCCGAAGGTGGACGCCCTGCAGGCCGCGGTCGAGGCCGTCTCCCCGGCCGCCGTCCTGGTCCCCTCCTCCGCCGAGGGCAAGGAGATCGCCGCCCGCCTGGCGCTGCGCATCGGCTCCGGCATCATCACCGACGCCGTCGACCTGGAGGCCGGCGACGAGGGCCCGGTGGCCACCCAGTCGGTGTTCGCCGCGTCCTACACCACCAAGTCCCGCGTCTCCAAGGGCACTCCGGTCATCACGGTCAAGCCGAACTCGGCCGCCGTGGAGCCGGCGCCGGCCGCCGGTGCGGTCGAGGCCCTGTCGGTGACCTTCTCCGCCCAGGCGACCGGCACCAAGGTCACCGGCCGCACGCCGCGCGAGTCGACCGGCCGTCCGGAGCTGACCGAGGCCGCGATCGTGGTCTCCGGCGGCCGCGGTGTGAACGGCGCGGAGAACTTCGCGATCATCGAGGCGCTCGCCGACTCCCTCGGCGCGGCCGTCGGTGCCTCGCGCGCCGCGGTCGACGCCGGCTGGTACCCGCACACCAACCAGGTCGGCCAGACCGGCAAGTCGGTCTCGCCGCAGCTGTACATCGCCTCGGGCATCTCCGGCGCGATCCAGCACCGCGCCGGCATGCAGACCTCGAAGACCATCGTGGCCGTCAACAAGGACGCCGAGGCCCCGATCTTCGAGCTGGTCGACTACGGCGTCGTCGGCGACCTGTTCGACGTCGTCCCGCAGCTGACCGAGGAGATCAAGGCCCGCAAGGGCTGATCGGCTCCCGGCCGTACGAGACCCCCGCGACCGTGCAGGCCGCGGGGGTCTCGGGCTATCCGGGCGTCAGTGACGCCTGCACCGGCAGGTGGTCGCTCGGGAACCGCCCGGCCGGCGCGAAGGTGTTGACGGACGCCCGGTGCACCGTGGTGCCGGGTGTGGCCAGGATCCAGTCGATGCGGGGGCCGCCCGGCACCGGCGGCCGGTACCCGTGGAAGGTCCCGTACGGCGCACCGCGCTCGCGCGCCGCGTCCCAGGTGTCGACGAGCCCGGCGCCCAGCATCGTGTCGTACACCGGATCGCCGTGGGCGGCGACGTTGAAGTCCCCCGTCACCACCACCGGCACGGAACGGCCCAGCCCGCCGATGCGGTCGGCGATGAGGGCGGCGGCCCGCTCGCGGGCGTACCGGCTCGCGTTGTCCAGGTGGGTGTTGAGGACGTGGAACTCCCGGCCGTCCGCGCGCAGGTCGCGGAAGCGGACCCGGGTGACCATGCGGACGAAGGCGTTGCCCCAGGTGTTCGAGGCGATCACGTCCGGGGTGTCGGAGAGCCAGAAGTGGTCGTACTCCAGCGGGGCGAGCCGGCGGGTGTCGTAGAGGACCGCCGTGAACTCGTCCCGGCTGCCGCCCGCCCGCCCGGTGCCGATCCAGTCGTAGGCCGGGCCCAGGTCCGCCCCGATGTCCAGCAGCTGCCGGTAGAGGCCCTCCTGGGTGCCGATGACGTGCGGGCGCTCGCGGCGCAGCAGGTGCCGCATCACGGGTCTGCGGACGGCCCAGCTGTGGGGCTCCGCCGCGCTCGCGAAGCGCAGGTTGAACGACATGACCTCCAGGGGACGGCCCGGGCGTTCCTCCGCCGGGGCGGGCCGGGAGGACAGTGCTGTACTGGAGAGCGGGAGGGCGACGGAGGCGGCCAGCGCGGTCTTCACCCCCAGGCGGCGTGTGACTCGGCTGTGGTGCGGCACGGGTGTCCTGCCTTTCTGCTCGGGGCGGTCCGGCCGTTCGCTTCCGCTCAGACGGTGCCAGACGGACGTGAGCCTGCCGAGAGGGCGGAGGGGGCCGGAACGCGGGACGGGTGTTGACCGGCGGGAAGTCGCCCGATAGCTTCGTTCTACGGATTGTTGATTCCGTATGGCGGAAGTGAGGAGTGTGCGGCATGGGGCAGGGCCAGCAGGAGCGGGTGGCGACGAGTCTCGCGGGTGCCGTCAGCGAGGGGATCAGTGCCTCCCTCGCGCCAGTCGACGCCGAACTGGAGCGCCGCTACCCCGGAGACCCCGGCACCCGTCAGCCCGTCCACACCGTCTACGTCCCCGGCGACGCCTTCGCCGCCGGCACCCTCCGCTCCTGGGGCGACCGGGCCCTCGCCGCGCTCGACGAACACGCTCCCGACGCCGCGTCGTTCGCCGCCGTCCTCGGCCTGGACGACCGGCTGGCCGAGGACGTGTACGGCCGCGTCCGCGCCAAGCTGGAGCGCGAGCCGGTCGAGGACCTGCGCGTCGACTTCGAGGACGGCTACGGGAACCGGCCCGACGCCGAGGAGGACGAGGCCGCCGCCCGCGCGGCACGCCTGATCGCCGAGGCGTACGGCGACGGCACCGCCGCCCCCTGCATGGGCATCCGCATGAAGTGCATGGAGGCCGCCGTCCGGGACCGGGGCATCCGCACCCTGGACGTCTTCCTCACCGGCCTGATGGGGGCCGGCGGCCTGCCGGACGGGCTGGTCCTGACCCTGCCCAAGGTCACGTACCCCGAGCAGGTCACCGCCATGGTCCGCCTCCTGGAGGCCTTCGAGGAGGCGCACGGCCTCGGGCCGGGCCGGATCGGCTTCGAGATCCAGATCGAGACCAGCCAGGCCGTCCTGGCCGCCGACGGCACCGCCACCGTCGCCCGCATGATCCAGGCCGCCGGGGGCCGCGCCACCGGTCTGCACTACGGCACCTTCGACTACAGCGCCTGCCTCGGCGTCTCCGCTGCTCACCAGGCCGGCGACCACCCGGTCGCCGACCACGCCAAGGCCGTCATGCAGGTCGCGGCGGCGGGCACCGGGGTGCGGGTCTGCGACGGCTCCACCAACGTCCTGCCCGTCGGGCCGGCCGAGAAGGTGCACGCCGCCTGGCGCCTGCACTACGGACTCACCCGCCGCGCCCTGGTCCGCGCCTACTACCAGGGCTGGGACATGCACCCCGGCCACCTCCCCACCCGCTACGCGGCCGTCTTCGCCTTCTACCGCGAGGGCTTCGAGCAGGCCGCCGCCCGCCTCGCCCGGTACGCCGGCCGGGCCGGCGGCGACGTCATGGACGAGCCCGCCACCGCCAAGGCCCTCGCCGGGTACCTGCTGCGCGGCCTGGACTGCGGCGCCCTCGACGTCGCCGAGGTGGCACGGCTGACCGGCCTGACCCGCGCCGACCTCCAGGGGTTCGCGGCGTCCCGGCGGGGCGACCTCACGACCTCGGTGCGGTAGCCGGGCCGCCCGCTTGCCTCACCTATCGAATCTCGATAGATTTCCATCGTGGTTCGATCGGAGGAGGGGTCATGGGGCAACTGACGGTGTTCGCGCTGCGTGCCGTGCTCGGAGCGCTGCTGGCGGGCTCGGTGTTCGTGCAGGCGGTGATGGTGCCGCTGCTGGCGAGCGATCTGGAAGGGCTGGACGCGGACCACGCGCACCTGCGCACCCCGTTCCTGCTCGTCGTGGTGCTCGGGGTGGTGACCGCCCAGGTCGTCCTGGTCTGCGTCTGGCGCCTGGTGACGATGGTGCGGCGCGGGACCGTGTTCTCCCACGCCGCCTTCCGGTACGTGCACATCGTGATCGGCGCGTTCGTGGCCGCCGCGCTCCTGGTGTTCACGCTCGGGGTGCTCCTGGCGCCGGGCGAGGCCGTGGCCCCGGGCGTCGTGCTCCTGCTGGGCGGGGCCGGTCTGGCGGTCCTGGGTGTCGCGCTCGTCGTGCTGGTGCTGCGGATGCTGCTCGCCCAGGCCGTCGCGCGCGACGTCGAGGCGTCACGGATGCGGGCCGAGCTGGCCGAGGTGATCTGATGCCGATCGCCGTCGACATCGACGTGATGCTGGCCAGGCGGAAGATGTCCGTGGGCGAGCTCGCCGAACGCGTCGGGATCACGCCCGCCAACCTGGCGGTCCTCAAGAACGGCCGCGCCAAGGCGGTGCGGTTCACGACGCTCGCCGCGCTCTGCGAGGTGCTCGAGTGCCAGCCGGGCGACCTGCTGCGCTGGGAGCCCGAGGGTCCCGGGGACGCCCAGGGCCCCGGGGACTGCGGGGGCGCGGAGGCACCCCTCGCGGGTGAGGCCGTCCGCCCGTGACGCGGCCCCCGGTCGAGGGGGTCGTCTCCGGGCCCCCGCGCGGCAGGCCCGTCGCGGGCGGCGCGGACGCGGGGACGGCACCGGCGGCCGGCACCGGATCACGGCGCGGCCGCCGGTGCCGTCCGCTCAGTCCGCCGGGGGCAGCTCGCCGGAGCCGCGCGTGATCAGCCGGGTCGGCAGCTCGATCCGCTCGGGGCGGAGCAGGGTGCCGTCCAGCTGGCGGAAGAGGCGCTCGGCAGCGGTCCGGCCGAGGGCCGCCGCGTCCTGGGCGACGACCGTGACACCCGGCTGGAGCAGATCGGCGAGCTCGATGTCGTCGAAGCCGACCAGCGCGACCCGGCGCGCGTGCCCGGCCAGCACCCGGATCACGGTGACCGTCACCCGGTTGTTGCCCGTGAAGATCGCGGTGACCGGATCCGGACCGGAGAGCATCTCCTCGGCCGCCCGGCGCACCCGCTCGGGGTCGGTGACGCCCAGTGACATCCAGGAGTCCGCCACCGGTATGCCCGCGTCCGCCATGGCGGTCCGGTAGCCGCGCAGCCGCTCGGCCGCGGTGTGGATGCGGGGCATGTCGCCGATGAAGCCGATCCTGCGGTGTCCGTGTGCGATCAGGTGCGCCACGCCGTCGCGGGCGCCGCCGTAGTTGTCCGACAGGACGACGTCCGCGTCGATCCTCCCGGCCGGCCGGTCCACGAACACGGTGGCGACGCCCGCCTTCAGCTCCGGCTCCAGATACCGGTGGTCGTCGCCGGCGGGGATCACCACCAGCCCGTCCACCCGGCGGGCGCACAGCGCCAGCACCAGCTCCTGCTCGCGGTCGGCGTCCTCCGCGCTGGAGCCGTTGATCAGCAGGGCGCCGTGTGCGCGGGCCACCTCCTCGACCGCCCGGCTCAGCGGCCCGTAGAACGGGTCCGCCAGATCCTCGAGGACCAGTCCGATGCTGGCGGTGCGGCCCTTGCGCAGCACTCGCGCACTGTCGTTGCGGCGGAAGCCGAGGGCCTCGATGGCCTCCTGGACGCGGCGCTCCGTCTCCGGCGTGACCCCGGGTTCGCCGTTGACCACCCGGGAGACCGTCTTGAGCCCGACCCCGGCGCGGGCGGCCACGTCCTTCATCGTCGGACGGCTGCCGTAACGGGTCCCTGGGAGGTGGTCGGTGCGGCGGGGCGTCTCCGGCACGGTGCGGTGTCCTGTCCTGTCGTCCACGGGGATGCGTGGGGCCGTGGGGTTGTATGAGGATGTGGCGTCGAGCATAGAGCCTGGACAACGTTGTCAGGCTCGGGGGACACTGTCCACCGCACCCTCCGGCCCGCGCGTCGCCGCGCGGCCGGGGTGTTCTCTGCCCCCTGTGCCGCCTCCTCGGCCGCCCAGGGGCCTTCCGGGCGTTTTCTGATGGTTGACGGGGAGATCCGACACTGATGCACACCGACCTCGTGGCTGCGCTCGACATCGGCGGCACCAAGATCGCCGGCGCGCTGGTGGACGGCCGGGGCCGGATCCTGGCCCGCGCCCAGCGGCCGACGCCCGCGCGGGAGGACGGGGAGACCGTGATGCGGGCGGTCGAAGCCGTGCTCGGCGAACTCCACGCGTCCCCGCTGTGGCGCAGCGCCCGCGCCGTGGGCATCGGCAGCGCCGGCCCCGTGGACGCCTCCGCGGGCACGGTGAGCCCGGTGAACGTGCCGGGCTGGCGCGACTACCCGCTCGTCGCCCGGGTCCGGGACGCGGCCGGGGGCCTGCCCGTGGAGCTGATCGGCGACGGCGTGGCGATCACGGCGGCCGAGCACTGGCAGGGCGCCGCCCGCGGCCACGACAACGCGCTGTGCATGGTCGTGTCGACCGGGGTCGGCGGCGGCCTGGTGCTGGGCGGCCGGCTGCACCCCGGACCGACCGGCAACGCGGGCCACATCGGCCACATCAGCGTCGACCTGGACGGCGACCCGTGCCCGTGCGGCGCGCGCGGCTGCGTGGAGCGCATCGCGAGCGGCCCGAACATCGCCCGCCGCGCCCTGGCCGACGGCTGGCGGCCCGGCCCGGACGGCGACACCTCCGCCGCCGCGGTGGCCACGGCCGCCCGGGCCGGGGATCCGGTGGCCGTCGCCTCCTTCGAACGGGCCGCCCGGGCGCTGGCCGCCGGCATCGCGGCCACCGCGACCCTCGTCGAGATCGACATCGCCGTGATCGGCGGGGGAGTGGGCAAGGCCGGCGAGATCCTCTTCACCCCCCTGCGCGAGGCCCTGACCGAGTACGCCACCCTGTCCTTCGTCCGGCGCCTCACGGTGGCCCCGGCGCGGATGGGCACCGACTCCGGTCTCGTGGGCGCCGCTGCGGCGGCGCTGGCCAGGCGGACGGACCCGGCGGCCATGGGCGTCTGAACGCGGCCTCCCGGGCGCGGGCCCCGCGCGGGGTGCCGGGGGGCGTCCGGGCCCGCCCGGGGCGCTCCGCCGGGGCGGAGCCGGACACGGCCGCCGGCGCGACCGCGCGAACCCGTGCGTGACCCCGGAGCCGTTCGGGCAGTTGAGCCCGTCATGAAGAAGCGCAGCATGCTCGCCATCGCCTCCCTCGCCACCGGCTTCGTCGTCGCGGCGGTCACCCCGTCGCACGCGCTCGGGGGGAGCGCCGACGCCCTCGGCACCGACGACGCCCTCAGCACCCTCGACCGGACCGTCGACGCCGACGACGTCCTGGACCTGGACCGGACCCGGGAGGGCAGGGACTGACGCGTCCCGCGGCAGGACCGCACGGCGCCGGCGCCCCTCGTCCCGGGGTGCCGGCGCCGTCGTCATGCGTTCTCAACTGGAGCTGGTTTCCGTGGCAGGGTGGAGCGGGCAAGCCACAGGGGGCCAACAGAAGAGGGGGAACCGTGATCGTCTGGATCAACGGCGCGTTCGGGGCGGGAAAGACCACCACCGCGCACGAACTGATCGAGCTGATCCCGAACAGCACGCTCTTCGACCCCGAGGTCATCGGCGGAGCACTGGACCGTCTGCTGCCGCCCAAGCACCTCGCCGAGGTCGGTGACTTCCAGGACCTCCCGATCTGGCGACGGCTCGTGATCGACACGGCGGCCGCGATGCTCGCCGAGCTCGGCGGGACCCTCGTGGTCCCCATGACCCTGCTGCGCCAGGAACACCGCGACGAGATCTTCGGCGGCCTCGCCGCCCGCCGGATCCCGGTCCGCCATGTCCTCCTCGCCCCGGCCGAAACGATCCTGCGGGAGCGCATAGCCGGCCGTGAGGTTCCCGCGGACCTCCCCGACGGCGAGATACGCGTCCGGCAGTGGTCCTACGACCACATCGAGCCGTACAAGTCCGCTCTCGCCTCCTGGCTCACCGCCGACGCCTACCCGATCGACACCGGTGCCCTGACCCCGTACGACGCCGCCCTGCGGATCGCCGAGGCGGTCGGCAGCGGCGCGGCGCCCGCCTGCGACATCGTGCAGACGCCCGAGCCCACCGCCGAGACCGTCGCCGCCGGGGTCCTGCTCTTCGACGAGCAGGACCGGGTGCTGCTCGTCGACCCGACCTACAAGGCGGGCTGGGAGTTCCCGGGCGGGGTCGTGGAACGCGGGGAGGCACCCGCACGCGCGGGCATGCGCGAGGTCGCCGAGGAGACCGGGATCCGCCTCGACGAGGTACCGGCACTGCTCGTCGTCGACTGGGAACCGCCCGCACCGCCCGCGTTCGGCGGCCTGCGCCTGCTCTTCGACGGCGGCCGTCTCGACTCCGAGGACATCGGCCGGCTGCTGCTGCCCGGACCCGAACTGCGCGACTGGCGCTTCGCCTCCGAGGAGGAGGCCGCCGAGCTGCTGCCGCCGGTCCGCTACGAGCGGCTGCGCCGGGCGCTGCGGGCCCGGGAACGCGGGAAGGCGATGTACCTGGAGGCCGGGGTGCCGGTCGGATGAGCGGGGGACGGGCCCGGTGACGTCCGCGGGAGGACGGCGGGGCGGATCCCCCGCCCGGGGACGGGGGATCCGGCGGAGCGGCGGGCCGCCGCGCTCAGCCCGCGTCGGACGCGTAGGCGCGCAGGAACAGCGCCTCCGCGACCGACAGCCGCTCCAGCTCGTCGGGGGACACGCTCTCGTTCACCGCGTGGATCTGCGCCTCCGGCTCGCTCAGCCCGATGAGCAGGATCTCCGCCTTCGGGTAGAGGGCGGCGAGGGTGTTGCACAGCGGGATCGAGCCGCCCTGACCCGCGTACTGCATCTCCTGGCCCGGGTACGCCACCGCCATCGCGTCGGCCATCGCCTGGTAGGCCGGGCTGGCGGTGTCCGCGCGGAACGCCTGGCCCTGGCCGATCTGCTCGGTGCTCACCCGCGCGCCCCACGGCGTGTGCGCCTCCAGGTGCGCCCGGAGCAGCCTCGTCGCCTCCGCCGCGTCGACGCCCGGCGGCACCCGCAGGCTGATCAGCGCGCGGGCGCTCGCCTGGACCGACGGCGTGGCGCCGACCACCGGCGGGCAGTCGATGCCGAGCACGGTGACCGCCGGGCGCGCCCAGATGCGGTCGGCGACCGTGCCGGAGCCGATCAGCTCCACGCCGTCGAGCACCTTCGCGTCCTTGCGGAACTGCTCCTCCTCGTACTGCAGCCCGTCCCAGGCGGTGTCGCTGGTCAGCCCGTCGACGGTCGTGGTGCCGTCCTCGGCGCGCAGCGAGTCCAGGACGCGCACCAGCGCGGCCAGCGCGTCGGGCGCGGCACCGCCGAACTGGCCGGAGTGCAGGTTGCCCTCCAGGGTGTCGATCCGCACCCGGACGAGCGTCATGCCGCGCAGGGTGGAGGTGACCGTCGGCAGGCCGGCGCGGAAGTTGCCCGCGTCGCCGATGACGATCGTGTCGGCCTCCAGCAGCTCGGGGTGGTCCTCGGCGTACCGCTCCAGGCCGCCGGTGCCCTGCTCCTCCGAGCCCTCGACGATCACCTTGACGTGCACGGGGACGCCGCCGTTCGCCTTCAGCGCGCGCAGCGCCAGCAGGTGCATGATGACGCCGCCCTTGCAGTCGGCGGCCCCGCGCCCGTACCAGCGGCCGTCCCGCTCGGTCAGCTCGAAGGGCGGGGTGGTCCAGCCGGCCTCGTCCAGCGGCGGCTGCACGTCGTAGTGCGCGTACAGCAGCACGGTCTTCGCGCCCTCCGGGCCGGGCAGGAAGCCGTACACCGACCGGGTGCCGTCCGGGGTGTCGAGCAGGGCCACGTCCTGGAACCCCTCGGCGGTGAGCGCGTCCGCTATCCAGCGCGCGGCGCCCTCGCTCTCCTCGCGGGGGAACTGGCCGAAGTCCGCCACCGACTTGAAGGCCACCAGTTCGGTGAGCTCCGCCTTCGCCCTGGGCATGAGGGAGGCGACGGTCGCGGCGACCGGATTCGACGACATGGGCACGCTCCTTGTGGGTGCGACGTTGTACTTCTGCGTACTTCTGTGTACGAGATGATCGTGCGGGCGCGGGCACATTCCCGTGTACGGGGCACCCACGCCGCCGATCCTCCCACAGCGGCCTGCGGTGACCGCCGCCGTAGGATGCGGGAGACAGCGGCAGGCGGCTTGATCGGGAGCAGTAGACCATCGTGAGCAGCGAGAACTCTTCGGCGGACGACGTGCGGCAGGTGTGGGACGTCGTCGTGGTGGGTGCGGGACCCGCGGGGGCCTCGGCCGCCTACGCGGCGGCGGTCGCGGGGCGGCGCGTGCTGCTGCTGGAGAAGGCGGAGCTGCCGCGCTACAAAACCTGCGGCGGCGGCATCATCGGCCCCTCGCGCGACGCGCTCCCGCCCGGCTTCGAGCTTCCGCTGAAGGACCGGGTGCACGCGGTGACGTTCTCCCACAACGGCCGCTTCAGCCGCACCCGCCGCTCCCGGCAGATGCTGTTCGGGCTGATCAACCGGCCCGAGTTCGACCAGCAGTTGGTGGAGCACGCGCAGAAGGCGGGCGCCGAGCTGCGCACCGGGGTCACCGTGCAGCGGGTCGAGCAGCACGGCTCGGCCGTACCGGACCGGCGCACGGTCGCCCTCGTGCTGCAGGGCGGCGGGACGGTGCTCGCGCGGGCCGTCGTCGGCGCGGACGGCAGCGCGGGCCGGATAGGAGCACACGTCGGGGTCAAGGTCGACCAGGTCGACCTGGGCCTGGAGGCGGAGATCCCGGTGCCGGAGACGGTCGCCGAGGACTGGAAGGGGCGGGTGCTCATCGACTGGGGCCCCATGCCCGGCAGTTACGGCTGGGTGTTCCCCAAGGGCGACACGCTGACCGTCGGCGTGATCTCGCGGCGGGGTGAAGGCGCCGCGACCAAGCGGTACTTGGAGGACTTCATCGGGCGGCTCGGCCTCGCCGGCTTCGAACCGAGTATCTCCTCCGGCCACTTGACCCGCTGCCGCGCCGACGACTCGCCGTTGTCGCGCGGGCGGGTGCTGGTGTGCGGGGACGCGGCCGGGCTGCTGGAGCCGTGGACCCGCGAGGGCATCTCCTTCGCGCTGCGCTCGGGCCGGCTGGCGGGGGAGTGGGCGGTGCGGATCGCCGAGGCCCACGACGCCGTGGACACGCGCCGGCAGGCGCTGAACTACGCCTTCGCCGTCAAGGCGGGCCTCGGCGTGGAGATGAGTGTCGGCAAGCGGATGCTCGCGGCGTTCGAGCGGCGTCCCGGGGTGTTCCACGCGGTCCTCACCGGCTTCCGCCCGGCCTGGAAGGCGTTCAAGGACATCACCCGGGGCTCGACGACGCTCGGCGAGCTGGTGCGCACCCACCCGTTGGCCCACCGGGCGCTGATGGCGCTGGACCGGCGTCCCGCGGACGACGCGGTCAGCTCCGGGTCGTGATGCGGAAGACCGGGTGGTCGGGGGCGATGCGGCGCAGCTCGTCGTCGGAGGAGCGGGGGCCGACTCCGCCGAAGAAGACCCCGACCTCCGCCTTCCACCGCTCGAGGTAGGCGCGCAGCAGCGGCGGCTTGTCGTCGTCGGCCACCTCGGTCGCGGTGAAGACCTCCACGTTCCGGCCCAGGCGCAGCTCGCCGCCGCCGGCCGCGCGCATGTTGTGCGTCCACTGGACGTGACCGCGCGGCGCGACGAGGTACTGCTCGCCGTCCACGGTGAGGAGGTTGACCGGGGTCGTCCGCCACTGTCCGCTCCTGCGGCCGCGGACGGCGAGGATCCGTGAGCCCCAGACGCTCAGTCCGCGGCGGGTCAGCCACGCGACGGGGCGGTTGACGACGTGGACGGTGAACCAGCCGGGCTTCTTGACGTGCGTGGACATGTGCGGACCCCCAGGGACGCGGTCGTTTTCGTGAGCGATGCTCTCTTGTGTGAGCACTGCTCTCGTCGATGGACGCCGGTCTGCCCGAGACCGGCGGTCCAGGACAAGAGCAGTGCTCTCTTTCCGGTTCAGTGCTCTCCTTTGTGTGCGGTGCTCTGCTTCCGTGGAACACTGATCCCATGAGCACCGCACACGGCGCCCGTGCCCGGGCCAGGATCGAAGTCACGGCGGCCATCAAGGAAGAGGCCCGCAGGCAGCTCGCGGAGGAGGGCGCCGCGAAGCTCTCCCTGCGGGCCGTGGCCCGTGAGCTCGGCATGGCCTCCTCCGCGCTGTACCGCTACTTCCCCAGCCGTGACGACCTGCTGACCGCCCTCATCATCGACGCCTACGACTCCCTCGGCGCGGCCGCCGAGGCGGCGCACGACGCGGCCGCCGGCGCCGGGGCCGTGCGGCGCTGGACCGCGGTGTGCGAGGGCGTGCGCGGCTGGGCGCTCCGGCACCCGCACGAGTACGCGCTGATCTACGGCTCGCCGGTCCCCGGCTACACCGCGCCCCGGAGCACCGTCCCGCCCGCCTCCCGGGTCGCCCTCGTCCTCATCGGCATCCTCCGCGACGCCCACCGGGGCGACGGGCTGGTCCGGCCCCCGCTGCCGGACGACCTGCGGCCCGAGGCCGTGCGGATGGCCGCCGACTTCGCGCCCGACCTGCCGCCCGAGGTGGCGGTGGCGATGGTGGCGGCCTGGGCGCAGCTCTTCGGGCTCGTCGGATTCGAGCTGTTCGGGCAGTTCAACCGGGTCGTGGAGGACCGCGAGACGTTCTTCCGGCACGCGGTGGGGCAACTCGCCGGCACCGTGGGCCTGCCGTGTCCGCGGCAGGAGGGGGCCGGGCGGGCCCCCGCCCCCCAGGCCGCCGGAACCGGGGGCGAGGGCAGCAGCTCCGGATCCTGACGCAGCACCCGGGCGTGCGGCGACCGCAGCCCGGCCCCGGATCCGCGCCCGTCGCCTCGGCGAACTCGCTCCCCGCCGTGCTGCTCCTGCCGGTCCCCGTCCACCGGCGGACGGCCGCCGCCCCGCTCCGTCGCCGGCGGAGGTACTTCGCCGGGAGTACGTGTGAGCACCGCGCCGGGGTGACGCCGCGCGGGGCGTCCGGCGTCTAGCGTGGCCGGCATGCACGAGCGACGTGGGCGCGGCGGGCCGTCCGGGTGGTGGCACCACGGGCCGCCCGCCCGGTGGTGGCGGCACGGCCCGCCCGGACGGGACGGCCGGCCCGACCGGCCCGACGACGGCGCCGAGGACCGGCGCCCCCGGTGGCCCTGGCGCTCCACCGCGCTGCTCACGGCGTTCGTGCTGGTCGGCTCCGACTTCGCGGAGCACGCCCAGGAGGGCGGGCGCGTCGCGCTGGACCCCTTCGCGCGGGCGCTGCTGCTCGTCGCGGGGGTGACGCTGCTGTGGCGGTGGCGTCACCCCGCGATCGTGGCGTTCGGCACGGTCGCCGCCGTCCTGCTCTACCTGGGGGCCGGATACCCGTACGGCCCGGTCCTCCTCACCATCGCCGTGGCCTGTTTCAGCGCCGTCGTCTCGGGGCGCCGCCGCGCCGCGTGGGCGGCGCTGGGGACGCTCTGGGCGGGGCACGCGCTCATGGCCCACGTGCTGTACCGGTGGCTGCCGCCGTCCGGCGACCCGGGCGCCTCCTGGAACCAGGAGATCGTGGCCGCCACCTGGGCGGTGGCGGTCGTGGCGGTGTCGGAGCTGGCCCGGGCCCGGCGCGAGCAGTGGGCGCGGGAGAGGGCCGAGCGGGCCCAGGCGGCGCGCCGGCGCGCGGACGAGGAGCGGCTGCGGATCGCCCGCGAGCTGCACGACGTGCTCGCGCACAGCATCTCCGTCATCAACGTGCAGGCGGGCGTCGGGCTCGCGCTGCTGGACAGCGACCCGGAGCAGGCGCGCACCGCGCTCACCACCATCAAGAACAAGAGCAAGGAGGCGCTCGGGGAGGTGCGGCAGGTGCTCGACACACTACGGGCGCCCGGCGCCGCGCCCCGCACCCCGGCGCCCGGCCTGGACCGGCTGCCCGAGCTGGTGGAACAGGCCGCGAGCGCGGGCCTCACGGTCACCGTCGAGGGGGAGCCGCCGGACCTGCCGCCCGGCACGGACCTGGCCGCCTTCCGCATCGTCCAGGAGGCCCTCACCAACGTCGTACGGCATTCCGGGTCGCGGCGGGCGCACGTGCGCGTCGAACGGGGCGAGGGGCGGCTGAGCCTGTGCGTCGACGACGACGGTCCGGCCACCGGCGCCGACGCGGGCGGCGGCGGCAAGGGGCTCGCCGGGATGCGGGAGCGGGCCGCCGCGCTGGGTGGCACCATCGAGGCGGGCCCGCGCCCCGACGGGGGCTTCCGGGTGCTCGCCGTGCTGCCGCTCGAGACCGGGGAGGACCGGTGATCCGCGTACTGCTCGCCGACGACCAGGCACTGGTCCGGGCGGGATTCCGCGCGCTGCTGGACGCCCAGCCGGACATCGAGGTGGCGGGGGAGGCGTCCGACGGCGAGGAGGCGGTGCGCCTGATCCGCGAACTGCGGCCCGACGTCGTCCTGATGGACATCCGCATGCCCGCGCTCGACGGCCTGGCAGCGACCCGCCGGGTCACCGGGGACGCGGAGCTGGCGGAGGTGAGGGTGGTCATGCTCACCACCTTCGAGCTGGACGAGTACGTCTTCGAGGCGATCCGCTCGGGCGCCTCCGGCTTCCTGGTCAAGGACACCGAGCCGGAGGAACTCCTGCGCGCGGTGCGGGCGGTGGTCGCGGGCGACGCGCTGCTCTCGCCCGGGGTGACCCGCCGCCTGATCGCCGAGTTCGCGGCCCGCTCCAAGGAACCGGCCGCCGCCGGCGCCCTGGCCCGGCTCACCGAACGGGAGCGGGAGGTGATGGCCCTGGTCGGCATCGGCCTGTCCAACGAGGAGATCGCCCGCCGCCTGGTCGTGAGCCCGCTCACCGCCAAGACCCACGTCAGCCGCACCATGGTGAAGCTGGGTGCCCGCGACCGGGCCCAACTGGTGGTCCTCGCCTACGAGTCCGGACTGGTGCGGCCGGGCTGGCTGGGCTGAACCGGCCGCCCGGAGCGGAGCAGCACGGCGGCCGTACGGACGGCGAACAGGACCGGCGCGAGCACCAGCCCGGCGCGCAGCAGCACGGTCTCCAGGACGTCCGGCAGCGCGAAGAGCAGCGCCGGTCCCGCCACGGCCCCGAAGACGACCGCCGCCGCGAAGGCCGCACTGCACAGCGCGTACCCGATCTCGACGGTGATCGCGTCCCGCTCGGCCTGGGTCCGTCGTCCCCCGTGTCCCGTCATGTGCGTCCCCCGTGTCCCGTCATGCGCGTCCCCCGTCCGCGGTCGTTCCGGAATCATGCCCCGGGCACTCGGCCGCGGCAAGGGACCGGTGGTCCTGCTACGGTGCGCCCATGGCGGCGACGCAGGCCGAACAGGCGCTCGTGGAACGCTGGCGGAGCATGCTCGCGCTGCATGCGCGGACCCAGTGCGAGCTCGACCGCGCGCTGCACGGACACGGGGTGTGCGCCAGCGACTTCGAGGTCCTGGACGTACTCGCCGCGCACTCCGCCGCCCACGGCTGCTCCTACCGCGTCCAGGAGATCTCCGAGCGTGTCCATCTGAGCCAGAGCGCGCTGTCCCGGCTGATCGCCCGCCTCGAGCGGGAGGGGCTGGTCGAGCGCGGGATCTGCCCGGAGGACCGGCGGGGGGTGCGGGTGTCCCTCACGGCGAAGGGGCGCGCGCTGCACGGCGAGGTGCTGCCCGTGCAGCGCGCGGTGCTGGCCCGGATGCTCACGGACGGCTGAGCGCCCGCTCCCGGGGCGTCAGGTCACGGCGGACGCGTCACGCCAGAGCGCGGCGAGCGCCGGGTCCCCCGAAACCGCCGGCACCGGCAGCCGGTTCCACAGCGCAAGGTACAACCGCTCCGCGGGGCCGGCCAGTTCGCACTCGGCGTCCCCGCCCGCGTCCCGCACGGTCACCGGTGGCTCCTGGGACAGCCGCACGGTCCACACCGCGTCGGCGTCGGTGACCCGCACCCGCAGGACGCGCGGCACCTCGGTGCGCACCCGGCTCCTGGGGCGGGCGTGGAAGCCGCGCAGCAGTTCGTCGATGCCGTCCACGGCGAAGTCCGTGGCGATCGGCGTGGCGGCGCCGCCGCGCGCCGACTCCGCGTCGAACCGGTGCACGGCCGTCTCGTGCGCCTGGCGGCGGGCCCAGAAGGCGAGCGCGGAGGGCGGTCCGGGCAGGAAGGTGAAGCACTCCACGTCGGGCGGCGCGCCGGTCAGGACGTCGAGGAGGTGGCGGTGGCTGTCGCGGTACCAGTCCACGAGTTCCGCGCCGTCGGTCTGCGGGGGCTCGCCCATCGGGCGGGGAGCGGTCCACCGGTCGGCGACGAACCCGGCGGCCCACCGGTGGACCACGCCGGTGTGCCGCAGCAGGTCGCCCACCCGCCAGCCCGGGCAGGCCGGCACCGCGGCGTCCACGCCGGCCTCCTCGGCGGCGGTGGCCAGCAACTGCCCCTCTTCGTCCAGGATTTCCAGGAACCAGGAAGTGTCCATGCACAGGAGTCTGCCGTACGCGGCCGGAGCGCACCCCGGTCCGGCCCGCCCTCGCGGTCTCCGGACGGTTCTCCTACGGCAGTGGCGTCCCGCCCGTCGCGTTGACGATCTCCGCGGTGATGTACGACGCCTCCTGGGAGGCGAGGAAGACGTACGCCGGGGCCATCTCGGCCGGCTGGGCGGGCCGCCCGATGGGCGCCTGCTTGCCGAACTCCTTCGTGTCCGGCAGCGTCGCCGGGATCAGCGGTGTCCACACCGGTCCCGGTGCCACGGCGTTGACGCGGACGCCGCGTTCGATCACCATCTGCGCCAGCCCCTGGGTGAAGGTGACGATCGCCCCCTTGGTCGTCGCGTAGTCCAGCAGGTGCGGGCTCGGCTTGTAGGCCTGCACGGAGGTCGAGTTGATGATGCTGCCGCCCTCCGGCATGTGCGGCAGCGCCATCTTGCACAGCCAGAACATGCCGTACAGGTTGGTGCGCATCACCCGGTCGAACTGCTCGGTGGAGATCGCCTCGATGCCGTCCGGCTGCGACATCTGGTACGCCGCGTTGTTCACCAGGACGTCGATCCGGCCGAACTCCGACACGGCGCGGTCGATCAGCGCCCGGCAGTTCTCCTCCTCCCGGATGTCGCACGAGACGGGCACGGCCCGCCGGCCGGCCTCCTCCACCAGGCGCGTGGTCTCGGCGGCCTCGTCCTTCTCGCTCTCCAGATGGGTGAAGAGCACGTCGGCGCCCTCACGCGCGAACGCCAGGGCGACCGCCCGCCCGATCCCGGAGTCCCCGCCGGTGATCACGGCCTTGCGGTCCGTGAGCCGGCCGCTGCCCCGGTAGGAGTCCTCCCCGTGGTCCGGCGGCGGGTCCATGGGACCGGTCCAGCCGGGATGCGGCTGGTCCTGGGACGGGAAGTCGGGGGTCGGATGCTGCCCGGCGGGGTTCTGCTGTTCGGTCACGGTCTCTCCCTGTTCCGCGGGGTCGGTCGTGTGCGCACCGCCCGTCGACGTGCGGCCGGCGGGCGCGGAAGAGCGGGTACCCCGACGCGGGGCGGCCGATCAGGCGGTTTGCGCCGAACAGCCGAACGGCCGGGAGCACCGTGCGGACCGGGTCCGCGGGGGCGGCCGTCCCGGCGGCGCGGGGCGCGTGCGGGCTCAGCCCGTGTCCACCCGGCGCGTGGCGAAACCGATGAGCGTGGCCACCGCGGCCAGCACCGCCACGCTGGTCAGCGCGACCGGCAGGCTGGACCAGTCCGCCATGAACCCGATCGCGGGCGGGCCGAGGAGCATGCCGCCGTAGCCCAGCGTGGAGGCGACGGCGACACCGCTGGAACCCGCGAGCGCGCCGGCCCGTTCGACGGCCACGGGGAAGAGGTTGGCGAGACCGATCCCGGTGACCGCGTAGCCGAGCAGGGCGGCCCACAGGGAGGGCGCGAGCGCGCCGAGCAGCATCCCGGCCGTCGCGGTGGAGCCGCCCGCGAGCACGGTCCGGGTCCGGCCCAGCCGCTCGAGCAGGGTCGTGCCGGTCAGCCGTCCGACCGTCATCGCGAGCGCGAAGCACGAGTACCCGAGGGCCGCGGCACCCGGTGAGGCGCCGAGGTCCTGCTCGAGGTGGAGCGCGCCCCAGTCGGCCAGCGCCCCTTCGCCGTACGCGGTGCACAGCGCGATGAGCCCGAAGACGATCACCAGCCCGCGGGTACGGCCCGACGGCCGGTGCGGGGCGGACGGCTCGGACCGCCCCCGGTCCGCCGGGTTCAGCGGCTCGCACCGCAGGAGCATCCGCCCCGCCACGGCCGTCACGAGCAGCCCGACGGCGGCGAGTCCCCACAGGTGCCGGGCGGGCGAGAGGGAGCCCGCGACCAGGGCGCCCAGCCCCGCGCCGAGCATGCCGCCCAGACTGAACGCGGCGTGGAAACCGGGCATGATCGGCCGCCGCAGCGCGGCCACCAGATCGACGGCGGCGCTGTTGAAGGCGACGTTGATCCCGCCGTAGGCCGCACCGAACAGCAGGAGCACCGTGCCGAGGGCGGGGGCGGAGTGGGTCAGCGGGGGCAGCCCGACACTGAGGGAGAGCAGGACCGCGCAGACGACGGTGACCGGATGGCTGCCGTAGCGGCGGCACAGGCGGCCGGTGAGCGTCATGGTGACGACGGCTCCGGCGGAGACGCCGAGCAGGGCGAGGCCCAGGGCGCTGGCGGAGGCGCCGGTCTGCTCCTTGATGGCGGGGATGCGCACCACCCAGCCGGCGAAGACGAAGCCGTCGAGGGCGAAGAAGAGGGTCAGGGCGAGTCGGAGTCGGACGAGGTCGGTACCCGGCACGGCACTGTGCGATCGGGTTTTGTTTATTTGCGGCACAAAGTCAGGCTAGGCGGGCGCGGGAGGCAAGGGCAAGCACGCCGACGGCCGCGACGGCCACCACGGCGAGCGCCCCGGAGGCGAGCCGCCGTGCCGCGGACCGCACGGGACGTCGTCGACGCCGGTCCCGGGGATTGCGTCCCGGGTCCGGAACCCGCCGTGCCGCCGGTCCCCGGCGCCCCGGCGCAGACCTCGGCGAACCGGATTCCGGCCGCCGGCGCGGGGGGTTCCGTGAGGCCCGGGAGCCGCCTGGTGCTCCGTAAGAGCGTGGGGATTAACCCGTGTGAACGTCTCGGATGGTGAGGCCGGATCGCATGGCCGACTGTGGATCACGCGGGGCCGGGTTCACCGTGCTGGCGAGGCGTCAGCAGCCCGGCCGCCTATGGAAGGACTCTCAGATGCGCTCTGCCCGCATGGTGCTCGCCACCGCAACGGCCACGGCGGCTCTCGCCATCTCCGCCCCCGTGGTCTACGCGGACCACATGGGTGACAAGGACCACGACAAGTCTTCCTACAGCAAGGAGTACGACGAGGAGAGCAAGCACGACGAGGAGAGCAAGCACGAGGAGGAGAGCAAGCACGACGAGTACAGCAAGGACGAGTACGGCAAGGACGAGTCCAAGAAGGACGACGAGTACAAGAAGGACGACCACGGCAAGGACGACGAGTACAAGAAGGACGACGAGGAGAGCAAGCACGGCAAGCCGCACGGCGGTGTCCACGCGGGCGGCGGCGCTCTGACCTCGCTGAACGAGGACGAGTACGGCAAGGACGACGAGTCCAAGGACGAGTACGGCAAGGACGACGAGTCCAAGGACGAGTACGGCAAGGACGACGAGTCCAAGGACGAGTACAGCAAGGACGAGTACAGCAAGGACGAGTACGGCAAGGACGAGTCCAAGAAGGACGACGAGTACAAGAAGGACGACTACGGCAAGGACGACGAGTACAAGAAGGACGACGAGGAGAGCAAGCACGGCAAGCCGCACGGCGGTGTCCACGCGGGCGGCGGCGCTCTGACCTCGCTGAACGAGGACGAGTACGGCAAGGACGACGAGTCCAAGGACGAGTACAGCAAGGACGAGTACAGCAAGGACGAGTACAGCAAGGACGACGAGTCCAAGAAGGACGACGAGTACAACAAGAAGGACGAGTACAGCAAGCACGAGGAGGACAGCAAGAAGGAGGAGGAGAAGAAGTACGACAAGCCGCACGGCGGTGTCCACACGGGCGGTGGGGCCCTGGCCGCGGTGAACGAAGAGGACTGGGGCAACTCCAAGGACCGGAAGTACGACGCCGAGTCCTACAAGGAGAAGGACGACTCGCACAGCGAGGAGTCCTGGGGCGGCAAGGAGGACGAGCACGGTAAGTACGACAAGCCGCACGGCGGCGTGCACACCGGTGGCGGTGCCCTCGCCGAGCCGGGTGTCACCGCGGGTGGCCTGGCCGCGCTGGCGGTCCTCGGTACCGGCGCGTACGCGCTGCGACGCAAGAAGGTCTCCGGAAACCTGGCCTGAGCCATGTCCGGTGTCATAGAGACCGGGGCCGCCGGACGCGCGTAGCGCGTCATGGCGGTCCCGCTCGCTGCTCAAGTCCCTCGTGTCCGCTGCCGTGTCCGAGTGAGGTGGTCCCCCCGATGGCAGCCAGTCCCCCTTCCCCCTGTGAAACCGAGCCGGCCGCAACCGAGCCGACGCCGAAGAGGCGGAGACTGCGCGCCGTCATGACGGCGGTCTTCTGGAGCGGAGCCGGCCTGGCGCTGATCATGACGCTGCTCGGCGGCGGGGAAGACCCCCCGACGACGCCCATGTGCCGCACGCCCCTCCCGCGGTCTCCACCGCCTCCGCCCCGGAGGAGAACGAGCCGGCCAAGAACAAGCCGGCCAAGGACAAGCCGTCCGGCAAGAGCCTGCCGCGGTCCGAGCCGACCCGGCTGCTCATCCCCGAGATCGACGTCGACGCGCCCTTCACCGATCTCGCCATCGGCAAGGGCGGGCAGCTCGAGGCCCCGCCGCCGCGCGACACCAACCTGGTCGGCTGGTTCGCCAAGGGAGCCACCCCGGGAGAGACGGGCACGTCGATCATCGCCGGGCACGTGGACACGGCGACGTCACCGGCCGTGTTCGCGCGGCTCAGCGAGCTGGAGGAGGGGGACCGGTTCCGGGTGGTGCGGGCCGACGGGAGCAAGGCGACGTTCGAGGTGCACGACACGGAGGCGTTCGAGAAGGACGACTTCCCGAACGAGCTCGTGTACGCCGACGCCCCCAGGGCCGAGGTCCGGCTGATCACCTGTGCGGGCGACTACGACCGCGCCGCCAGGGACTACACCGAGAACCTGGTGGTCTTCGCCCACCTGGTCTGAGGCGGACGGCGGACGGGTGGCTGCCCGGAAGGGAGAACGACACCTTCCGGGCAGCGCGCTCGTCAGGCCACGGAACAGGTGGCACCGTTGAGGCTGAACGCCGTGGGGCTGGGGTTGGCGCCGGACCGCGAGGCGGTGAAGCCGAGGGTGACGGAGCCGGACGCGGGGATCGTCGCGGTGTACGAGGCGGCGGTCACGCTGACCTCGGAGCCGCTCTGCGCCGGGGTGCCGCCCCAGAGGTTGGTGATCCGCTGGTCGCCGGGGAAGGTCCAGCGCAGCGTCCAGCCGTTCACCGCCGAGCCGCCGGTGTTGCGGACGACGATCTCGCCCTGGAAGCCGCCGGGCCACTCGCCCGTCACCCGGTAACCGACCGCGCAGGCTCCCGTCGTTCCGCCGGAGGACGTGGTGACGGTCACCGTGGCGGAGCGCTGCGAGCGGTTGCCGGCGGCGTCCCGGGCGTAGACGGCGAAGGTGTAGGACGTGGCCGGGGCGAGGCCGGTGACGGTGGCGGAGGTGCCGGTCGCCGTGGTGACGGTGGTCTCCCCGCCGCCGCCGATCCGCACGACGTCGTAGCCCGTGACACCGTTCGCGTCGGTGGCGGCGCCCCAGGTGAGGGTGGCCGACGAGGAGGTCACCGCCGAGGCGGCCGGGGTGCCGGGAGCGGTCGGGGCCGTGGTGTCACCGCCGGAGCCGGAGGAGTAGATCTCGGCCTCCTCGGAGGTGGCGGCGATGCCGTTGGCGCCGTCGAAGAGGCGCCGCCCCCAGCCGGTCAGCTGGTTCGGGTCGAAGTCCGTGACCATGTCCAGGTACTCGACGCCGCCGCCGTTGCCGCTCCAGGACCAGCCGAGGTAGCCGAGGCCGAGCTGTTGGGTGACGGCCAGGATGGTGTCCTCGTCGGGGTTGCCGTCGGAGTGGTCGTGGCCGAACTCCCCGACCACGATCGGGAGTTTCGCCGCCACGAAGCGGCCCAGGTAGTCGCTGATCTCGGCGGCGGTGTCGAAGACGCCGTACATGTGGATGGAGAAGACGGTGTTGGCGTCCGGGTCGGCAGCGAACACCGAGGCGGCGTTGTCGCGCATGGTGAACGCCCAGTCCTGGCCCCAGTTGGGCGCGTCGACCATCAGCGTGTGGCCGAACCCGGCGTTGCGCAGCTTCTGGATCGCCGCCTTGGTGTCGGCCGTCCAGCTCGCATAGTCGGTGTTGCCGTAGGGCTCGTTGCCGATGTTGACGATGACGTAGTCCTCCTGGCCGGTCAGGGCGCTCTGGACGCTGATCCAGTAGTCGGCGGCGCGGGAGAGGGTGACCGCTCCGCTCTGCTCGCCGTAGCCGGTGGTGTCGTGCACCTCCAGGACGCAGATCAGCCGGTTCTGCTTGCACTGCGCGACGACGTTCCTCACGTCGGCGGCGTCGTTGCGGGTCCAGCGGTCGCCGCTGGAGAGGACGACGCGCACCGTGTTGGCGCCCTTGGCCTTGATGTGCGCCAGCGAGCTGATCCGGTCCGCGTACCAGGTGTGGGCGTGGTTGACGCCGCGCATCACGAAGTCGTTCCCGGAGGCCTCCAGCAGCCGGCCGTTCTGGACGCGGAAGCCGGTGGGCGCCGCGTGGGCCGGTGGGGTGAGGGCGAGGAGCGGGAGCAGGAGACCCAGGAGCGCGGCGAGGAGGCCGGCGGCTCGTGGGGCGGTGCGGGCAGGGGATCTCATGGCGGCTCCAGGACGGGGTGGGCGGGATGGTCTCGGTGCGTGTCGTGCGTCAGGGGGTGGCCGCGCAGTCGACGGCCGCCGCGGGGGCGGTGGACGTCGCCGGGGCCGTGGCGACGAGGCCGAAGGCGGTGCTCGCGCCGGGGGCGAGGGCGCCGTTCCAGCCCGCGTCCGCGACCCGGGCCGTGCCGTCGGCGGACGCGGTGAGGGTGCCGTTCCAGACCTGGGTGAGGCGGGCGCCGTCCGCCGGTACGACCGTCACCGTCCAGCCCGACACGGGGACGGAGGAGGCGTTGCGCACCGTCACCTCGGCCTGGTGGCCGCCCTGCCAGCGGGCGACGACCCGGAAGGACGCGGTGCAGACGGGGTCGCCGTCGCCCGGGCCGCCGCCCGGGACCCCTTCCTCCAGGAGGGCCGACAGGGCCGGGAACCAGCGGGCGGCGATCTTCTCGTCGCCGGCGGCGTTGGGGTGCACGCCGTCGTAGGTGTCGGTGGCCGTGTCGAAACCCGTCCACTGGTCGACCGCGGTCACGGGGGAGCGGCCGGTGCTCGTCGCCTCGGCCCACGCGGGGATCCGGGCGTTGAGGTCGGCGACGCGCCGGGCGCAGGCGGCGCACGTGGCGGGGTTCATGGGGATGAGCCGGGCGACGAGGACGCGCATGTCCGGGTTGGACGCCCGCATCTGCGCCACGAGCTCCGTGTAGGCGGCGAGGATGCGGTCGGGGGAGACGTTGCTCCAGACGTCGTTCGTGCCGAAGTGCATGACAACGATGTCTGGCCGCGTCGCCGCCAGCCGTCCGGGAAGCAGGTCCCGGTCCGCCACGTCGGTGACCAGTTCGCCGCCGTGGCCCTCGTTGTCGCCGTCGTGCGCCAGTGCGCAGCCCTGCTCGCGCAGGGTGCCGACGAAGTCGACGTCCGTGTGGCCGGCGTCCAGCAGCCGGTTCCACAGCACCGCTCGCCAGCACCCCGGCGAACCGGTGATCGAGTCGCCCAGCGGCATGACGCGCACCGGGGCGGCCCTCGGTGCGGCTGCCGCGCCCGGCGCGAGGACCATGCCGAGGGGCAGCAGGAGCAGGGCGGTCAGCAGGCCGCGGACCGTGAGCGTGTGCAGGCGCGAAAGGCGGGTGCCGCCCATGGTGTCCCCTTCCCTGGTTTCCCGGGTGAGAATGGGAGCGCTCCCATGGGGACATCAAGCCATCGTTGTCATTGACGCGTCAAGAGGCGGGACGGAGGCTGGTGTCCGCGTCGTGGTCCGGGCGTGCCGCCGGAGCCGGTGCCGGGCGGGCCCGCACCGCGGCGCACACGGCCGGCCGTGAGCCGCCCGGGGGACCTGGACGGCCGCGGAGCGGACCCGGCGGGGCCCGGACGTCGGCGCAGGCACCGGACCGCACGTCCCGGACCGGATGCCCCGCACCGGACGGCCCGGTGCGGACGGCCCGGTGCGGACGACGGCCGCACCGGACTCGCTCGCCGTGCCGCCGAAGGGCCCTCACCCGGTGGGAGGCGCGCCGAGGAGGAGGGCGGGCCGGGTCGTCGGCCGTGGCCCGGGGCGGGACGCCGCGCCCCGGCTCGCCCTGTCACCGCAGACCGGGACGCCGGGGCGGCGGCCGTACGACGGTGGCCGTGGCGGTCGTGATGCGGTGGCCGCGGCAGCCGTGAGACGGTGACCGCCGCGGTCGTACGGCGGTCACCGCCGTGGCGCACGGCGCCCGCGGCGCCTCTACGGTGTGGCGGCGGGCAGCCGGGTGGGCACGGCCGGGAGCATCACGCCGTCGCCCAGGGGCGCCGTGTGCGGCACGAGGGCGCCCTCCCTGGCGATCCGGAGCAGATCCGGGAGCGCGTAGGGTTCGGCGCCCTCGAGGTCGACCTGGTAGCCCATGTCGCCGAGGCTGGCCGCGGTCATCCGGCTCAGGGGGTTGTCCGCACCGGAGATGAACGGCGACATCAGTTCGTGGACGAAGACGGCCTCACGCCAGTGGCTGTCCTGGGTGCCGGGCCCGCCGAAGTTGGCGACCGGTACCGGGACCGGGTCCTCCTCGCCGAGGAGCGCGGCGAACTCCGCCATCGCGCCCGCGCCGACGAAGGTCGGGTTCTGGCTGCCGGCGCCCTTGAGGAGGCCGAAGTCGGCCCACAGGGTGCCGACGCACAGGACGTGTCCCATCTCGTGCGTGATGACGTCGACGAGCGTGCCGTCCGCCTCCATCCGGTCGAGGTCGGCGGAGTCGAACCTCATCACGCCCTTCGCCGGCAGGAACCGGCCGAACTGGGCCGACCCGTCGCGGAAGTCGGTGGGCCCGGCCATCCCCAGGATGCCGCCGGTGCCGTCGATGTCCACGCCCTCGGCCTCGATCAGCAGGTCGTCGATGACGTCGCCGCCGACGAGCGCGGTGTCCAGGTCCCCGACGATGACCCTGGCCCAGCGGTCGGCCGCCGCGGCGAAGGCGTCCTGCTGATGGCCCGTCAGTCCGCCGAGGAAACGGACCTCGATGGTGAACGGCGAGGTGGTGCGGGCGACTTCCCTGGCCCGCTCGAAACTGGCGACCGCTCGGTACGTCTGGAAGGTGTGGGTGGCGACCTTTCCCATCGCGGTTCTCCTCATGTCGGCCTCGAGGTGAGTCACCCCCCTCTTGCCACACTAGGCCGGTCGGGTGAGGGCTGCGCGTCGGCCGGCGGTGCGGCCGCGGTCCTCGACGTGCAGGTGGGCGAGGCCCCTTCTAGCATGGAAATCGGAGCGTTCCAGGGGGTCCCTCCCTTCGGGCCTCAACTTCCCCGGGGCGTTCGGCGGCGGTTCCCGTCGTCACGGGAGCCACCGCTCCTTCGGGAGGGACCACGGCCGTGAAGCGTGCTTCCCGACGCCGCGTCCCGGCCCGCCCGTTCGCGGGCACCGGGCTTCCCGACGGGGCCGCCGGGATCCTCCGTCGCCCCCGGGCCCTTCGCCGTCGCCCCCCGTCCGCGTGGCCGGCGAGAAGGCGAGCGGCGTGGCCCTCGGCGACCCATCCGCCCCTGGAGCGGCCGCCCCGGCGGCACGACCGGGAGCCAGCCAAGGAGCAGTACCGCGATGACCGAGCACCGACGCGCCCGACGGCCCTCCGCGGCCGGGTACCGAACCTCTCTCCCCTGGCGGATCGTCACCGGCGGCGCCGAGTACGCCGACCGGCGCGTCGGCTGGGACCGGCTGCCCGTCCTGCCGGGCCTGCTGACGCTCCTCGGACTGCGCGTCAGGCTCCGGCAGAGGAACCTCCACGACACCGGGCACCTGCCCTCGGTGAACCAGCCCGATCCCGCGCCGCCGTCCGGGAGCCACACGGTCGACCGGACCGCCGACGGCAGCCACAACGACCTCGACGAGCCGCGGGCGGGCATGGCGGGCACCCGTTTCGGCCGGAACATCCCCCTGGACCGGATCGCCCCGGCCGCCCCCGAGGACGTCCTGTCCCGGCCGAGTCCCCGCGAGGTCAGCCGCGCCCTGCTCACCCGCGACGAGCTGATCCCGGCCGAGTCGGTCAACTCGCTGGTCGCCGCCTGGCTCCAGTTCATGATCCGCGACTGGTTCAGCCACGGGACGAGCCCCACGGAACGGCCCTGGGAAGTGCCGCTCACGGACGACGACCCCTGGCCGGAACGGCCGATGCGGATCATGCGGACGCCGGACGACCCGACCCGTGACCCGCGGGCGCCCGCCGGGACGCCCGACACCCGGGTCAACGTCTCCTCCCACTGGTGGGACGCCTCGCAGATCTACGGGACGAACGAGACCGAGCAGCGGCTGATGCGCACCGGTGAGGCGGGCAGGATCCGCCTGTGGGGCGACGAGCAGTCACCCTTCCCCTCGGACCCCTCCCGCGACCCCTCGCGCGTGCCCGGCTTCTGGCTGGGGCTCGCGATGATGCAGAGCCTGTTCGCCCGCGAGCACAACGCGATCTGCGACCACCTGCACGACGCGTACCCGTCGTGGGGCGACGAGGAGCTGTTCCAGCGCGCCCGGCTGGTCAACGCCGCACTCCTCGCCAAGATCCACACCGTGGAGTGGACACCGGCGGTGATCAGCCACCCCACGACCGTCAAGGCGCTGCGGGCCAACTGGTGGGGCGTCGCGGGCGAACGCGTGCACGACCTGTTCGGCCGGATCAGCCGCAGCGAGGTCCTCAGCGGCATCCCCGGTGGCGCCACCGACCACTACGGCGTCCCGTACTCCCTCACCGAGGAGTTCGTCGCCGTCTACCGCATGCACCCGCTCGTCCGCGACGCATGGCACCTGCGGTCCGCGGCCGACGACCGGACCCTGCGGCACTGCACCCTCCGCGAGATCTCGGGGCCGGGCGCGCTGAAGGTCCTGGAGACCACCGGGACGGCCGACCTGCTCTACAGCTTCGGCACGCTCCACCCCGGGCTGGTCACCCTGCACAACTTCCCCAGGTTCCTCCAGGAGTTCGAGCGTCCCGACGGGCACCTCCAGGACCTCGCCGCCACCGACATCCTGCGCTCCCGTGAACTGGGCGTCCCCCGCTACAACGAGTTCCGGCGGCTGCTGCGGCTGAAGCCCGCGGCGAGCTTCGCCGAGCTGACGGACGACCCGGTGTGGGCCGGGCAGATCGAGCGGCTCTACGGCGGCGACATCGAGAAGGTCGACCTCATGGTCGGGCTGTACGCGGAGAGGCTGCCGGCCGGGTTCGCGTTCAGCGACACGGCATTCCGCATCTTCGTCCTGATGGCCTCGCGCCGGCTGAACAGCGACCGCTTCTTCACCGAGTACTACACCCCCGAGGTGTACTCCCGGGCCGGCATGGCCTGGATCGACGACAACAGCATGATCACGGTGCTGCTGCGCCACCACCCGGAGCTGCGCCCGGCCCTCGCGGGCCTGACGAACGCCTTCGTGCCGTGGCGCACCGCCACGGGGACGGCGGCCTGACACGGCGGTCGCGGACAGGTGCGGTGGCGGAGCCGGCGGCCGGCCGCCGCGGCCCGCACCCGCCCGTCGGGGCGCGCACGCCCCGACGGGCGGGAACCCCGCGTGCGGTCAGGCCCCGCCGCGCCCGCGGGGCAGCGCCTTGCGCACCAGCGGCCAGGCCAGCAGCAGCACGACGACCGCGTACACGGTCACCGAGAACGGCGTGCCGACCAGGCCCGTGACGCTGCCGTCGCTGATCTGCAGGGCGCGGCGGAGCTGCTGCTCGGCCGCCGGGCCGAGGATGACGCCGATGACGGCGGGCAGCACCGGCAGCCCGTAGCGCCGCATGCCGAAGCCGACCAGGCCGATGAGCAGCAGGATCACCAGGTCGATCACCTCACCGCCGACCGCGTACGCGCCGACCGCCGCGAAGAACAGGATCCCGGCGTACAGGTACGGCCGCGGGATGCGCAGCAGTTTCGCCCACACCGGCGCGAGCGGCAGGTTGAGGGCGAGCAGCAGCACCATGCCGACGAACAGCGAGGCGATCAGGCCCCACACCAGGTCCGGTTCGCGTTCGAAGAGCAGCGGACCGGGCTGGATGCCGTACTGCTGGAACGCGGCCAGCATCACCGCCGCGACCGCCGTGGTCGGCAGGCCCAGGGTCAGCATGGACACCAGCGTGCCCGCCGCCGAGGCCGACGCGGCCGACTCCGGGCCGGCGACACCCTCGATGGCCCCCTTGCCCCACTCGTCCTTGTGCTTCGACAGCCGCTTCTCCGTGACGTACGAC